>NZ_JAKJIB010000215.1 GCF_021864505.1 Falsiroseomonas oryziterrae
GCTGGCGGGCTGGCAGGGCGACTATGCCGCCGAGAGCCGCGCGCCCGTCGCCTTCGAGGCGCTGCTGCGTCACCTCGTCCCCGCGCTGGTGCCCGAGACGCGGCGCGACGCGACCGGCAATCCGCGCGGCGCCGAGACGCAGTGGAACTTCCTCACCGCCTTCCTGCTGCGCGACCTCGATGCGCTGCCCGCCGGGCGCCGCGAGCAGGTGCTGCGCGAAGCAGCCACGGCGGCGCAGGCCGATCTCGACCGCATCGGCAACTGGGGCGAGATGCACCGGCTGCGTGCCGCGCATTGGCTGGTGAACCTGCCGGTGCTCGGCCGCTTCTTCGTCTACGGCGACTTTCCGACCGGCGGGTCGCGCGAGACGCCGATGAAAACCAGCCACGGGCTGGTGGGGGAGGTGCCGCGTCCGGCGAATTTCGGCTCCATGGCGCGCCACGTCAGCGACATGTCGGACCCGGACGCCAACTGGTTCACGCTGTGGGGCGGGCAGGATGGCTGGCTCGGCTCGGCGGCCTTCATGGATCAGGTCCCGCTCTGGCGCGACGGACGCGCCATCCGCGTGCCGCTGCGCGCCGAGACGGTCGCGCGCGAGTTCCCCAGGGTCACGGTGCTCGAACCGCGGCCGATCCACGCCTCCGGGCCTGCGGCCCTCCGGCGGTCGGACGCGGCGCCGCGCTGATGCTAGACGGCACGCCCGTCCTGAAGCTGTTCACGCGGGCGCGCGTCGCACGGATGCTGGCGCTCGAGCCCGCGCCGACGCAGGAACGGCTGCTGCTCGACCTCGTCAGCACCGCGCGCGACACCCGCTTCGGCCGCGCGCATGGCTTCGATGCGATCCGCTCCGTCGCCGACTTCCAGTCCCGCGTGCAGCTGCGCCGCTACGAGCAGTTCTGGTCGGAGTGGTGGCAAGCTGATTTCCCGACGCTGCGCGGCGTCACCTGGCCGGGCCTCGTCCCGTATTTCGCGCTCTCCTCCGGCACCACCTCCGGCACCACGAAATACATCCCCGTCACCGCCGCGCAGATGGCGGCGAATCGCGGCGCGGCACTCGACACGCTCGCCTGGCACCTGCACGCGCATCCGCGCTCGCGTCCCTTCGCAGGCCTCTCCTTCATGCTCGGCGGCTCCACCGCGCTGCAGGACCTCGCCCCCGGCGTGCGGGGCGGCGACCTCTCGGGCATCGCCGCGCATGAGGTGCCGCGCCTGCTGCGCGGCCGCGCCTGGCCGCCGGAATCCCTCGCCCTCATGCCCGACTGGGACGCCAAGCTCGCCGCCCTGGCGGAGCGCACGCCACGCGACCGCGTCCGCGTTCTGACCGGCACCCCGTCCTGGCTGCTCGTGCTGCTGCACCGCATGGCGCAGGGCGGCCTGCCCTTCCCCAACCTCGAATTGCTGATCCATGGCGGCGTCGCCTGGGCGCCCTATCGCGACCGGCTCGCGCCCTTCCTGCCGCGCGGCTGCGCGACGCGCGAGGTCTATCCGGCCTCCGAGGGCTTCGTCGCCATCCAGGACCGCGGCGAGGGCGAGGGCATGCGCCTTGTGCTCGACCGGGGCTGCTTCTTCGAATTCGTCCCCGTCGCGGAGCTCGACGCACCGAACCCGACGCGCCACTGGGCCGCGACGATCGAGACCGGCATCGACTACGCCGTCGTCGTCAGCAGCAATGCCGGCCTCTTCGCCTATGTCCTCGGCGACGTGGTGCGCTTCCTGGACCGCGCGCCGCCGCGCCTGCTGGTCACCGGCCGCACCGCCTGGATGCTCTCGGCCTTCGGCGAGCACGTGACCGGCGAGGAGATCACACGCGCGCTGGACCGCGCCGCCGCGGAGACGCGCGCGACGCTCGGCGAATGGTGCTGCGGCCCGGAATTCGTGGGCGAACTCGGTCGCCACCGCCTGGTCGTGGAATCCGCCGACACCGCAGCCGTGCGCCTCGGCCCCGCCTTCGACGCCGCGCTGCTCGGGTTGAACGAGGACTATGCCGCGCACCGCCAGGGCGGGCAGATGCTGCCGCCCGTCGTGGATGTCGTGCCGCCCGGCCGCTTCAACGACTGGATGCGCGCGCAGGGCAAGGCCGGCGGCCAGCACAAGGTGCCGCGCGTGATCGCCGATCCGGCGCGCTTCGCGCAGGCCACGGCGGGCTTGACCGGCGGCCCGCCGCACACGGCAGGATAGGCCGCCACAGAAGGAGACGAGAGGATGATCACGCGACGCATCGCGCTCGGCGCCGGGCTTGCTGCGCTCGGCACGCCGCTCGTCGCGGCGCAGGCCGCCGCGCCGTTCCGTGGCGACCAGAATGCCGGCTGGTATCGCTTCCGCCTCGGCGCCTTCGAATGCACGGTCGTCTCCGACGGGCAGATCACCCTCGCGCCCGCCCACCCCACCTTCGGCGGCACGGTCGCGACCGAGGCCGAGGTGCAGGCGGCGCTGCGCGGCGCCTTCCTGCCGGCCGATCGCGTGGCCGCGCAGATCAACTGCCTCGCCGTGAACACCGGGCGCGAGATCGTGCTGCTCGATGCCGGGCTCGGCCCCTCGCCGCTCTTCGGGCCCGGCGCCGGGACGCTCGCCACCGCGCTGCGCGCCGCCGGCATCGAGCCGGCGCAGGTCGACCTCGTCGCCTTCACCCATGCGCATGGCGACCATGCCTGGGGCATCGCCGACGCCGCGGGGCGCGACGTCTTCCCCAATGCGCGCTTCGCGATGACGGCGGCGGATTTGGAGTTCTGGACCGCCGAATCCGGGCTGTCGCTGCCCGAGCCGATGCGCAGCCTGGTCGCCGGCACGCGCGACGTGGTGCTGCCGCGCCGTGCCCGCTTCACGACGCTCGCGCCCAACAGCGAGGTCGCGCCCGGCATCCGTGCCATCGCCTCGCCGGGCCACACGGCCGGTCATGTCAGCTACCACCTGGAGAGCGAGGGCCACCGCCTGCTGGTGCTGGGCGACCTGGCGAACCACCATGTCCTCGCCCTCGCCCGCCCCGACTGGCCCTTCGGCTTCGACGCCGATCCGGCGCTGGCGAGCACGACGCGCCGGCGCATCCTCGACATGGCGTCGACCGACCGGCTTCAGGTGCTCGGCTATCACTTCCCCTTCCCGGGCCTCGGCCATGTCGAGGCGCGCGGCCAGGGGTTCGGCTTCGTGCCCTCTCCCTGGCGGTGGGGCTGAGGCCCTCTGCCCCGCCCGCCGCTGCGGTGGCGGCTCAGCCGGGCTCGGCGCGCAGCAGCACGGCCGTCGCCGTGCCGAACCAGCGGGTCGGGATGTCGATGCGCACGGGGACGGCCGGGGCGCCCGCGAAGGGCGGCGCGATCCAGGCGGTTCCGCGCTGCGGCGCCGCCGCTTCGGCACGGTCCTGGTCGCGGCGGAAGCCGGCGACCTGACGGCCCTCGAAGGCGCAGCGCAGCGCCTCGCCATGCCAGGCGCCCCGCCACGGCAGGATGCGCTCCCGCCCCTCGTCGCGGGTGGCGAAATCGCTGCGGCGACGGCCGTCGAAGACCGGCGCCGTCAGCGCGCAGTGACCCTCGGCCGCGACCTGCCGGCCGAGTTGGGCGATCGCGCTCAGCACGTCGGTGGTGCCGCGCTTCTGCGCCTCGGGCACCGCCTCGCGCTCCTCCTCGTTGGGGGGGACGAGAGCCGTCACGCGCGGCGCGCCGCCGTCCCAGTCCAGCGCGATGCGGCGCGGGCGGCCGCGCCATACCCCCTCCGACACGTAGCGCGCCGGCAGCGCGGAGGGACCGGCCCAGCCGCCATCCACCCGCGTCGCCTGCTCGCCCGACACGAAGGTCGCCGCGAGCCCCCGGGTGCGCACCACCGTCTCGACCCGATAGGAGCGCGGCGTCACCTCGAAGCGCGCCTCGACCTCCATCACCACCATCCCGGCGGCGTGCACCTCGTAGGTGGCGCGCATGGGCTGCGCCGCGGCGGCGGCCGGGAACAGCAGCAGGAAGCCCAGGAAACGGCGCATTGCACCGGCATATCGGGGCCACGGCCCGCCCGGCAAGCCCGGCTTGACACCCGCGCCCCGCCCCTCCTATCCAGCGCCCTCCCGGCGGATGGGCGCGTAGCTCAGCGGGAGAGCATTCGCTTCACACGCGAAGGGTCACAGGTTCAATCCCTGTCGCGCCCACCATCCACCTCCGGCCCCGCTTGCCAATCCGTCGAAGGCGAGCCGCCTTGCACGCGCGGCATGCCGTCCGCGCCCCAGACCAGGCGGTCGAGACACATCTGGCGGAGCGAGACGCCGAGGCGGCCATGCGCCCAGACGTCTTCGGTCCCCGGGATCACCGCCTCGCCGCGCATGGCGTGATAGGCGAGCCAATCCTGGCCGGCGGTGTCACGCAGCGCGAAGCACTGGCCGCAAAGCTGCCAGGCCGCGTTCTCCCGCAGGACCTCCACGCCGCCGGTGAAGGCGCCGAGCGGGTCGTCGCCGAGGAAGGCGTGAACCCGATACGGCCCGCGCCAGGTGTCGGCGCCGGAGACGAGCAGCACCGGCCGCAGGTCGCCCGGCCGCGCGATCACATGCGCGCCTTCCCAGAGCCGCCCAACGGGATCGTCGGGATCGGGATGCAGCACCGCATGCGGGGCGGAGCACGCCGCGAAGCCGAGGCCGTCGGCGGCAAGTTCCCGCGCCAGGATCGGCCCGCCGCCCGAGCCCCAGTAGAGGTACCGGCGCCCGCTGCGCGAGTCCTCGTGGAAGCCCGGATCGATCGTGGTGAAGCCCGGTCCCCGTTCGAGGATGCGCGGCGCCCCGAAACCGGTCGGACCGCCGCTCTCGGCGACGAAGATGCCGTGGCCGGCCTGCTCCGTGTGGTCGTCGAACTTCAGCGAGCCGTAGAGCAGCCAGCGCGTCCCGAGCCGTCGCACATCCGGCGCCCAACAGGCGCGGAACCGCGTCGCGTTGCGGATCGGCGCGGCGATCGCACCCGCCTCGGCGCCGGGCGGATGCGTCTGCCAAGTCACGAGGTCGCGCGAACGCGCCACCTTGAAGCGGCGGGGTGGCGGCGGCTCGTGCTCGTCGTCGGTGGCGTAGCACCACCACCAGCCCTCCTCGTCCGGGCCGGCAATGGCCGGATCGGCCCAGGGCTCGGCGATGACGGGGTTGCGGTAGCGCGCCATGCGCCCGCAACGGCCCGCGCCGCGCGTCGGTTGCGCTACGTGGCGTCGGCGATGTCGCGCAAGGCGCGCTCCACCGCGGGCGGCCGCGTGAAGCCGACCTCGCGCCGCAGCCGGGTGATATCGGCCACCATGCACGGCACCTCGCCCGGCCGGTCGGGCAGCGCGCCGAGGCGCAGCAGGTCGGGCCGTCCGGCGGCCGAGGCCAGGATCCGCGCCACCTCCGCGATCGAGCGTCCCTCGCCCGAGGCGACGTTCACCGGCCCCGTCACCTCCGACAACGCGAGCGCGGCCAGCGCCTCCCCCACGAAGTGCGTCGGCGCGACATCGCGCACTGGCCGGCCCGAGGCGATCCGCGCCTCCCGGCCCGCCGCCAGCGCGCGCGTGACCGAGGGCACGAGCCGGTCCGGATGCTCGCCCGGGCCGAACAGGTGAAACAGCCGCGCCCAGGCGACGGAGATGGGCAGCCTTGCCAGCCGCGCCGCGAGCTCCGCCTTGGCCTGCCCATAGGGCGTCGCCGGCGCGACGCGCCGCGTTTCCGGCCAGGGCTGGTCATCCGCCGCATCCGTCTCGGCGTATTCGGCGCAGCTGCCGACGCCGACGAACCGCCGCCCGCCCATCTCGACGAAGCTGCGCGCCAGCGCCTCCGAGGCTTCGAGCCACGCGGCATTCTCCGGCGCGGTCCAGAACCGACCGTGCTCGACGAACCAGGCGGCGTGGACCAGCAGCGTGGGCCGCACGTCGCGAATGAGCGCCACGCCGTCGGCGAGCAGATCCGCCCGATGCCAGGTCACGCCCGGCGCGGCAGGCGGCGCGCCGCGCGAGACCGCATGCAGCGCGACACCGCGCGCCAGCAGCGACGCGAGCACCTGCCGGCCGACGAAGCCCGTCGCGCCCGTCAGCAGGACGCGCTCAGCCATGATCGGGCCAGGTGGCGTCGCGTTCCGAGATCACGGCGGGCGCGGCAGGCCAGGCGATGCCGAAGGCCGGGTCGTTCCAGCGCAGGCCGCGCGCGTGCCCGGGCGCGTGCGGCACATCCATCATGTATTCCAGCAGCACGTCGTCGGTGAGCGTCAGGAATCCATGCGCGCAGCCAGGCGGGATGAGGAGCGCATTGCCCGCCTCCGCCGAGAGCGTCATGCCGACATGCGCGCCCCGCGTGGCGGACGCGTCGCGCAGGTCGAGCGCCACGTCATGCACCGCGCCGCGCAGGCAGCGCACGAGCTTACGCTCCGCCGCCGGCGGCGCCTGCCAATGCAGGCCGCGCAGCGTGTGCCGCCGCGGGTTCTCCGAATAGCTCACCTGCACGGGTCGGAAGTCGAGCCCTGCGGCGGCGAATTCCGCCGCGCAGAAGCCGCGGAAGAAGGCGCCGCGGGCGTCGCGCGCGCGCTCGGGCAGGATCTCCATGACACCCTCGATCGCGGTGGCGCGGAAGATCATGCCGCGCGCATCTCCGGCACCGCGGTCCAGAGCCGCCCCGCGAAACCGCCTTCGCGAAGCTGCGCCGCGATCTCGCCGGCGATGTTCCAGGGCAGGACCAGGATGTCGTCCAGCCGCATCGCGAGCAGCGCCTCCGGCGTCACCACCGGCACCCGGCTGCCCGGCAGCAGGCGTCCCTGCTTGGCCGGGCTGCGATCGGCGACGGCGAGGAGATCGGCCGCCGTCACGCCCGCCGCGTTGAGGAAGGTGTTCCCCTTTGCCGCCGCGCCATAGGCGCCGATGCGGCGCCCCGCCGCGCGCGCCTCCGCCAGCCAGTGCCGGAAGCCCGCGAGCGTGTGCCGCACGCG
>NZ_JAKJIB010000216.1 GCF_021864505.1 Falsiroseomonas oryziterrae
CATCCGCGATCGTGCCGCCCGGCACGGGGCCCAGCGCTTCGAGCCGCGCGCGCAACCGCGCGGCGCGCGCCGCGTCGTCCTCGGCAGCGAAGCGGCGCAGCGCGACCATCAGGCCGATGATCTCCTCCTTCCCCGTCTTGCAGGACCGGCCGATGCCGTGATGGGGCAGGCGCGGCGGCGCGGCGTTGCCGGCGAATTCGGGGGGCAGGCGGAACTGCGGCTCCGGCAGGTCGAGGTCGAGCATCTGCAGCAGCGCGGAGCAGACCAGGTCGCGCCGGCCCGCGAGGATGCCGCTCGACTGCGGCCCGCCGATCGCCTTGCCGCCGGAGAAGGCAACGAGGTCGGCGCCCTCGTCCAGGAAGCGGCGCAGGTTGGCGGCAGGCGGCAGCTGCGCGGCCGCGTCCACGAGCACCGGCAGCCCGGCATCGTGCGCAACGCGCGCAACTTCGGGCAGCGGCGGCTCGCTCCAGGGCTGCGCGACCCAGAGCACGCCCGCCGTCTGCGGACCGAAGGCCGCAGCGAGCTCGGCCGCGGAGGCATCGCGCACGCCCGCGCCGCTGAAGCGGTCGGGGATCCCGACCTCCACCAGCCGCCCGCCGGCCACGCGGATCGCGCGGTCGTACATGTTGCGCTGGCTGCGGGCGATGACGAAGTCGCGGCGCTCGGCCTCGGGCAGCGCATCCATCGCGGCCGCGTCGAGCCGGGCCATGCACGCGGCGGCGCCCAGCAGCAGCGCCGCGGAGGCGCCCGACGTGACGATCCCGGCCTCGGCGCCCGTGACCTCCGCGATGACGCGCGACGCCGCGGCCTGCAGTTCGAGGATATCCACGCAGGCCGTCGCCGCCTCGGCCATCGCCGCGGTGACCTCCGCGTGCATCATCCCGCCCGAGAGCCGTGTGTTGGTGCCGGCCGCGTTGATGATCGGCGCGGCGCCGAGCGTGTCGTAGATCATCGGACCCCGATGGCCGGCGGGCGCAGCCCGAAGGTCTGAATCGGCGTCCCTGCTCATCGGGTCAGCACGCGCTGCACCGCGTCCTTCCACAGCGCGTACCGCGCATCGGCCTCGGCGCGCGCCATCCGCGGCGTGAAGCGGCGTTCCAGCCGCCAATGCGCGACCGCCGGGCCGGGCGGCGGCAGCAATCCGGCCTGCAGCCCGGCCAGATAGGCCGCACCCAGCGCCGTCGTCTCCCGCACCTCCGGCCGATCCACCGGCGCGCCGAGCAGGTCCGACAGGAACTGCATCGTCCAGTCCGAGGCGACCATGCCGCCATCCACGCGCAGCACGCGCCCTTCCCCGCCCGCGCCCCAATCGGCCTCCATCGCCTCGATCAGGTCGCGCGTCTGGAACGCCACCGATTCCAGCGCGGCGCGCGCGATCTCGGCCGGGCCGGTCCCGCGCGTGAGGCCGAAGATCGCGCCGCGCGCCTCCGCATCCCAATACGGCGCGCCGAGGCCCACGAAGGCTGGCACGAAGACCACCTTCTGGGCCGGGTCGGCGCGCTGCGCCAAGGGACCGCTCTCCGCCGCATCGGAGAAAAGCTTCAGCCCGTCGCGCAGCCATTGCACAGCAGCGCCGGCGATGAAGATCGCGCCTTCGAGCGCATAGGTCCGCTGCCCGCCGAGCTGCCAGGCGAGGGTGGTGAGCAGACGGTTGCGCGACACCACGGGCGCATCCCCGGTGTTGAGCAGCGCGAAGCACCCGGTGCCGTAGGTGGATTTCACCATGCCCGGCGCGAAGCAGGCCTGGCCGAGCGTCGCGGCGTGCTGGTCGCCCGCGATGCCGCGCACCGGCACCGCGGCGCCGAGCAGCGCGGGATCCGTGGTGCCGAACTCGCTCGCACAGTCGCGGATTTTCGGGAGGACGGCGCGCGGGATGCGGAAGATCCGCAGCAGCTCCTCGTCCCAGTCGCCCCGACGGATGTCGTAGAGCATGGTGCGGCAGGCATTGGTCGCGTCGGTCGCGTGCACCCGCCCGCCGGTCAGCCGCCACAGCACGAAGCTGTCCACCGTGCCGAAGGCCAGGTCGCCGCGCTCCGCGGCCGCCCGCGCGCCGGCCACGTTGTCCAGCATCCAGGCGAGCTTGGTGGCGGAGAAATAGGGATCGCAGAGCAGGCCGGTGCGCGCCGTGATCGCCTCCGCCGCGCCCTCTGCGCGCAGCCGCGCGCAGTGATCGGCGGTGCGGCGATCCTGCCAGACGATGGCGCGGTGCACCGCGCGGCCGGTCGCGCGGTCCCACAGCACCGTCGTCTCGCGCTGGTTGGTGATGCCGATGCCAGCGACGTCGCCCGCCCGCGCGCCGCCGGCCGCCAGCGCCTCGCGCAGCACGGCGAGCGTCGCCTGCCAGATCTCCTCCGGCTCGTGCTCCACCCAGCCCGGCGAGGGGTAGTGCTGCTCGAGCGGGACCTGCGCAGTCGCGCGCGGCGTGAGCGCCGCGTCGTGCAGGATCGCGCGGGTGGATGTCGTGCCCTGGTCCAGGGCGAGCAGGGCGTCCTTCATCGTGGCCTCCCGCGCCATCTTGGCGGCTGGCGGCGGGGGTGGCCAGATGCGGGCATGGCGACGCTGAAACTCTACGAACTCGCCGGCGCCGATCCGGCGCGGCTCCTCAGCCCCTATTGCTGGCGCGTGCGCTTCGCCCTCGCGGCGAAGGGCCTGGAGGCCGAGACGATCGTCTGGCGGATGACGGAGCGGGACCGGATCGCCGCCCATGGCGCGCAGAAGGTGCCGGTGCTGCTGCACGGCGAGCGCGCCGTCGCCGAATCCTTCGGCATCGCCGAATACCTCGAGGACACCTTCCCCGACCGCCCCAGCCTGTTCGGCGGCGCCGGCGGCCGCGCGCTGGCGCGCTTCGTCAACGGCTGGGCCGAGGCGACGCTGATGGCCGGCCTCGCCCGCCTGATCATCGCCGACATCCCGAAGGTGCTGACGCCGGAGGACGCCGCCTATTTCCGCGCGACCCGGGAGCCGCGCTTCGGCATGGCACTGGAACGCGTTCAGGAAGATCGCGAAACGAAGGTCGAGGCGTTCCGCCAGGCGATCCACCCGCTGCGGATGACGTTGCGCAGCCAGCCCTTCCTGGGCGGCGACGCGCCGCTGCAGGCCGACGCCATCGCCTTCGGCCCGTTCCAATGGGCGCGCGTCACCAGCCCCTTCCGCCCGCTCGCCCCCGATGACCCGGTCGAGGCCTGGCGGCAGCGCATGCTCGACCTGCATGACGGCATGGCGCGTCGCGTGCCGGCCTTCTACGACTGAGGGGACCCGGGCATGACCTTCTCGCTCATCGGCCGCTGCGCGCGCACGGGCCAGTTCGGCGCCGCGGCGACGACCTCCTCCCTCGCGGTCGGCGCTCGGGTGCAGTTCGTGGCGCCCGGGGTGGGGGCCGTGCTGACGCAGCACCGCACCGATCCGCGCCTCGGCCCGCGCGGCTTGGCGCTGCTGCGCTCCGGCTGCACGGCGGAGGAGACGGTGGCGGCGCTGGTGGCCTCCACGCCCGATCACAAATGGCGCCAGCTCGCAGCCATCGACGCCGCCGGGCGTACCGCTCATTTCCACGGGGCCCGGGTGAAGCCGGAATCGGGCGCCGCGCATGGGCCGGACGTCATCGCCATCGGCAACATCCTCTCCAGCGCCGCGGTGCCGCAGGCGATGGCCGACGCCTTCGCCGCGGATCCCGCGCTTCCGCTCGCCGAGCGCCTGCTGCGCGGCCTGGAAGCCGGCGAGGCGGCGGGCGGCGAGCATGGCGACGTCCGCTCCGCCAGCCTGCTGGTCTTCGGCGATCACGATTTCGCGCTGGTGGATCTTCGCGTCGACGGCGATGCGGCGCCGATCCCCCGTCTGCGAAGCCTTTGGGAGGAATACGCGCCGCTGGTGGACGCCTACGTCGTTCGTGTCCTAGACCCCGACAACGCGATCGTCCTGTAGGATAGCCGATGCCCGTCCTGAACCGCCTTGCCGACCTGCAGCCCGAGATGGAGGGCTGGCGGCGCGACTTCCACCAGCACCCCGAGCTGCGCTTCGAGGAGCACCGCACCGCCGCCCGCGTCGCGGAGCTCCTGCGTTCCTGGGGCCTCGAGGTGCAGACCGGCATCGCCACCACCGGCGTCGTCGGCACGCTCCGCGCCGGCAGCGGCTCCCGCTCCATCGGGCTCCGCGCCGACATGGACGCTCTGCCGATGACCGAGGCGACCGGCCTGCCCTACGCGTCGCAGACACCGGGGAAGATGCATGCCTGCGGCCATGACGGGCACACCACCATGCTGCTCGGCGCCGCGAAGTACCTCGCTGAAACGCGCAACTTCGACGGCACCGTCCACTTCATCTTCCAGCCCGGCGAGGAAGGCGGCGCCGGCGCGCGGGTGATGATCGAGGAAGGCCTGTTCACGCGGTTCCCCTGCGACGCGGTCTATGGCCTGCACAACGACCCGACGCTGCCCTTCGGCGAGGCCGACATCCGCGACGACGTGATGATGGCGGCCTCCGACCGCTTCTACATCACGATCAAGGGCCAGGGCGGCCACGCCTCGCGCCCGCATGCCTGCCTCGATCCCATCGTGGTCGGCGCGCAGATCGTGACCGCCCTGCAGACCATCGTCGCCCGCCGCGTCGACCCGCTGGAGAGCGCGGTGATCAGCGTGACGCAGTTCCACTCCGGCTCGGCGGAGAACGTGATCCCGGACGAGGCGATGCTGCTCGGCACCGTCCGCACCATGACGCCGGGCGTGCAGGATCTGGTGGAGGCCGCGATGCGCCGCGTGGTGGAGACGACGGCCGCCGCGCACGACGCGGTGGCGGAGTTCCGCTACAAGCGCGGCTACCCGCCCACCGTGAACCACGCCGAGCAGGCCCGCCGCGCCGCGCGCGCCGCCGAGACGGTGCTCGGCGGCGGCCGCGTCCACCGCGACAAGCCGCCGGTGATGGGCGGCGAGGATTTCTCCTTCATGCTGCTCGACCGGCCCGGCGCCTACATCAAGCTCGGCCAGGCCGCCGGCGCGAAGGGCGCGGCGGAGGTCCACACCGTGCAGTACGACTTCAACGACGACCTGCTGCCAGTCGGCGCGAGCTTCTTCGCCACCCTGGTCGAGCAGGAACTGCCGCGCGGCTGAGGCGGCTCGGCGGGGCGCCTCAGCGCTTGCAGCTCGGCGCCACCTCGATGACCGCATAGCGGTCGTTGCGGAACACGATGCCGGGCGACGTGGCGCCCGCCATCCGCTCCGGGGTCTCCACCAGGTAGCCGATGCCGTTGCGGCAGGCATGGGCGATGGCCGCGGCGACGGTATCCAGCGCACGGGCCTCCATCCGCCGCGCGTGCCATTCCTGATGGTAGTGCGGCGACCACTGCACCGCGCCGCCGCGCTTCCAGTCGTACCAGACGCGCCGCCGCGCCCAGACCTGGAGGTTGTGCGAATGCGGCGGCTCGGCGGCGGCGGGCACGAAGATGATCGCATCCGGCGATGTGCGCGCGGCCAGCCACAGGCCAGCCTCGCGCATCGCGGCCTGCCCGGCCTCGCGCTCCTGGCGGACTTCGGCAAACTGCGCATGGCGGACCGGCACGATCGCGGCGAGGAGCAGCAGCGCCAGCACCGGCAGCGCGACGCCGAGCCGCGCCTGCCCGGCGAGCCCGCCCGCCACACGGTCGGCCAACCGGGCGCCGGGCAGCACGGTCCACCGCCCTTCCTCCCACCGCTGCAACACCAGGACGGCGAGCAGCGCCACCATCGCCAGCAGCACCATGCGCAGCGTGCCCCAGGCCAGGCAGAGCAGCGCGAACCCCCCGAGGATCCGGCGCAGCGGCGCGAACCGCCCCGCGCCCGGCGTCCAGGCTTCACGCGTCGCCGCCGCCACCGCCGCCAGCATCGCCACCAGCGTGACGAGGCCGGAGGAGATGCGCAGCGGATGCAGGTTCAGCAGGGTCAGCGACTCCGTGACGTAGGGAAGCAGTCCGGACGCGACGAACAGCCCGACATAGCCGAGGAACGCCGCGAGCAGCACGCGCGCCGGTGCCCCGAGCGCCAGCAGCGCCCCGATGCCGGCGACGATCGCGGCCGCCATCCACAGCTGGTCGCGCCAGGGCGCCGCGCTGACCCAGAAATGCTCCGGCCAGTAGTTCAGCAGGAAGTCGCGGCCGTCGAAGCCCGCCGGCGCCGGCGGCTGCGTCGCCAGCATGCCGTAGAACCAGTAGAGCGTCGGCGCCCCGATCAGCAGCGCGAGCCCGAGGCCGGCGAGCCAGCGCAGCACCAGCCGCCGCTGCCCGGCCCGGTCCGTCGGCCATAGACCGAGCGCGCCCGCCGCGAGCCCCACGCCATGCGAGGCGGCGATGAAGCCGTTGATGCCGAAGGTCACGCCGTTCGAGGCGACGGCCGCCACCACGCGCCCCCGCGACAGCCACAGCAGCGAGAGAAGGATCACCGGCCAGGTCATGCCCGAATGGCTGAAGAACCAGTAGTAGAGGTCGTGTCCGCCGACGCGGGAGGTGCGGTGCAGCGCATCCGTCACCGCGAGCGCCAGCAGCGCGGCGGCGAGCGCGCCGGCGCTGCGCACCCCGAGGTGGCGCAGCAGAAGCGCCATCGTCAGCAGCATCAGGAAGCGCGAGACAAGGTGCAGGCCGGTCACGGTCGCCTCGGTGCCGAAGGTCGGCGCGACGAGTGCGGCGAAGGACCACACCCAGGACGCGAAGTAGCGCAGCGTCTGGACGAAGGTGTCGTCGGCGAAGGCGGGCTCGTCGAACCAGCGCTCGACGAAGGGAATCTGGAAGATGTTGTTCGACCAGCCGTAGACGAAGCCGCCGAGCCACACGGTCAGCGCGGCGGCGAGCGCGGCGAGCGCCACCACCGCCGGCAGGCCGGCCTCGGCGGTGCGCGAACGCGGCTCGGCGCGCGCCGGGTCGACCGCCCGC
>NZ_JAKJIB010000217.1 GCF_021864505.1 Falsiroseomonas oryziterrae
GTGGCCTGGATGGAGCGCCTGGCCGAAGGCGCGACGCCGGCCGAGCTCGGCGACGGCGCGCTCGACTTCTGCCGTCGCCTGGTGCGGCGCGGGCTGCTGGTCCGCGGCTGAGGGGGGCGCGGGCGCCCGCCCCCTTCCGACCGCTACTTGAGGAAGTCGGGCTCGAGCAGCCGTGGCAGCAGCAGCGCCATGTCGGGCCACATGATCAGCAGCGCCAGCACGCTCAGCATGGGCAGCAGCATGATGCAGACGTCCTTGAGCGCCTGGGTCATGCGTATTCCGCCCACCGCGCAGGAGATCAGCAGGCAGAGCCCGTAGGGCGGGGTGACCAGGCCGAAGGCGAGGCTGATGATGCCGATCATCGCGAAGTGGATCGGATGCAGCCCGGCCTCCATCGCGACCGGCTGGAGGATGGTGCCCACGATGATGATGGCCGGGATCGCGTCCAGGAAGCAGCCCACCACCAGGAAGACGCCGGCGATGAAGAAGCCGGTGAGGATCGGTCCCATCTCCCACGTGCCCACGCCGGCCAGCAGCGCGTCGGGGACCTTGTAGAAGGCCAGCAGCCAGCCGAAGGCTGAGGCGGTGCCGACGCAGAACAGCGTGATGGCCGCGAAGCGCCCGGTCTCGCTGAACGCCTTCCAGAGGCCGCGGCCGCTCATCTCCCGGTAGACGATCACCGAGAGGAAGATGGCGTAGAGCACGGCGATGCAGGCCGCCTCGGTCGGCGTGAACCAGCCGAAGATCTTGCCGCCGATGATGATGAAGGGCGTCAGCAATGCCGGCCCCGCCACCAGCAGCGCGGCGCCCAGCTCGGTCCAGGTCGACTTGGGGTAGGTCGGATAGCCGCGCAGCGAGGCATAGGCGTGCACCGTGCCCATCTGCACCAGCCCGATCAGCAGCCCGGGCACCACGCCGGCGAGGAACAGGCCGCCGATCGACACCGTCAGCACGCCGCCCCAGACGATCATCATGATGGACGGCGGGATGATGGCCGCCAGCACGGCCGAGACGGCGGTGATCGCGACCGAGAAGGAGCGGTCGTAGCCCTCGCGCACCTGCGCCTCGATGAACAGCTTGCCCTGGCTGGCGGCGTCGGCGGTCGAGCTGCCGGAGATGCCGGCGAAGAAGATCGAGAGCACGACGTTGACCTGCGCGAGCCCGCCGGGCAGGTGCCCGACGAGGCTGCGCGAGAGGCGGATCAGCCGCTCCGTGATGCCGCCGATGGTCATCAGGTTCGCCGCGAGCAGGAAGAAGGGCACGGCGAGCAGGATGAAGCTGTTGTAGGCGTTGAAGGTCTCCTGCACGAGCACCATCGGCCAGAGCCGCGGCTCGATCAGCAGGGGCGGCAGGCAGGCGAGCCCGAGCGCGACGGCGACCGGAACGCGCAGCGCCAGCATGCCGAAGAAGCCGCCGAACAGGATCCAGGCCGCGGTGCCGGTGTCGAGGACGTTGCCGCCCATCACAGCGGCTCCTCGCCATGGCGCAGGACGTGGATGTCGTCCCAGATCCGCTCGCCCTGGAACAGCAGCCAGGTGACGCCGCAGATCGGCCAGGCGACGTGGATGGTCCAGAGCGGCAGCTCCGCCAGCTCGCTGATCCGGAACCAGGCGAAGTCGGTGAACTCCCAGCCCCACCAGACGAACACGCCGGCCATGGCCAGCACGAAGACGGAGACGAGGAGATCCGCCGCGGCGCGCCGGCGCCCCCGCATCTCGGGGAAGAGGTCCACGGTGAAGTGCGTCCCTTCCCGCACGCCGATCATGGCGCCGATCATGATCATCCAGACCAGCAGGAAGCGTGCGAGCTCCTCGGTCCAGATGTAGCGCGGGATGATGTCGGTGAAGCGGGCGAAGATCTGCATCGTGACGGGCACGATGATGACTGCGACGGTCAGCACCAGGAGCAGGTCGAGGACCCGGCTGTAGAGGAAGGTGATGCGGCGCAGGATGGCGCGCGCGCCGGTCTCCGGCATGCGGGCGGGGCCTCTTCGGATGTCGGGATGGAAGGCCCGGGGCGGCTGCCGCCCCGGGCCCGACCGGTCAGGAGGTCAGCGACGCGATGCGGTTGTGGATGCCTTCTGCGTCGATCTCGCGCGCATAGGCGGCCATCACCGGCTGCACCGCCGCATTCATCTGCGCGCGCTCCGTGAAGGGGATGCGGCGCAGGCGGCCGGCGGATTCGAGCGCGGCGAGCTTCTGCTCGTCCTCCGTGCTCTCGGTCTGGCGGCCGAAGACGCCTGCCTCGCGGCCGGCGCGGCGGATCGCCTCCTGCAGCTCGCGCGGCAGGCGCTGCAGCGATGCGACCGAGAAGCAGAGCGGGCGGATGGTGATGGCGTGCTGCGTCATGATCAGGTTCGGCCCGACCTCGAAGAAGCGCATCTGCTCGACGCCCGCGGCCTCGTTCTCGCCGGCCTCGATCACGTTGTTCTGGATGGCGTTGTAGACCTCGTTGTAGGCGATGACCTGCGGCGCCATGCCGATGGCCTGGAAGGTGCGCGACCAGATCGGTGCGCCCTGCACGCGCACGCGCAGGCCCCGCAGCTCCGCCATGTTCCGCGCCGGGCGGCTCGAGAAGATGTTGCGCACGCCGCCGCCGGCGTAGCCGAGCAGCAGGACGCGGGCGCGCCGCTCCACCTCGTCGGCGACCGGCTTGAACAGGTCCTGGTCGAGCACCTGGTTCCAATGCGCGAGGTCGCGGAACAGGAAGGGCGCGTCGATGTAGGGCGCGGCGCGGCTAAAGGTGGACATGTGCGCCGGGCTGACGATGGCGAAGTCCACCGCGCGGCCGGCCGACATGTACTCGAAGAACTGCTTCTCGAGCCCGAGCGAGCTGTTGTTGTGCATGACGAAATTCACCGGCCGGCCGTAGTACTGGCGCACCAGCTCCTGGAACCGCGTCATGGTGCGGTTGAACACGTGCTCGTCGTTGAACTGGCTCGCGCCGTTCAGCGTGATGGGCGCCTGCGCGCGCACCACCGAGGGTGCGGCGAGAAGGCCGGCGGCGGCGCCGGCCACACCGAGGAAAGCGCGACGTTGCATGGACTGTCTCCCTATGGCCGCCGGCTGTGTCCCGGCTTGCGGCGGGAAGGCTAGACCGATCCCGCCGCGGTTGGAAACCACTCAGTTACCTTGCCGCGCCGTCACTCGATCCGCAGGTTGTTGGCGCGGATCACGCGGCTGTAGCTTGCTGTCTGCTCGGCCAGGCGCGTGCGGAATGCGGCGGCGCCATCGGCCACGACCTCGCCGCCCAGCTCTCCGATGCGGGTGCGGATCGCCGGCTCTGCCAGGATCGCCGCGATCTCGCGCTCGAGCCGCGCGATCAGTGCGGGCGGCGTCTGGCCCTGGACCAGGATGCCCTGCCAGGTGCCGCTGTCGGCCTCCGGCCAGCTGAGCTCGCGGAAGGTCGGCAGGTTGGGAAGGTTCGCGAAGCGACGCGGGCCGGTGACGGCGATGCCGCGCATCTGGCCGTTCACGACATAGGGCATGGATTGCGTCGCGCCCTGCAGCGTCATGTTCGCCTCGTTCGACACCAGCGCGAGCAGCGCCGGCGCGCCGCCGCGATAGGGCACCGAGGTGATCTCCGACCCCCAGGCGTTGGCGAGCGACAGGCCGACGATATGCGTCAGCGTGCCGATGCCCGAATGCGCGAAGTTGAGTCGGCCGGGATTGCGCTTCACCCACTCCACCAGCCCGGCCGCGTCCTGCACGGGCAGCTGGTTGTTCACCGCCATGATGTAGGGCGCGTAGATCACCATCTGCACCGGCGCCAGGTCGCGCTCGGTGTCGAAGGGCATGCGCGAATAGAGGAAGGGGTTGGTCGCCAGCGCCGAGACGTCGAGCAGCAGCAGGCTCGTCCCGTCCGGTCGGCTCTTCGCCACCGCATCCGCGCCGATGTTGCCGCCGGCGCCGGGGCGGTTCTCCACCACCACGTTCTGGCCGATGCGCTGTTGCAGCGCGGGGGCGAGCAGCCGCGCGAGGATGTCGCTGGTGCCGCCCGGCGCGAAGGGCACGACGATGCGCATCGTCCCCGTGATGTCCTGGGCGTGGAGCGCGGGCGCGGCGAGCAGGACGGCACTCCCCGCCGCGGCCTGGAGCAGCCGGCGTCTTTGCATGGCGTTCGTCCTTCCTCCCGCGCGGCGTCGCGCGCGGCGCCATGCTGGCGCGATGCGTGGGGGGAGGGCAAGGCGGGGCAAGCGCGATCGCGCATGCTGCGCTGCGGCATCACACGCTCACAACCGCGAATCTCCGGCCGATTGCGGGCGAACTCGGAACGGCCCCGAACGCTTCACGCTCGTCCGGGCGGCGCCCACGGCTCGTCCGACCCGGCGGGGAGGACGAGATGACCGAGCCGAGGGCGCTCTCGCTGCACGTCCCGACGCCGCCCGCCCGCCCGGGCGGCAGGCCCGACTTCAGCCATGTCGGCATCCCGCGTGCCGGCGAGGCGCGGAGGCCGCCGGTGGATGTGGGCGCGCACGAGATCCACGACCTCGCCTACTCGGTCATCCGCGTGCTGAACCGGGACGGCGAGGCGGTGGGTCCCTGGGCGCCGGAGCTGGACGGGGAGGCGCTGAAGCAGGGGCTGCGCGCGATGATGCGCACCCGCGCCTTCGACGCGCGGATGATGCTGGCGCAGCGCGCCGGCAAGACGTCCTTCTATATGCAGTGCCTGGGTGAGGAGGCGATCGCCTGCGCCTTCCAGACGGCGCTCCGGCCCGGCGACATGAATTTTCCCACGTATCGCCAGCCGGGGCTGCTGATCGCGCAGGACCACCCGCTGGTCGAGATGATGGACGAGATCTTCTCCAACGCGCGCGACCCGCTGCGCGGGCGGCAGATGCCGGTGCTGTACTCGGTGAAGAAGGCGGGGTTCTTCTCCGTCTCCGGCAATCTGGGCACGCAGTATGTCCAGGCGGTGGGCTGGGCGATGGCCTCGGCGATCAGCGGCGACACCAAGGTCGCAGCGGGCTGGATCGGCGAGGGCTCGACGGCCGAGAGCGACTTCCACGCGGCGCTCGTCTTCGCCTCCGTCTTCCGCCCGCCGGTGGTGCTGAACGTCGTGAACAACCAGTACGCCATCTCCTCCTTCCAGGGCGTCGCGGGCGGCGAGAACGCGACCTTCGCGGCGCGGGCGCATGGCTACGGCATCCCGTCGCTCCGGGTGGACGGCAACGACTACCTCGCGGTGCACGCCGCGGCCTGCTGGGCAGTGGAACGCGCGCGGCGCAACCTCGGGTCGACGCTGATCGAGTTCGTCACCTATCGCGCGGGACCGCATTCCTCCTCCGACGACCCTTCGCGCTACCGGCCGAAGCAGGAAAGCGAGGCCTGGCCGCTTGGCGATCCGATCGAGCGGCTGAAGAGGCACCTGGTCGTGCTCGGCGCCTGGTCGGAGGAACGCCATGCCCAGGCGCAGGCGGAGATCGAGGAGGAGGTGCTGGCGGCGCAGCGCGAGGCGGAGCGCCACGGCACGCTGCAGAACGGCCCGCACGCCCCGGCGGCCTCGATGTTCGAGGACGTGTTCCAGGAGATGCCCTGGCACCTGCGCGAGCAGCGCGCGCAGATGGAGGAGAATCGCTGATGCCCCGCATGACGATGGTCGAGGCGATCCGCAGCGCGCTCGACGGCGCGATGGAGCGTGACGCGCGCGTCGTCGTCTTCGGCGAGGATGTCGGCTATTTCGGCGGCGTTTTCCGCGTCACCGACGGGCTGCAGAAGAAGTACGGCGCCTCGCGCTGCTTCGATACGCCCATCAGCGAGACGGGGATCGTCGGCGTCGCCATCGGCATGGCCGCCTATGGCCTGCGGCCGGTCGCGGAGATCCAGTTCGCCGACTACATGTATCCCGGCTACGACCAGCTGGTCTCCGAAGCGGCACGCCTCCGCTACCGCTCGGCCGGCGACTTCACCGCGCCGATGGTGGTGCGCATGCCCTGCGGCGGCGGGATCTTCGGCGGCCAGACGCACAGCCAGAGTCCGGAGGCGCTGTTCACCCATGTCTGCGGGCTGAAGACGGTCATCCCGTCCAACCCGCATGACGCGAAGGGGCTGCTGCTGGCGGCGATCGAGGACGAGGACCCGGTGATCTTCCTCGAGCCCAAGCGCATCTACAACGGGCCCTTCAACGGCCATCACGATCGGCCGTCCGTGCCCTGGGCGCAGCATCCGCGGAGCGAGACGCCGGAGGGGCACTACACCGTGCCGCTCGGCCATGCCGCGGTGGCGCGGGCGGGAGAGGCGGTGACGGTGCTGGCCTACGGCACCATGGTGCATGTCGCGGAGGCGGCGGCGGAGGAGACCGGCGTGGATGCCGAGATCCTCGACCTCCGCACGCTGGTGCCGCTCGACATCGCGGCGATCGAGGCCTCCGTGCGCAAGACCGGGCGCTGCGTCGTGCTGCACGAGGCGACGCGCACCTCGGGCTTCGGCGCGGAGCTGGCGGCGCAGGTGCAGGAGCGGCTGTTCTATCACCTGGAGGCGCCGGTGCTGCGCGTGACGGGGTGGGACACGCCCTATCCGCACGCGCATGAATGGGACTACTTCCCCGGCCCCGCGCGCGTCGGCCGCGCGCTGCGCGACGTGATGGAGGCCGCCTGAGATGGGCGCGACCTTCGTCGTCAAGGTGCCGGACATCGGCGAGGGCGTGGTGGAAGCCGAGCTGGTCGGCTGGCACGTCAAGGTCGGCGAGCTGGTGCAGGAGGACCAGGTCGTCGCGGAGGTGATGACCGACAAGGCGACGGTGGAGATCCCCGCGCCGCTCGCCGGCACCGTCGTCGCGCTGGGCGGCGAGGTCGGCGCGAAGCTCGTGGTCGGCGGCGAGCTGCTGCGGCTGGAGCCGCCGGGCCGCGCCAGGCCCGCCAACGACGCCGCGCCCGCG
>NZ_JAKJIB010000218.1 GCF_021864505.1 Falsiroseomonas oryziterrae
CCTGCCTCGCCGGCGAGGGCCCGGCGCCGGCGCCCGAGGCGGTGGCCGCGCGCCTGCTGGCCGCGCTCGACGCCTGGCGCGGCCGCCCGGCACAGGGCCTGGTGGATGCCTGGATGCGACGGGGGCCCATGCCGGGGACGCGGTTGACCTTGCGGCTCGGCGGGGGTGAAACGGTCGGCACCTATGCGGGGCTGGCCGAGGACGGCGCCCTGCTGCTCGACACCGGCGCCGGTCCGCGGCGTTTCGGGTCCGGCGAACTCGACGGAGCCTGAGCCCCATGCTGCTGGTGGTGGATGCGGGCAACACGAACATCGTCTTCGCCGTCCATGACGGGACGGAATGGCGCGGCCGCTGGCGCGTCCGCACCGACCCGGAGCGGACGTCGGACGAATACGCGGTCTGGCTGCTGGCCCTGCTGCAGCATGCCGGGCTGAAGCCCGCCGACATCACGCGCTGTGCGATCGGGACGGTGGTGCCGGCGGCACTGTACAACCTTCGCCGGCTCTGCCGCGACTGGTTCGACTGCGAGCCGCTGATCGCCCGCGCGCCGCTCGACTGGGGGTTCGACATCCGGGTGGACGCGCCGCATGAGGTCGGCGCCGACCGCCTGCTGAACGCGCTGGCGGCGCATCACCGCTACAAGGGGCCGCTGATCGTCATCGATTTCGGCACCGCGACGACCTTCGACGTGGTGGCGCGCGACGGCGCCTATCTCGGCGGAGTGATCGCGCCGGGCATCAACCTCTCGATCGAGGCGCTGCATCGCGCCGCGGCGCGCCTGCCGCGCATCGGCATCGGCCGGCCGCAGGCGGTGGTCGGTCGCAACACGGTCGCGGCCATGCAATCGGGCATCTACTGGGGCTATGTCGGGCTGATCGAGGGCATCGTCGCCCGCATCCGCGCCGAGCACGACGAGGCGGCCGAGGGGCATCTCAAGGTCATCGCGACCGGCGGCCTCGCGCCGCTCTTCGCCGAGGGCACGACGGTGATCGAGACGACCGACCCCGACACGACGCTGGACGGGCTGCGCCTGTTGGCGGACCGCAACCCGGCCCCCACATTGGTGCGGCACCCCCGCCGCGACGAGAGCCTCGCCTGAGGCGCGACACCCGACCCGACCCGACCTGACGACTGCACTGGAACTGAAATGACCGGAGACCTGGCCTTCATCCCGCTCGGCGGGACGGGGGAGATCGGCCTCAACCTGAACGTCTATCGCTGCGACGGACAGCTTCTCGCCGTGGATTGCGGCCTCGGCTTCGGCGGTCCCGAGCATCCGGAAGTGGATGTGCTGGTGCCCGATGCCGGCTGGCTCGCGGCGCGCCGCGACCGGCTCGTGGGGCTCGTGATCACGCATGCGCATGAGGACCACATCGGCGCGGTCGCGCATCTCTGGCCGCAGCTGCGCTGCCCCATCCATGCCAGCCCCTTCGTCTGTGCCGTGCTGCGCCGCAAGCTCGGCGAGGCCGGGCTGCTGGGGCAGGTGGAGATCGTGACCCATGCGCCGGGCAGCCGCTGGACGATCGGCGCCTTCGACCTCGAGTTCCTGCGCGTCGCCCATTCGGTGCCGGAGGCGCAGGCGCTCGCGATCCGCACGCCGCGCGGCAACGTGCTGCACACCGGCGACTGGAAGCTCGACCCCAACCCGCTGATCGGCCCGCCGACCGACGAGGCCGCCTTCGCCCGCTTCGGCGAGGAAGGCGTGCTGGCGATGGTCTGCGACAGCACCAATGCGATGGTCGAAGGCCATTCGGGCAGCGAGGCGGAGGTGCGACGCAACCTCGCCGCCATCATCCGCAAGCTGAAGGGTCGCGTCGCCGTCACCTGCTTCGCGACCAACATCGCCCGCGTCGAGAGCGTGGCGCTTGCCGCCCGCGCCGCGGGGCGGGAGGTGGCGCTGTTCGGCCGGTCCTTGCGCAACGCCGAGGCCGCGGCGCGGGAATGCGGCTACCTCCGCGACCTGCCGCCCTTCCTGACGGAGGAGCAGTCGGCCGACGTGCCCGACGACAGGCTCGTCATCGTCTGCACCGGCAGCCAGGGCGAGCCGCGCAGCGCCATGGCGAAGATCGCCGCCGACAAGCACCCGCACATCTCGCTCGGCGAGGGCGACACGGTGATCTTCTCCTCGCGCATGATCCCCGGGAACGAGCGCGCGATCCTGCGTATCCAGGACGAGCTGAGCCGGGCCGGCGTCGAGGTGATGACGGCCGATGACCACATGGTCCATGTCTCGGGCCACCCGGCGCGCGACGAGCTCAAGCGGCTGTATCAGCTGGTGAAGCCGAAATACTGCGTGCCGGTGCATGGTGAGTGGCGGCACATGAACGAGCACGCCAACCTGGCCGAAGGCCTCGGCGTGGAGGCCTATGTGATCGAGGATGGCGACGTGCTGCGCCTTTCGCCCGGGGAGCCCGACATCGTCGAAAGCGTGCCGGTCGGGCGCCTTGCCGTGGATGGTGACCGGCTGCTGCCGCTCGACGGCGACGTGCTGGCGGCGCGCAAGAAGATGCTGGTGAACGGCGTCGTCATTGCCTCGCTCGCCGTGGACGGGTCGGGGCGCGTGCTGGGCCAGCCGCAGGTCTCGGCGCCGGGGCTGTTCGACGGGACCGATGACGAGCCCGCGCAGATCGCGGCCGACCTGGCGCGCGCGGTGGTAGAGCTGCCGGGGCCGCTGAAGCGCGAGGACGGGGCGCTGCGCGAGGCGGCGCGGACCGCCGTGCGCCGGGCCGTCGGACGCCGGCTGCGCAAGCGGCCGAGCGTCGAGGTGCATCTGCTGCGGGTCTGACGGGGGGCGCGGGGCATGGATTGGTTCACCGGGGTCGTCGTCTACCTGCTGATCTGGTGGACGGCGCTGTTCGCTGTCCTGCCGATCGGCACGAAGCCGGTCGAGGATCCGGACCCCGAGGCCGGGGGCTGGCGCGGGGCGCCGGCGCGGCCGCTGCTGGGGCGCAAGGTGATCGGCACGACGGTGCTGGCCGGGGTGCTCTGGCTCGGCGTCTATGCGGTGATCGAGTCCGGGCTGGTCAGCTTCCGCGAGGGCTTCTTCGCCTATGAGGGCGCGGCTGTTTCGCGTCCCTGGCCCGGCGGCGCACAAAATTAAGGCGGCTACCCTGCCTCCCCAGCAGGTGCCGCCTTGGCATTGAGCAGTTCGTCTCCGGAAGCCTGTTTTTTGGCTTCCACCGGCCGGCTTTCTTGTTGTGCCGCCTCGGCCGTCCACGCCATTGTGGCTTCAGGGAGAGGTTGATCCTCTCTCTGCCGTGTGACTGGCGTTTCCTCCCTAAACTCGGGCCGCCCCGCGAGGGTGCGGCCCGTTTTTTTGTGTAACGGTATCCTCCGTGAAAGCAAGGCTTTTTTCAGCACTTGCGGGCCTGTGATGCCGCCTGGGTTGCCCAAGGCAAGTATTGCCGGTCACGTTATTGCGCCGCAGCAGACGTCGCGTCGAGCCACCGGCGACGTTACATCAGGATCCTATGCATTGACGCGAAGCCATTGAATCCCTTCGGCCGACCGCGAGGGCTCCGCGCCGCCGTTTCGCGCGATCCAGGGCTGCGCTAGGGTCCGCCGCACTTTCCACTCGCCCGGAGCCGATCCTTGCGCCTCTCCCGCGCCTTCCTGCCCACGCTGAAGGAAACCCCTGCCGAGGCGCAGATCGTTTCGCACCGGCTGATGCTGCGCGCGGGGCTGATCCGCCAGACGGCTGCCGGCATCTATGCTTGGTTGCCGCTCGGCTGGCGCGCGCTCCAGAAGGTCGAGCAGATCGTGCGGGAGGAGCAGGACCGGGCAGGGGCGCAGGAGGTCCTGATGCCGACGATGCAGTCGGCCGATCTCTGGCGCCAGTCCGGGCGCTACGACGCCTATGGGCCGGAGATGCTGCGGCTGAAGGACCGGCACGAGCGGGAGATGCTGTTCGGCCCCACGAACGAGGAGATGGTGACCGACATCTTCGGTCAATTCGCGAAGTCCTATCGTGACCTGCCGCGCAATCTCTACCACATCCAGTGGAAGTTCCGCGACGAAGTGCGGCCCCGTTTCGGTGTCATGCGCGGGCGCGAGTTCCTGATGAAGGACGCCTATTCCTTCGATCTCACCAAGGCGGGCGCCGAGCATTCATACCGGCAGATGTTCGTGGCCTATCTGCGCACCTTCGCCCGCATGGGCCTCAAGGCCATCCCGATGCGCGCCGACACCGGCCCGATCGGCGGCGATCTCAGCCACGAATTCATCATCCTGGCCGAGACCGGCGAGTCCCAGGTCTTCGTGTCCCGCAAGCTGCTCGAGAAGGATCCGTTGGCCGAGGCGCCGGACTACGACGGCGACCTCGCGCCGATCGTCGAGGGCTGGACCTCGCACTACGCCGCGACCGAGGAGATGCACGACGCCGCGGCCTGGGAGAAGCTGCCGGAGGCCGAGCGCGTCTCGGCGCGCGGCATCGAGGTCGGGCACATCTTCTACTTCGGCACCAGATATTCGCAGCCGATGGGACTTTCGGTGCAGGGGCCGGACGGGGCGACGGTGGTGCCGGAGATGGGCAGCTACGGCATCGGCGTCTCGCGCCTCGTGGGTGCGATCATCGAGGCCAACCACGACGAGGCCGGCATCAAGTGGCCGGATGCCGTCGCGCCCTTCCGGGCCGCGGTGCTGAACCTCAAGCCGGGTGATTCCGCCTGCGATTCGTTGTGCGGGCAGCTCTACGCTTCCCTCGCTCACGACGCCGTGTATGACGACCGGGACGAGCGCGCGGGCCGCAAATTCGCCGATGCGGACCTGATGGGGCATCCCTGGCAGGTCATCGTCGGGCCGAAGGGCGCCGCCGCCGGTCGGGTGGAGCTCAAGCGCCGGATGACCGGGGAACGCCATGAGGTCTCGCCCGAGGATGCACTCGGGATGATCAAGGGCTGACATGCGGCACATGGTTCTGGCGATGGGGGTGCTGGCGCTGGCGCTCGCCCTGGCGACGCTGCTCGAGATGGCGGGGGTGGAGCAGAGCCTCGGCATGCTCGCGCTGGTCGGCGGGGTCGGGGGGCTTGCCGGCGGCATCGCCATGGACCTGCTGCAGCGTGCGGCGCGCGGCTGAGGCGGGCGGGGTGATGGACGCGGGGCCGCGGCTCGCGTAACCGGCTGCCATGTTCGACGCCTTCGAGCGCGCCGTCGCGTTCCGCTACCTCCGCGCCCGCAAGGGCGAGCGCTTCGTCTCCGTCATTGCGATCTTCTCGCTGGTCGGGATCGCGCTCGGCGTCGCGACGCTGATCATCGTGATGAGCGTGATGAACGGCTTCCGCCAGGAACTGCTGGGCCGGATCCTCGGCCTGAACGGCCATCTCGGCGTCTACGGCATCGAGCGCAACATCACCGACTACGACGCGGTGGCGCGGCGGATCCGCACCGTGCCGGGCGTGGTCAGCGCGACGCCGATCGTGGAAGGCCAGGTGCTGCTGACGAGCGAGCCGGGCGGCGCCTCGGGCGGGCTCGCGCGCGGCGTCAGGCCAGAGGATCTCCGTGCCCGCCGCATCATCGCCGACAACATCCAGCTCGGCTCGCTCGATCGGTTCGAAGGCGACGACGCCATCGTCATCGGCACGCGCCTCGCGCAGCGGCTGCGGATCACGGTGGGCGACAAGCTGACGCTGGTCTCGCCGCAGGGCCGGACGACGGTCTTCGGCACCGTGCCGCGGGTCCGCGCCTATACGGTCGTCGCGCTGTTCCAGGTCGGCATGCACGAATACGACAACAGCTTCGTCTTCCTGCCGATGGGTGCGGCGCAGACCTTCTTCCAGACCGGCGATGCCGCGACCCAGATCGAGACCTTCGTGCAGGACCCGACCGCGGTGCGCGGCGTCTCCCGCGGCATCCGCCAGGCGTTGGAGGGCACTCCGGTGCGAATCCTCGACTGGCAGGACGCCAACAGCTCGTTCTTTGCGGCCGTGCAGGTGGAGCGGAACGTCATGTTCCTGATCCTGACTCTGATCATCCTGGTCGCCGCCTTCAACATCGTCTCGTCCCTGATCATGCTGGTGAAGGACAAGGGGCGGGACATCGCGATCCTGCGGACCATGGGCGCGACCCGCGGGGCGATCCTGCGCATCTTCCTCCTTTGCGGCGCCTCGGTCGGCGTGGTCGGCACGCTGATCGGCTTCCTGATCGGCATCGCCTTCTGCGCCAACATCGAGAGCATCCGCCAGCTGATCCAGGCGCTGTCGGGCACCGAGCTGTTCAGCCCGGAGGTCTATTTCCTCTCGCGCCTGCCGGCGGTGGTGGATCCGCGGGAGGTGACGCAGGTGGTGCTGATGGGCCTCGGGCTCTCGCTGCTGGCGACGATCTATCCCTCCTGGCGCGCGGCGAAGACCGACCCGGTCGAGGCGCTGCGCAATGAGTGACGCGGCGCCGTTGGAGCTTCGCGCGGTCCGCCGCAGCTTCCGGACCGAGGCCGGCGAGCTTCCCGTCCTTCGGGGCGCCGATCTGACGCTGGCGGCGGGCGAGATCGTCGCTCTGGTCGCGCCGTCGGGCACCGGCAAGTCGACGCTGCTGCACCTGGCGGGCCTGCTGGAGAAACCGGATGGCGGCGAGGTCTTCGTCGGCGGGCAGGCGGCCGGCACGCTGTCGGACGACCAGCGCACCGCGATCCGCCGCACCACCATCGGCTTCGTCTACCAGTTCCATCACCTGCTGCCGGAGTTCACCGCGCTCGAGAACATCGCGCTGCCGCAGATGGCCGCCGGCACCGCGCGCGCGGCGGCGGATGCGCGCGCCGCGGAACTGCTCCACGCCTTCGGCCTGGCGGGGCGCGAGGCGCACCGGCCGGGCAAGCTCTCGGGCGGCGAGCAGCAGCGGGTCGCCATCGCCCGTGCGCTGGCCAA
>NZ_JAKJIB010000219.1 GCF_021864505.1 Falsiroseomonas oryziterrae
ACCGCGTCGGTCGCGCCCTGCCAGTGCAGTCGCGTGAGCAGCCAGTCCGGGTTGAGGCGGTTCTGCTGGATGGAGTGCCGGACCGTGATGCGCCCATCGTAGAAGACGCGCCGGCCCGCCGCGCGCAAGCGGTCCAGCACCTCGACCTCCTCCCCCGAGAGCAGGCGCGTCCCGACCCTGCCGAGTTCCTCCGGGAAGCCGCCCACGCCGCGCAACGCTTCGCTGTCGAAGGCCATGTTGGCGCCGTACACGGCGACGCCGTCCGGCAGGTCGCGGCCTTCCTCGCCACGGCCTTCCCACTCGACGATGGTCAGCACGCCGCGGAGCGCGGGCGGCCACCACGCGGGAAGCGGACCCTCCCAGTTCGGCAGGATCCGGCCGCCGATCGCGGCGGCGTCCAGCGGCAGGGATTGGATGGCCTCGCGCAGCCTGAGCGACCAGTCGGGCAGCGGCACCGCGTCGTCGTCGAGGAAGGCGGTCCAGGCGGCGGAGGAAGCTTCGAGGCCGAGGTTGCGCGCGATGGACAGGCCCGGCCGCTCGGACCGGACGAGGCGCGCGCCGGCCTCAGCCGCGAGCGCCGCGATCTCGGCCGCCGCCTGCGGTGGCGAGGCGCTGTCCACCACCACGACGTCGGTGGCCTCCTCCTGCACGGAGAGGCCGGCGAGGCAGGCGCGCAGATAGGCGGGGCGCGCATGCGTGCAGATCACCGTCGTCAGCGCGGCCGGTCGGGCCGCGCTGCCGTCGGAGGCGCGGTCGTCAGCCGTTGAAGCGGAAGGCTCCACCGGGCTGGTCCGCATGGCCCTGATTTGTCCCCCCGCCAGCCTGGGCGGGCTGCTGGGCCGCTTCCTTCGCGCGCTGCTCGAGCTGGCGGGTGACCTCGGCGAAGACGCGGCCGAGGATCGGCAGCTGGGTCACCGGGACGACGAGGATGCCGGAGGGATTGGCGCGCGGCGCCTCGCCCTGCTGCGGCGGCTGGCCGGTCATCGTGGCGAGGGTGATGCGCGCCACGCCATTGGCGATGTGCACGTCGACGACGCCATCGGCGAAGAGTGTCGGAAGAGCGGCCATGATCCCCTGATCCCTTGGTTGGCTTATCGGTGACGCCGCGCGGCGCCGCCAGCGCGCGCGCGGCCACGTCTGCGTGAGCTATTGCTCGCGGAAGGCGCGGTGGAAGCTGTCGAAGACCGGCTGGAGCAGGTAGCGGCCGAAGGACCGCTCGCCGGTGCGGATCTGCGCCTCCACCATCATGCCGGGACGCAGCTGCACGCCGTCGAGCGCGCGCAGCTGGTCGTCGTCGAGGGCGATGTGCACGCGGTAATGCGCCGTGCCGCGACGCTCGTCCTGCGTGACGTCCGACGCGACGAAGATGACATGCCCGTGCAGGTAGGGCACGAGCCGCTGCTTGAAGGCCGGCAGGCGGACCTCCGCGACGAGGCCCGGGTGGATGACCTCGATGTCGTTCGGCTGGACGTTCACCTCGGCGATGATCCGGTCGCTCTGCGGCACGAGGTCCATCACCGGGTCGCCGGCGCGGACCACGGCGCCGACGGTGAAGACGCGCAGGTTCAGCACGGTGCCGGCCTCCGGCGCCGTGATCTCGAGGCGCGTCGAGACGTTCTCGGCCGCGCGCAGCCTCTCCTCCGCCTCGGCGAGACGGACGCGCACGTCGCGCAGCTCGGTCGAGGATTCCTGGCTGCGCTGGTCGCGCAGGCGCCGCATCTCGCGCTCGTTCTCCGCGATCTGGGCGCGCGAGCGGTCGGCCTGGCTGGTGATGTCGGCGATGTTGCCCTGGGTCGCGGCGACCTGCCGCTGGATGGCGAGCAGCTGCGGCAGGCGCGCCAGGCCCTGGGAGAGCAGCTGGGCGGTGTTGGTCTCCTCGGCGCGCAGCAGCACCAGCATGCGCTCCTGCGCCTCGCGCTGCGCCATGGAGGAGCGGATCTGCGCCTCCGCCTGCTCGACGCGGGCCTGGAGCACCGTCATCTGGCTCTCGAGCGCGATGCGACGCGCCTCGAACAAGGCGCGCTGGCCGGTTACCGCGTCCTGCGCGCGCGGCGCGTCGGAGGCGAGCAGCTCGCGCGGGAAGATCACCTCGCGCGCGCCGGCGAGCTCGGCGACGAGGCGCGCATCCTGCGCCATGAGCGCCCAGCGCTGGCTGCGCAGCGTCTCGGTCTGCTGGGCCGCCTGCGGCTGGTCGAGGCGCATCAGCAGCTGGCCCTGGCGCACCTCGTCGCCGTCGCGGACCAGGATCTCGCGCACGATGCCGCCCTCGAAGTGCTGGATGGTGCGCCGCGTGCCCTCGACCTTCAGCAGGCCGGGCGCGATCGCGGCTTCGGCCAGCGGCGTCAGCGCCGCCCAGCTGCCGAGGCCGACGATGAAAAGAAGCACCACCGCGTAGCCGAGCAGCACCGGGCTGCGCGTGCGCGGCCGCGGCGCGTCGAGGATCAGCGCCGTCTCCGCGGGCTGCCAGAGCGCGGGGGCGGAGGCGGGGCGGGGCGCGACGGCGGTGCCGCCGGCGGCCAGGGCGTTGCGGGGCAGGGTGACGTCGCTCATCGGCTGCCTCCTTCGACGCGCTGCGCCGGGACTTCGGCCGGTCGGGCCTGCTGCATGAGCCGCTTCAGCACCTCGGCCCGCGGGCCGAAGGCCTCGACCGCGCCGTCGCGCAGCAGCAGCACCTTGTCGACGCCCTGCACGAGCGTCGGACGGTGGGAGACGAGGACGACTGTCGTGCCGCGCCGCTTCAGGTCGTGCAGCCCGGCGATCAGCGCCTGCTCGGCATCGCCGTCGAGGTTGGAGTTGGGCTCGTCGAGCACGACGAGCTTCGGCGTCCCGAACATCGCGCGCGCAAGCCCGATCAGCTGGCGCTGCCCGCCCGAGAGGTGCTGTCCGCCGTCCCCGATCTCGGTGTCGTAGCCCTGCGGAAGGCGCAGGATCATCTCGTGGCATCCCGCGACGCGGGCCGCCTCGAACACCGCCTCGGGCTCGGCGTCGGCCATGCGGGCGATGTTGCGGAACACCGAGCCGTCGAACAGCTCGACGTCCTGCGGCAGGTAGCCGACATGGCGGCCGAAATCCTCGCGCATCCAGGTGAAGACGTCGGCGCCGTCGAGCCGGACGGAGCCGGCGGAGGGCTGCAGCGTGCCGATCAGCAGGCGGATCAGCGTCGTCTTGCCCGCGGCCGAGGGCCCGATGACCGCCAGCGACTCACCGGGGGTGAGGGAGAAGGAGACGCCCTTCACGATGGCGACCGGCTGGCCCGGGAAGCCGAAGGTCACGCGTTCGACCGAGACGCGGCCGGTTGGCTCCGGCAGCGGCATGCCGGGCGGGCGGAGCCGGGGGAGGGCCAGGAACGAGAGCAGCCGGCGATAGGCCTGGCGGGCCTGCACGAGCTGCTTCCAGCCGCCGATCATCTGCTCCACCGGCGCCAGGGCGCGGCCCATGATGATGGAGGCGGCGATGGAGGCGCCGGCGGTCAGCTGCTGCTCGAGCACGAGCCAGGCGCCGACGCCGAGCACCGCGACCTGGACGGCGAGCCGGAAGAAGCGGGTGATGGAGAGGAGGATGGCCGCCCGGTCGGCCGCGCGCTCCTGCGGCGGCAGGGTGGCGGCCAGCCCCTCGCGCCAGCGCTGCAGCACGGCGCCGTTCATGCCCATGCTGTCGATCACCTCCGCGTTGCGCACGATGCTTTCGGCGCGACGCTGGCTGGCGATCGCGCCCGTGGAGGCCTGGCGCACCAGGGCGCCGGTCGCCCATTCGTTCGCGAGCGTCAGGACGAAGAGCGTCAGCGCGCCCATCAAGGCGATCCAGCCGAGCGTCGGGTGCAGCAGGAAGATGACCGCGAGGAAGATCGGCACCCAGGGCACGTCGAAGAGGGTGAGGGAGGCGGGCGAGCCGAGCCAGCTGCGGCAGACGCCGAGGTCGCGCAGCGCCTCCATCCTGTAGGGGCGGTTGCGCAGCTGCGCCTCGATCGCGCGGATGAAGGCCTCGGGCGCGGCCTTGCCTTCGACCCAGGCGGCGATGCGCTGCATGACCTGGCCGCGTAGCCCGTCCAGGATCGCCATGACCAGCAGCGCGAAGAGCGCGATCGCGGTCAGGTAGTAGAGGGTGTCGAGGCTGCGCGTGGAGAGCACGCGGTCGAACACCTGCATCATGTAGATCGAGACGGTCAGCTGCAGCAGGTTGACCATGCCGCTGAACACCGCGACGGCCACGAGCTGCCGCCGGCAGGCCGCAACGGCCTGGGACAGCACGGTCTCGGTCGGGCGGTCGGACTGGCCGAGCTGGAGCGGCATGGGTCTCAGCATGGCGTCAGGACCTCGTCGTGGCTCGCGCGAGGAGCTGGCCAACCTGCTCGACGAGACCGGCGGACCAGTCCGGGAAGGCGAGCGAGGCGGCCAGCAGCAGCGCGATGCCGAGGGCGACGGCGACGAGGTTCGCCGCGACGACGCCGGTGAATGACAGGCCGCGCGGCAGGCGGGCGAGTTGCTCGTCCATCGCCTGCCGGCGGATCGCTTCGGCCTGGTTGTGCATCAGCCGGAAGGCATGGGCCTCCAGCTCGGCATCCGCGGCGCGTCGCAAGCCGTCGACACCCTCGCGCGGGAGGGTGTGGCCGGCCTCGGCAGCCATGCCGTAGGCCAGCAGGTCACGCAACCGGTGGTCTGATTCCGAAAGGAAATCCTGCAACGGCAGCGCGAATGTTCCGGGCGACGGCCCATCGGCAGTCGTTGCGGATGCGCGCGATTGCTGCGAAGCAGTCGTGGTGCCGGCAGTGTTTGCCATCGCCGTCTGTTCTGGTCGGTTGGTCATCAATTATTCGTGTGCAGTGATTGCCGTTTCGTTGATGACATGCTCCGAAGTAGCTGTGTTAGCACGGCGGGGCAGGGGCAGAAACAAGGAGTTATCGCGTGGGGGTGCACTTCATCCGGATCGTTACAGGACTGGCCGTGTTCTTCACGCCACTGCTGGCCGGCGCGCAACCGGTCCCGCGCGGCGAGGCCGGCCGGGGTGTCACCGTCCAGGATCGCGCGCGCGCGGATTTCGATCCGCTCGGCGTGCGGCTCGGCGCCTTCAGGCTCGCCGCGGCGGCGGATCTCGGCCTCGGCTGGGACGACAACCTCTTCGGCACGAAGAACAACCGCGTTTCCGACTGGTTCTCGACGCTCGGCGCCGACGCATCCCTGTTCAGCGACTGGACGACGCATCAGGTCGGCGTCACCGGCCGCGTCGAGCGGCGCGCCTACTTCAGCGAGACGGACCAGGACTGGACCGACTACGCCATCGCTGCCGTCGGCCGCTACGACCTGACCCCCGACACCAGCATCGAAGCCCGCATCAACCGCGCGCAGGAGCACCTAGAGACGCAGAGCTACGACGTGCAGGAGGCGGGCATCCGTGAGCCGGTGCCCTACGCCCTCACCGAAGTGAACGGCGCCCTCACGACGCGCTTCAACCGCATCGGCGCACTCGCCATCGCCAACTGGCGCAGCTACCGCTTCGAGGATGTCGACGCCGGGCCGGCGACCACGCCGGGCGGGACGCCCCCCGGCAACGTCTCACGCAACGATTTCGACAGCGCGCTCGCGGCGCTCGGCCTCACCTACGAGATCGGGCCCGGCCGCTTCGTCAACCTGATCGGCCGCTTCCAGGACATCACCTACAAGGACAGCTCGCAGCGCGGCCGCGACAGCCAGACCTGGGAAGGGCTGGTCGGATTCACCTACGACTTCGACGGCGTCTGGGCGTTCCGCGCCGCCGTCGGCTACCGCGAGCGCAGCTACGACGATCCGCGGCTGCGCAACCTGTCGGGCCCGGCCTTCGAAGGCGTGGTGACTTGGCAGCCGACGCTGCTGACGACGGTCAGCGCGAGTGCGCGCAGGACCATCGAGGAATCGATCCGCGCGAATGCGGTGTCCTACACCCGCACGCAGGGCCTGCTGCGCGTCGACCACGAATACCTCCGCAACGTCATCCTCTCGGCCGAGATCGGCGCCGACCGCCGCGAGTACGAGCAGCCGGATGAGCGCGCGACCGACGGCTTCCTCATCGTCTCGGCCCGCTGGTTGATCAACCGCAACCTCTCGCTGATCGGGTCCTACCAGCATGTCCGTCGGCTCGACGCGACGCAGGGGTTCGACGAGTACGACCGCAACCTCTTCCTGCTCCGGCTGCGCGCGGCGCTGTAGGCGCGTGGCCCGCGCCGCGTCGCGTCCATGACGGAACTGCTGGGGCTGGAATTCGAGGACCGCGACGCCGACGCGGTCCTCGGCATGCTCGCGGCACGCGGCGCGGAGGCGCCCTTCGCCTATCTCGTCACGCCGAATGCGGACCATCTCGTCCGGCTTGCGCGCGAGCCGGGGCGATACGGGCCGCTCTACCGCGACGCGGCCTGGCGGCTGCTCGACAGCCGCGTGGTGGCGCGGCTGGCGCACGCCATGGGGCTCGCCGCGCCGCCCGTGGTGCCGGGCAGCGACCTCACCGCGCGGCTTTTTGCCGAGGTCATCGGGCGCGACGACCCGGTCGCGCTGCTCGGCGCCACGCCGGCGACGGCGGAGGGATTGCGGGCGCGCTTCGGCCTCTCGCGGCTCGTGCAGCACGTTCCGCCGATGGGGTTCGACACCGATCCGGCCGCGATGGAGGCGGCGCTGGCCTTCTGCGAGCAGGCCCGGCCGCGCTTCCTGTTCCTCGGCGTCGGCTCGCCGCGGCAGGAGGTCGTTGCGCGCGCGCTCGCGGCGCGGGGCCGGGCGCGCGGCACGGCGCTCTGCATCGGGGCGAGCCTGCTGTTCCTGTCGGGCGAGGAACGCCGCGCGCCGCGGCCCCTGCAGCGCGCCGGCCTCGAATGGGC
>NZ_JAKJIB010000022.1 GCF_021864505.1 Falsiroseomonas oryziterrae
CCGCCAGGCGCAGCCGCGGGCCTTCGGCGGCGGCGCCGCCCGCCCAGCCCGGCAGCGCCGGGATCCAGCCCATCGCGGCCGGCGTCGTCGCCCACCAGGCGGCGCCGCCGAACAGCACAAGCACAGTTGCGAGGAGAGGCAGCCGGCGCATGGAGGCCCCGATATGGCCCCGCAGATGTAACGCGCGTATGTCCCCGGTGCACCTGAGGATTACGAAAGGGAGAGCGACGTGCGGATGCTCGTGCTCGGCGCCGGGGCGCTCGGCAGCTATTTCGGGGGCCGCGCCCTGGAGCGCGGCCTGGACGTCGTCTTCCTCGTGCGGCCGCGCCGGGCCGAACAACTGGCGCGCCTGGGGCTGGTGGTGGAGAGCCCGCTCGGCGACATCCGCCGCCCCGTGGCCACGACGGATCGCGCCGGACCGGGCTTCGACGTCGTGCTGCTGTCCTGCAAGGCCTATGACCTCGAAGATGCCATCGCGACGATCCGTCCGGCGGTCGAGGCCGGCGCCTGCGTGCTGCCGGTGCTGAACGGACTGGCGCATATGGACACGCTGAGCGCCGCCTTCGGGCGCGAGAGGGTCTGGGGTGGCCTCGCGAAATGCGCGGCGACGCTCACGCCGGACGGCGTGGTGAAGCATCTCGGCGACTGGCGCTGGCTGATCTTCGGCGAGCAGGACGGGCGGATGGACGGCCGCGCAGCGGCGCTGGCCGCGGCGCTCGGCAGGACGCGCGGGCTCGAGGCCGAGGCGGTGCCCGACATCCAGCGCCGGATGTGGGAAAAGCTGGTGCATCTCGGCACCGTCGCGGCCGGCACGGTTCTGATGCGCGCGAGCGTGGGCGAGATCGTGCGCGCCGGCGGCACGGAGTTCCTGCTGACCCTGCTGCAGCGCAACGCCGACATCGCGGCGGCGCACGGCCACGTCATGACGCCGGCCTTCATGGAGACCTACCGCAAGCTGTTCTCCGATGCGGCCAGCACCTACACCGCGTCCATGCTGCGCGACCTGGAGGCCGGCGGGCGGACGGAGGCGGAGCACATCCTCGCCTGGCTGCTGGAGGCCGCGCGGCGCGCCGGCGTGCCGGGCGAGATCCACGCGCTGGCCGTCCTGCATGCCCGCGCCTACGATCAGCGCCGGGCGGCCGGCCGCCTCTGAAGGGAGCCGGGCGTCTGGCCTGATCCGGCCGCCGCCCCTATCTTCCGGCCGATCCGAGGCAAGGACACACGATGCGAGACCCGCGGCAGACGGGCTATACGCCGGTCGAGACCCCCGGCGTGACGCCGAGCGAACATCTCACCGTCACCACGCGGACCGTCGGCTGCGACGGCGGCGGCGGGGCCCTCGGCCATCCGCTGGTCTATCTGCGCATCGAGGAGCGGCAGGTCACCTGCCCCTACTGCTCGCGCACCTATGTGCTCGCCGAGGGCGCGGGTGACGACCACCACCACTGAGGCGCAGCCGCAACCTGCGGCTCCGGCGGCGGGTGGCAACGGGAACGGCATCCAGCCCGTCGCGCCCGGCCAGAAGCGGCTGATCCTGGTGGACGGCTCGGGCTACATCTTCCGGGCCTTCCACGCGCTGCCGCCGATGACGCGGCCGGATGGGACGCATGTGAACGCCGTCTACGGCTTCACCCAGATGCTCTCGCAGTTCCTCGCGAAGCATGCGGCGAGCCACATCGCGGTGGTGTTCGACACCGCGCGCACGACCTTCCGCAACGAGATCTACCCCGACTACAAGGCGCACCGGCCGGAGCCGCCGCCCGAGCTCGTCCCGCAGTTCGGCCTGATCCGCGAGGCGACGGAGGCGCTCGGCGTCTGCAAGGTGGAGCAGCCGGGCTACGAGGCGGACGACCTGATCGCCGCCTATGCCCGCGCCTTCGTGGCCGAAGGCGGCACGGTCGCCATCGTCTCCTCCGACAAGGACCTGATGCAGCTGATCGGGCCGGGCGTGGAGATGCTCGACCCGATCAAGCAGAAGCCGATCCGCGAGCCGGAGGTGATCGAGAAGTTCGGCGTGCCGCCGGGCAAGGTGGTCGAGGTGCAGGCGCTGGCCGGCGATTCGACGGACAACGTGCCGGGCGTGCCGGGCATCGGCATCAAGACCGCGGCGCAGCTCATCACCGAATACGGCGACCTTGAGACGCTGCTGGCCAGCACGGCGAAGATCAAGCAGCCGAAGCGGCGCGAGGCGCTGGAGCAGAACGCCGAGAAGGCGCGGATCAGCAAGCGCCTGGTGCAGCTCGACGCCGACGCACCGATGCCGATCGCGATGGAGCAACTGGTCGCGCGGCCGCCGGAGCCGGTGACGCTCGAGAAGTTCCTTCGCGAGAACGGCTTCCGCAGCCTGCTCGCGCGCCTGGGCTTCGGCGATGGTGCGGCGACGACGCGCCCCGTCCGCAGCGCCGTCGCGGAACCCACGGCGCCGGCCGCCGCGCCGCAGGATGCGCCTTTCGGGCCGTACGAGACGGTGACGACGATGGAGGCGCTGCGGCGCTGGATCGCGGCGTCGCGCGAGGCCGGCGTGATCGGCTTCGACACCGAGACGGACAGCCTGGACGCGCTGAAGGCGACGCTGGTCGGCCTGTCCATCGCGGTGGCGCCCGGCAAGGCCTGCTACGTGCCGCTGCGGCACGAAGGCAGCGGCGACCTGATGGGCGCCGGTCGTCCGGAGCAACTCGACGCGGAGGCCGCGCTGGCCGAGCTGCGGCCGCTGCTCGAGGACCCCTCGGTGCTGAAGGTCCTGCACAACGCGAAATACGACCTCGAGGTGCTGTGCCGGTCGGAGAACGGCCGCATCGCGGTCGCGCCGGTCGATGACAGCATGATGATCTCCTACGCCATGGATGCCGGGCGGCACGGGCAGGGCATGGACGAGCTGGCGCAGCTGCATCTGGGCCATGCGCCGATCAGCTACGACAGCGTCACCGGCACCGGCCGCGCGCGCATCCCCTTCAGCCGCGTGCCGCTCGACAAGGCGACGGCCTATGCGGCGGAGGACGCCGACGTCACGCTGCGGCTCTGGGCGCTGCTCAAGCCGCGCCTGCGCGCCGCGAAGGCGCTGGCGCTCTACGAGCAGGTGGAGCGGCGGATGGTCGGCGTGCTGCGCGACATGGAGCTCGCCGGGATCAAGATCGACCAGGCGGAGCTGGCGCGGATCGGCGAGGATTTCGCGAAGAAGCTCGTGGAGTACGAGGCGGCGATCCACGCCGCCGCAGGCCGTCCCTTCAACGTCGGGTCCCCCAAGCAACTGGGGGAAATCCTGTTCGACGAGATGAAGCTGCCGGGCGGCAAGCGCAGCAAGCTGACGGGCGCCTGGGGCACGGATGCGAGCGTGCTGGAGGAACTCGCCGCGAAGGGCGTGGAGCTCGCGCGGCTCGCGCTGCAGCACCGCCAGATCCAGAAGCTGAAATCCACCTATGTCGAGGCGCTGGCCCAGAAGGCGGATGCGCAGGGCCGCGTGCACACCGACTTCGCGATGGCGGTGACCTCGACCGGACGGCTCTCCTCGACCGAGCCGAACCTGCAGAACATCCCGATCCGCACCGAGGAAGGGGCGCGCATCCGCACCGCCTTCGTGGCGGAGCCCGGGCATGTGCTGCTCTCGGCCGACTACAGCCAGATCGAGCTGCGGATCCTGGCGCATGTCGCCGACGTGCCGAGCCTGAAGGAGGCCTTCGCGCGCGGCGAGGACATCCACAGCCGCACCGCCGCCGACATCTTCCGCCTCGATCCCGGCAAGGTGGACAAGGAGGCGCGGCGGCGCGCGAAGACGATCAACTTCGGCATCATCTACGGCATGTCGGCCTTCGGGCTCGCAGCGCGGCTCGGCATCGGGCCGGGCGAGGCGCGGGCCATCATCGACGCCTATTTCGCGCAGTATCCCGGGATCCGCGACTGCATGGAGCGGTTCAAGGAGGATGCGCGCACCCGCGGCCATGTCGAGACGCCCTTCGGCCGCAAGCTCTGGATCGCCGAGATCACGTCCAAGGACCCGGCGCGGCGCGCCGGCGCCGAGCGCGCGGCGATCAACGCCCCCTTCCAGGGCGGTGCGGCGGAGATCATCAAGCGCGCCATGGTCCGCGTGCCGCATGCGCTGCGCGACGCCGGATTGAAGGCGCGCATGCTGCTGCAGGTGCATGACGAGCTGGTCTTCGAGGTGCCGGAGGCCGAGGTCGAGGCCACGACGCGGCTGGTGCGCGAGGTGATGGAAGGCGCGGCGGAACTCTCCGTCCCGCTCGCCGTCGAGGTCGGGCACGGGCGGTCCTGGGCGGAAGCACATTGAGCGCAGTTGCTGGGGACGCAGCGGAGGCGGGCTGGACCTCGGGCGAGCGGCAGACGCTGTTCGCCGTGGCGGTCGCGCATGCAGTCAGCCATTTCCACATGCTGGTCTTCCCGCCGCTGTTCCCGCTGCTGCGGGACCAGCTCGGCGTCGGCTTCGTGGAACTCGGGCTGGCGATCACCGTGTTCAGCCTGGTGTCCGCCTTCACCCAGGCGCCGGTCGGCTTCCTGGTGGACCGGATCGGCGCGCGGCGTGTGCTGGCGGCGGGGCTGGCGCTCGGTGGGCTCGGCTACGGCGCCTTCGCGGCCTTCGGCGGCTATGGCTGGATGATCGCGGCGGCGGCGGTCGCGGGTTTGGCGAATGCCGTCTATCACCCGGCCGACTACGCGATCCTGGGCGGGCGCATCGGCGCGCCCCGGATGGGCCGCGCCTTTTCCTGGCACACCTTCGCCGGCTATGCGGGCGGCGCCGTCGCGCCGGCGACGATGCTGGCGCTGGCGGCGGCCTTCGGCGCGCAGGTCGCGGTCGCGGGCGCGGCGCTGATCGCCTTCGCGGCGGCAGCCTATGTCTGGCTTGCCTGCCCGCCCGACACGATCGCGCCGAAGCGCAAGGCGCGGCCGGACGCGCCGCGCATCCTGAGCCCGGCGATCCTCGGCCTGACCGGGTTCTTCGTGCTGATCGCGCTGTCCATCGGCGGGCTTAACGGCTTCGCCGTCGCGGCACTGGTCGCAGGGCCCGGCTTGACGCTCGGCACGGCGAGCGCAGCGCTGACCGCCTTCCTGGTCGGCTCGGCGCTTGGCGTGCTGCTCGGCGGCAAGCTCGCCGACCGCACGGCGCGGCATGGGCTCGTGGCGGGTGCGGGCTTCGCCGCGGCGGCGGTGGCGACGGTCTCGGTCGTCCTGCTGCCGGCGCCGGGCGTGGCGGCGGTCGTGCTGCTGGGCGTGGCGGGCGTGCTGAGCGGGCTCTGCATGCCTTCGCGCGACATGATGGTGCGCGCCGCGGCGCCGCCGGGCCAGGCGGGCGCGGCCTTCGGCATCGTCTCCACCGGCTTCAACATCGGCGGCATCGTCTCGCCGCTGCTGTTCGGCTGGCTGATGGATGGCGGGCATCCCTCCGCCGTCTTCGTCGCGGCGGCCGTCTTCATGACCGCGACCGCCCTCGCCGCGGCGCTGCCGGAGCTGCGGCGGAGGGCCGGCTAGCCCTTCCTGCGGGCCGCCTTCTCCTTCTTCGCGCTCGCCGTTCCGGCGGGCGGCGGCGGCGGCTTCGACTTGCCGCGCGCGGTGCGCCGCGACTCGCCGAGCGCGATGGCGACGGCCTGCTTCACCGCCTCGTCCTTCGTCTCCGGACGGGCGTTGCCGATGGTGCCGTCCTTCTCCCAGTCATGGACAAGCTCGCGGATGTTCTCCGACACGGTCGCCCGCGAGCCGCCGCGCTTCAGACGCGCTGGCATGGGCGCCTCCCGCTCTGCAGCAGGCCCAACGCCCGGCCTGCGGGCCGGGTTCAGGCGACGTCGAGGCAGTGGGCGCGGAGGTGCTCCAGCGCAACGACCTGTAGCGCCGCGACATGGGTCGCCTCCAGCAGGACGCGGGGTGCGAGGCCGGCGCGGCGCGCTTCCTCCCACCGCGCGGCGCAGAGGCACCAGCGGTCGCCCGGCTTCAGGCCGGCGAAGCCGTACTCCGGCCGTGGGGTGGAGAGGTCGTTGCCGCGCGCCTTCGAGAAGTCGAGGAACGCTGACGTCATCTCGGCGCAGACGACGTGCAGGCCGACATCCTGCGGGCCGGTGTTGCAGCAGCCGTCGCGGAAGAAACCGGTGAGCGGCGCAACCGAGCAGGGCAGCAGCGTGCCGCCGAGCACGTTGCGGGCGGGCGGCGGTCCCTCGCCACGGTCACGACGGCGATTGGTGTCGTCGAGGGGCATGCACCTGCCTATCGGGAACAACTGACGGAAGGGGAGCCGCTGGCCTCGGCCAAGTCCGCGCCCCGGTGCCCTCCCGCGGCTTTGCCGCGGGAGGATGAGCCAGCCAAGCGGGTCAGGTGCCCACGAGGGGTCCCCGCGGCGTCGCGAAGCGACGTCGTGGGGAGGTCACGCCGCCGCGCGAATCGCGGCGGCCTTCACGTCCTCGTCCACCGCGCCGGCAAACGTCTCGAAGTTCTTCTCGAACAGCGAGACCAGGTGCTTCGCCTGGCGGTCATAGGCGTCCTTGTCGGCCCAGGTCTCGCGCGGGTTGAGCACCGCGCTCGGGATGCCCGGCACCGCCTTCGGCATCATCAGGCCGAAGAAGGGATCGCGCACGAACTCGGCCTTGGCGAGAGAGCCGTCCAGCGCCGCACGCAGCAGCGCGCGGGTGTGCTGGATGCTCATCCGCTTGCCGGTGCCATAGGCGCCGCCGGTCCAGCCGGTGTTGACCAGCCACACCTGCGCGCCGTCGCGCGCGATGCGGTCGGCCAGCATGCGGCCATAGACCTCAGGATGGCGCGGCAGGAAGGGCGCGCCGAAGCAGGTGCTGAAGGTCGCCTGCGGCTCCTTGCCGAGGCCCTTCTCGGTGCCGGCGACGCGCGCCGTGTAGCCCGACAGGAAGTGGTACATCGCCTGCGCCGGGGTCAGCTTGGCGATCGGCGGCAGCACGCCGAAGGCATCGGCCGTCAGCATCACCACCGTCTTCGGCTTGCCCGCGCGCCCGTCCGCCACCGTGTTCGGGATGAACTCGATCGGGTAGCAGCTGCGCGTGTTCTCGGTCAGGCGGTTGTCATCGAGGTCGAGGTTGCCGTCCTCGTCGCCGATCACGTTCTCCAGCACCGCGCCGAAGCGGTGGGAGGCGTCCCAGATCTGCGGCTCGGCTTCCTTGGACAGCTTGATGACCTTGGCGTAGCAGCCGCCCTCGAAGTTGAAGATGCCGCCGTCGGACCAGCCATGCTCGTCGTCGCCGACCAGCGCGCGCTCCGGGTCGGAGGACAGCGTGGTCTTGCCGGTGCCCGACAGGCCGAAGAACAGCGCGGCGTCGCCCGCCTTGCCGACATTGGCGCTGCAATGCATCGGCAGCACGCCGCGGTCCGGCAGCAGCCAGTTCATCACGGTGAAGATCGACTTCTTGATCTCGCCCGCATAGCTCGTGCCGGCGATGCAGATCACGCGCTTGGCGAAGCTCAGCGCGATGCAGGTGGAGGTGCGGCAGCCATCCTCCTCCGGGCTCGCGTCCAGCTCCGGCGCGTGGAGGATGGTGAAGTCGGGCGCGAAGCCGTCGAGATCGGCCTTGGGCGGGCGGATGAACATGTTGCGCGCGAACAGCGCGTGCCACGCATTCGTCGTCACCAGCCGCACGCGGATGCGGTGAGCGGGATCGGCGCCGGCGTAGAGGTCCTGGGTGAAGAGCTCCGGCTGCTGGCCGAGCCAGGTGCGGACCTTGCCGCTGAAGCCGGCGAACTTCGCCGGCGGCATCGGCTGGTTGATCTTGCCCCACCAGATCGCGTCACGGACCTCGGGGTCGTCCACCACGAACTTGTCCTGGACGGAACGGCCGGTGTGCTGGCCGGTCACCGCCATGAAGGCCCCGTCGGCGGACAGGCGCCCTTCCCCGCGCCGCAGCGCATGCGCCACCAGGTTCGCCGCGGTCAGGTTGGCATGGATGACCGCGGGTCCGGCCACGCCGGTGCCCGTCAGCGCTGGGTTGGACGTCATCAACTTCCCTCCTCGGGCGCGGCACCCGATCGGGCGTGCCGCGCGACGCCCGACAGGTGCCGGGCGAGGGCGGCAGAATTAGGGCGGCTAAGGCAATGTCCGCAACGCGAACAGCCGTGGAGCGCAGTGACAACCGCTTGTGTTGCGCCGCAGCAGCGGGGCGAGGCTCAGGCGGTGGGGCGGGCGCGCGCCTCCCGCGCGGCGCGGATGAGCGCGGCCCGCACGCCGTCCGCATCGGCCACTGGGGCGGGCCAATGGTGCCGCAGCACACTCTCGCCCTGCGCGAGATCACAGCCATCCATGTCCACCGCGACGATCCGCCATGCGCCCGGCGCAGCGCCGTGGAGCCCCGTCGCGATCGCCTCCACGGCGTCAGGGTGGTCGTCGTTCACGTGGCCGACGATGTCCGATTCGGCCGTGGCCAGCGCCGCGACGGCCGCCGGGTCGGGCAGCAGGTCGGCAAGCCGAAGCCGGGTCGCGCGGGCGAAGCCACCCACCAGCAGCGCGCCCCCCGGCCGGATCCGCCACAGCGCGAAATCGCCGAAATCGGCGTAGAGCGCGGCATAGGGATGGCGCGCCAGCCAGCGGGCCTTGAGAGGCGGTACCTCCTCGGCCGGTACCGGCTCGGCCAGCCCGGTCACGGTCACGCGAGGCGCGGTCTGCGGGTTGGCACTTTCGGGCGCGCCCACGAACAGCAGCGAGCAGCGCGGCTCCGCCCGCAGGTGCCGGGTGTGCTCGGACAGCGAGGACAGCAGCAGGAGCGGCGTGAGATCTCCGGCCGCGGCCGGGGTGACCAGCGAGGCGAAGGGCTGGCCCTCGGCGCTGGTGGCAAGGGTGGCCGCGGCCGCTCCGCGGATCAGCTTGCGCGCCTCGAAGCCCAGGCCTTCCGTCGCCATATCGCCTCCGGGTGTCCGACCCGCCTTTGCCACAATTGGCCGCCAGGGTGGCGGCACGCCCGGCCCGGATCCGCCGGGCCGAAGGAGTGCCCGCCGTGCCAGCCACCATCGCGCTCGTGGACGACGACCGCAACATCCTGACCTCGGTGTCCATGACGCTCGAGCAGGAGGGGTTCCAGGTCCGCACCTACACCGACGGCGAATCGGCGCTGCAGGGGCTGCTGGCGCGTCCCGCGGACCTCGCGGTGCTCGACATCAAGATGCCGCGCATGGACGGGATGGAGCTGCTGCAGCGGCTGCGCCAGCGCAGCGCCCTGCCGGTGATCTTCCTGACCAGCAAGGACGACGAGCTGGACGAGCTGATGGGCCTGCGGCTCGGCGCCGACGACTACATCACCAAGCCCTTCAGCCAGCGCCTGCTGCTGGAGCGCATCCGCGCCCTGCTGCGCCGGAACGAGGCGAGCCGCGCCGAGGGCAGCGGGACGCCCGCCGGCGGCATCATCGCGCGCGGCGACCTGGTGCTGGACGAGACCAAGCACACCTGCGTCTGGAAGGGCCAGCAGGTGCAGCTGACGGTCACCGAGTTCCTGCTGGTCAAGGCGCTGGCGGTGCGGCCGGGCATGGTGAAGAACCGCGACCAGCTGATCGACGCGGCCTATGGCGAGAACATCTACGTGGACGACCGCACCATCGACAGCCACGTCAAGCGCGTGCGCAAGAAGTTCCGCCAGGTGGACAACGAGTTCAGCCAGATCGAGACGCTGTACGGCCTCGGCTATCGTTACAAGGAAGCCTGATCCCGGCGCGGCTGTGGCCGCGCTTCATGGCACAGGCTAGCTTGGCGCCCCGCAGGCAGGACGAGGCATGCCCGACGCGAGCGGCGCGCCGCTGACACGCAGCAGGACGGAACCGGAACGGCGGCGCTGGCTGTCGCCGCTGCTGCGCCGCATCCTGCTGCTCAATGCCCTGCCGCCGGCGCTGCTGGCCGCCGCGCTGCTCTACCTCGACCAGTATCAGAACGGCCTGCTCGCCGCGGAGGTCGAGGCGCTGCGCACCCAGGCGCGCATCTATGCCGGCGGCATCGCGGAGGCCGCGACGCGCACCCGCGACGAGCGCACCGTGCTGGTGCCGGAAGCCGCGCGGCCGCTGCTGCGCCGCCTGGTCGAGCCCTCCCCCAACACCCAGGCGCGGCTGTTCGACAGCACCGGCCTGCTGGTCGCCGACAGCCGCGTGCGGGAGGGGCCGGGCGGCGCGATCGTGACGGAGCCGCTGCCGCCGCCCGAACCGCGCGGCGCCATCGCCGGCACGATCGGGGGCCTGTACGACCGGATCCTCGCCATCCTGCCGCGCGACACACGGCAGGGCGTGACGGTGGATGTGAACCCGGACGCGCCGTCCTTCGACTGGCAGCCGGAATTCGGCGGCGCCGGCAGCGGCGACCGGCGGGAGGAGCTGCGCCTCGCGCTCGAGGGTGGCGTGCGCCCTTATATCCGCCGTACCGCGGACGGCCGGCTGCTCGTTTCGGTGGCGGAGCCGGCTCGGCGCAGCGCGACCACCGTCGGCATCGTGCTGCTGACGCGCGAGGCGCGCGAGGTGGACCAGCGCCTGCTGGAGATCCGCGTCTCCGTGCTCGCGCTGTTCGGGCTCGCGCTGCTGCTGACGGTGCTGGCCTCCTATTACCTCGCGCGCACGCTGGCGACGCCGATCCTGCAGCTGGCGGAATCGGCGGCGGCGATGCGCGAGGGCGAAGGCCGCGGCGGCTCCGTGCCGAAGCCGCTGCTGATGCGCGACGACGAGATCGGCGTGCTCGCGCGCGACCTCCAGACGGCGGCGCGCGCACTCTGGGCCCGGATCGACGCGAACGAGCGCTTCGCCGCCGACGTGGCGCATGAACTCCGCAACCCGCTCACCTCGGTCCGCAGCGCGATCGAGACCCTGCGCCGGATCGAGGATCCGCCGAAGCAGCGGCGGCTGCTGCAGATCATCTCCGACGACGCGGTGCGCATGGATCGGCTCATCAACGACATCGCCGACAGCTCCAAGGTGGATGCCGAGCTTTCGCGCACCGTCGCGCAGCCGGTGGATGTGGGGCCGATCCTTGCGGCGCTCTCGGAGCTGCACGCCGCCACGCGCGAGGGGAACGATCCCGTCGTCGAAATCGAGGGGCCGTCCGAAGGGCTGGTCGTGCGCGGCGTCGAGGGCCGCATCGTCCAGGTCTTCCGCAACCTGATCGGCAACGCCGTCTCCTTCAGCCCGCCCGACGGCAAGGTGACGGTCCGCGCCCGGCCGCTCGGCGCCACCATCGAGTTCACGGTGGAGGACGAAGGGCCGGGCATTCCCGACGCGAAGCTCGAGAGCATCTTCGACCGCTTCTACAGCGAGCGTCCGCGCGGCGAGCGCTTCGGCCAGCATTCGGGCCTCGGCCTCTCCATCTCGCGCCAGATCGTGGAAGGACTGCGCGGCCGCATCGCAGCGGAGAATCGGCGCGACGCCGAGGGCAACATCCTCGGCGCGCGCTTCATCGTGCGCCTGCCGACAGGCTGAACTCGTCGATCCCGCGGCCGCGCAGCCGCGGCCCGGCGAGCCGGCTCAGGCGGCGGCGGGCAGCGCGGCGGGCTTGGCGTTCTCGTTGGCGGCGAGCGCGGCGCGGAAACGGTCGCGGCGCCATTGCAGGTAGCGCCACGCGCCCTTCGCGGCGATGTCGGACAGGCGCCCGCGCGGCTCGAGCCCGATGGACTTGAAGATCATGCCCATGCCGCGCTCGACGTGGCGGAAGCGGTAATAGGCCATCGCGCGGCCCATGTAGCCGGCGATGCAGCGGTCGTGGTCGTAGGGCGTGTCGGGGCCGAAGTTGGAGCAGTGGAAGGCATAGGCGAGCTCGTCGTCCTCGCTTTCCCCGATGCGGCCCATCGCGACGCGGAAGCGCTGCATGAAGGAGAGGTTCTCGCGCGCGAGATACCGCTTCATGTGGTCGTAGAAGAGCTTGAAGTGGCGGTACTCGTCCGCCGCGATCAGGCGGCAGACCTCCTTGAGCACCGGCTCCTCGGTGCCCTCGCCGAGCGCGGTGTAGTAGCTGCTGGTCCCGGTCTCCACCATGCAGCGCGCGATCAGCTCGCCGGTGCGGCTGCCGCGGATCGAGGCGTCGGCCTTGGTGTCGATCTTGAAGCTCTCGCGGTAGCGCGCGAAGGCCGCGTGGAAATCCCAGGACGGATCGGCGAGCGTCGCCCACTTGCCGAGCGCCTCCCCATGCTGGACCTCCTCGACAGCCCAGTTGTCGGCCGCCTGCTGGAAGTCCGGGTCGTCGCGGAACACCGAGTTCAGGTAGAGCGCGTAGTCGTCACCGTTGCGCTCTACCATCGCCGCAGCCTTCACGAGCGGAACGAGCCCGGGGTCCACCTTGGACGGGTCGAAGCGGTCCCAGGCCACCTGCTCGATGCGCCAGTGCTTCATGGTTCCCCCGAAGACTCCAAAGCCGCCCGCAAGCCTATGTTTTGCGGACGGCTTTCGGATTCAAGCACCCCGAGGGGCGAAGTCAGGCAGCCTCGGCAGCCCCGAGCATGGCGCGGGCCGCGAGCAGCTTCGCCATGGCGGCGTCGCGCTTCTCGGGCGTCTCGGCGGCCGCGGCGCTGTAGGCGGCCTCGGCCTCGCGCACGCGAAGCTCGGCATCCGCCTTGGACAGCTGGGAAACCGGCGTCGCCTCGTCGGCGAGCACGGTGCAGCGCTCCGGCGTCACCTCGGCGAAGCCGCCGCCGACGAAGAGGCGATCGGTCACCTGGCCGTTCTCGGTCACGGTGATGATGCCACCGCGAAGTGCCACGATCATCGGCGCGTGGCCGGGCAGCACGCCCATCTCGCCCTCCGCCGCCGGCAGCACCGCCATCTCGACGGGGCGGCTCAGCAGCAGCTTCTCGGGGCTGACCAGTTCGAGCTGGAAGGTCGCCATCGCGCGTTCCTAAGCCTTCACATCACGCGGCACCGGCGCAGGCCGGAACCGACCACGGAGGATCCGGCCGCAACGCGGCCGGCGCCGCCCAACTGACTTAGTCGCCGGGCGCGCCAGCGGCGCGGCGAAGCCAAGCCGCGCGGAGGCGCGGCGCCCGGCGTCTGAGGGGCGGCCGTCAGGCCGCCGCCTTGAGACTCTCCGCCTTCTTCACGGCGTCCTCGATCGTGCCGACCATGTAGAAGGCGGCTTCCGGCAGGTGGTCGTACTCGCCGGCGACGATGCCCGCGAAGCTGCGGATCGTGTCCTCGAGCTTCACGAAGACTCCCGGCGTGCCGGTGAAGACCTCGGCCACGTGGAAGGGCTGGCTGAGGAAGCGCTGGATCTTGCGCGCGCGCGCCACGACCAGCTTGTCCTCTTCCGAGAGCTCGTCCATGCCCAGGATCGCGATGATGTCCTGCAGCGACTTGTAGGTCTGCAGGATGCGCTGCGTCTCGCGCGCCACGCGGTAGTGCTCCTCGCCGACCACGCGGGGGTCGAGGCCGCGGCTGGTACTGTCGAGCGGGTCGACCGCCGGGAAGATCGCCATCTCCGCGATGGAGCGCGACAGCACGGTGGTGGCGTCGAGGTGCGCGAACGAAGTCGCGGGCGCCGGGTCGGTCAGGTCGTCCGCCGGCACGTAGATCGCCTGAACCGAGGTGATCGAGCCCTTCTTGGTCGAGGTGATGCGCTCCTGCAGCGCGCCCATGTCGGTGGCCAGCGTCGGCTGGTAGCCCACCGCGGAGGGGATGCGGCCGAGCAGCGCCGACACCTCGGCGCCCGCCTGGGTGAATCGGAAGATGTTGTCGATGAAGAAGAGCACGTCCTGGCCCTGCTCGTCGCGGAAGTACTCCGCCATCGAGAGGCCGGAGAGCGCGACGCGCGCGCGCGCGCCCGGCGGCTCGTTCATCTGGCCGTAGACCAGCGCCACCTTGGAGCCTTCGGTCGTGCCCTCGCCGAGCTTGATGACGCCGGCATCGACCATCTCGTGGTAAAGGTCGTTGCCCTCGCGCGTGCGCTCGCCGACGCCGGCGAAGACGGACACGCCGCCATGCGCCTTCGCGACGTTGTTGATCAGCTCCTGGATGGTCACCGTCTTGCCGACGCCCGCGCCGCCGAACAGGCCGATCTTGCCGCCCTTCAGGTAGGGGGCGAGCAGGTCGATGACCTTGATGCCGGTGACGAGGATCTCGGCGCTGGTCGCCTGCTCCTCGAAGGGCGGGGCCTCGCGGTGGATGGTGTAGGACTTCTCGGCCGCGACCGGGCCGCGCTCGTCGATCGGCTCGCCGATGACGTTCAGGATGCGGCCCAGCGTGCCGTTGCCGACCGGCACGGAGATGCCGGCGCCGGTGTCCACCACCTCCGCGCCGCGGACCAGGCCGTCGGTCGTGTCCATGGCGATGGTGCGCACCGTGCGCTCGCCCAGGTGCTGCGCCACTTCGAGCACCAGCGTCTGCTCGCCGATCTTCACGGTGAGCGCGTTCAGGATCGCAGGCAGGTCCTGCGGGAACTGCACGTCCACGACCGCGCCGAGGACCTGCGTCACCTTGCCGACATTGTTCTTCATGGGTTCGGGCTCCTCAGACCGCCTCGGCACCGGAGATGATCTCGATCAGCTCCTTGGTGATGTTGGCCTGTCGCGTGCGGTTGTAGTTGAGCGTGAGCTTGTTGATCATCTCGCCGGCGTTGCGCGTGGCGTTGTCCATCGCGTTCATCTGGCTGCCGTAGAAGCCGGCATTGTTCTCCAGAAGCGCGCGATAGACCTGGATCGCCAGGTTGCGCGGCAGCAGGGTGGAGAGGATCTCCTCCTCCGCCGGCTCGTATTCATACAGGGCCTGCGGGCCCGAAGCCGTCTCGGCCTCGGCTTCCGGCATCGGCGCCGGGATCAGCCGCTGCGCCGTCGGCACCTGCGTGATCACCGACTGGAAGCGGTTGTAGATGAGTTCGCAGACGTCGAACTCGCCGGTCTCGAGCATCGCGGTGATGCGGTCGGCGATGTCGGACGCATCCTCGAAGCCGATCCGCTTCTTGCCCATGAAGCTGATCTCGCCGACCACGAGGCGGGCGAATTCGCGCTTCAGGAAGGCCGCGCCCTTGCGGCCGACGGACAGCACCTTGACCGTCTTGCCTTCCGCTTCCAGCGCCCGGATGCGGTGGCGCGCGAAGCGGCCGACATTGGTGTTGAACGGGCCGGCCAGGCCGCGGTCGGCGGTGACCACGACCAGCAGGTGAACGCGATCCTGGCCGGTACCGACCAGCAGCTTCGGCGCGTCCGGCGAACCCGCGACGCTCGCGCCGAGCGAGGCGAGCATGCGGGCCATGCGCTCGGCATAGGGGCGCGCGGCTTCCGCCTGGCTCTGCGCGCGGCGAAGCTTCGCCGCCGCCACCATCTTCATCGCCTGCGTGATCTTCCGCGTGGACTTCACGCTGTTGATCCGACCGCGCAGGGCCTTCAGGCTGGGCATGGCGCTGAACCTGCCGTCCCGATCAGGCGAAGGACTTGGCGAAGTCGTCGAGGAAGGCGGTCAGCTTGCCCTCGACATCCTTCTTGATCTCGCGGTCGGTGCGGATCGAGGTCAGGATCTCCGGCGCGCGCGACTTCAGCTCGGACAGCATGCGCCGCTCGAACTCGCCCACCTTGTTCACCGGGATGCGGTCGAGATAGCCGCGCGTGCCGGCGAAGATCGCCGCCACCTGCTCCTCCACCGGCACCGGCTTGTACTGCGGCTGCTTCAGCAGCTCGGTCAGGCGCGCGCCGCGGGCGAGCAGCGCCTGCGTCGTCGCGTCGAGGTCCGAGGCGAACTGCGCGAAGGCCGCCATCTCGCGGTACTGCGCGAGCTCGAGCTTGATCTTGCCCGCGACCTGCTTCATCGCCTTGATCTGCGCCGCCGAGCCCACGCGCGACACCGACAGGCCGACATTCACCGCAGGGCGGATGCCCTTGAAGAAGAGCTCCGTCTCCAGGAAGATCTGGCCGTCCGTGATCGAGATCACGTTGGTCGGGATATAGGCTGAGACGTCGCCGGCCTGCGTCTCGATGACCGGCAGCGCCGTGAGCGAGCCCGCGCCGAAGTCGTCGTTCATCTTCGCCGCGCGCTCGAGCAGGCGCGAGTGCAGGTAGAAGACGTCGCCCGGATAGGCCTCGCGGCCCGGCGGGCGGCGCAGCAGCAGCGACATCTGGCGGTAGGCGACGGCCTGCTTCGACAGGTCGTCGTAGAAGATGACAGCATGCATGCCGTTGTCGCGGAAGAACTCGCCCATCGTGCAGCCGGTGTAAGGCGCGATGTACTGCATCGGCGCCGGGTCCGACGCCGTGGCGGCGACGATGATCGAGTACTCGAGCGCGCCGTTCTCCTCCAGCGTCTTCACCAGCTGGGCGACGGTGGAGCGCTTCTGGCCGATGGCGACGTAGATGCAGTAGAGCTTCTTCGACTCGTCGTCGCCGGCGTTGATCGGCTTCTGGTTGATGATGGTGTCGAGGATGACGGCGGTCTTGCCGGTCTGGCGGTCGCCGATCACCAGCTCACGCTGGCCGCGGCCAATCGGGATCAGCGCGTCGATCGCCTTGATGCCGGTCTGCATCGGCTCGTGCACCGACTTGCGCGGGATGATGCCCGGCGCCTTCACCTCGACGCGCTTGCGCTCGGTCGCCACAATCGGGCCCTTGCCGTCGATCGGGTTGCCGAGGCCGTCCACGACGCGGCCGAGCAGTCCCTTGCCCACCGGCACGTCCACGATCGAGCCGGTGCGGCTGACGGTGTCGCCCTCGCGGACGGACTTGTCGTCGCCGAAGATCACGATGCCGACGTTGTCGGTCTCGAGGTTCAGCGCCATGCCCTTGAGGCCGGACGACGGGAACTCGACGAGCTCGCCGGCCATCACGTTCTGCAGCCCGTAGACGCGCGCGATGCCGTCGCCGACGGTCAGCACGGTGCCGACCTCCGCCACGTTCGCTTCGGCATCGAAGCCGGCGATCTGCTGCTTCAGGATCTCCGAGATCTCGGCCGGACGGATCTCCATGTCAGGCAGCTCCCTTCATCGCGTACTGCAGTCGCTGCAGTTTGCTCTTGATCGAGTTGTCGTAGAGGCGCGAGCCGATGCGGACGACGAGGCCCCCGAGAAGCGAGGGATCCACGGTCTCCTGCAGCTGCACGCCCGAGAAGCCGGCTTCCGTCAGGCGCGCGGTGATCTGCGCGCGCTGCGTGTCCGACAGCGGATGGGCGGTGGTCACATGCGCGGTCTGCTGGCCGCGCCGTTCCGCGAGAAGCGCGCCGAAGGACGCGGCCACCTGCGGCAGCTGGCCCAGGCGGCGGTTGTTGATCAGCACGCCGACCAGGTTGCGCACCTCGGTGCCGATGCCCGCCTTCTCGATGATGGCGAAGGCGCCGCGGCGCTGCTCCGCCCCGTCGAGCCGCGGGTCGGCGACGAAGGCACGGAAGCCCGCATCCTCGCGCCAGATGCGGAACAGGCCGTCGAGGTCGGCCGCGACGCGGTCCGCCGCGCCGGGCTCCTTCTGGCGCAAATCGTCCACGAGGCCGAGAAGCGCGAGGGCATAGCGCTCCGATAGCCCGGTCGGGTTCGGCGCCTGCTGAGAGGCGGTGACGTTCGTCGCGGCGGCCAAGGCGGTCCCGGTCCTGTGCTTGGGCAGCGCACCCAGGGGCGAGTCCCGAGGGCGGCGCGGCAAAGGGGTGCGCGCCAGGGCGTGGCCCAAGGCCACCCCCCGGCAGCGGCGCGGCGCTTACCATGCGTGCTGCGGCGCGGCAATATATGGCGCCTCAATCGCCGAAGCAGCTGACCTCAGGCGCCGGCGCCCGCTCCGCGGGCTTGGCTTTGCGCGCCGCAGGCATCGCGCGCCGGGGCAGACGGGCGGTCGCGGCGCGGCGGCCGCGGTGCGGCCGCATACGCGCTGGGAGCGCGTTTTCCTCCGCTTCCGTGTTTCCCGGGGGTCAGCGACTTCCCAGCAACACCAGGACCACGCCGGCGACGACGATCAGGCTGCCGGCCCGGTCGGCGGGCTTGGCCTTCTCCTTCAGGTAGAAGCGGCTGAAGGCCAGGGTGAACAGGATCTCCACCTGCCCGACCGCCCGCACCAGCGCCACCGGCGCCAGGGCGAAGGCCGAGAACCAGCAGGCCGAGCCCAGCGCCGACAGCGCCCCCACCTGGCCCGAGCTGCGCCAAGTGGCGAAGATCGGCCGGATCGAGGCGGGCTCCCGCCAGGCGACCCAGGCTCCCTGCATCAGCGTCTGCAGCGCATTCGTCACCACCAGGATCAGCAGCGCCTTGTGGATCAGGTCGCCGGCCGGCATGTCCTGATTGGCGGCGCGGACCAGCACCGCGGTCAGCCCGAACAGGAACCCCGCCCCGATGCCGCAGAGCGCGGCGGGCTGAGTCAGCCCGGCCACCAGCTCCCGCGGCGTGGTGCCGCGCCCGGCGAGCGACAGGTACACGACCCCGCCGACCCCGACCGCGATCCCAACCCAGGCCAGCGGCGAGAGATGGTCGCCGAGCAGCACCATCGCGACGATCGCCGCCTGCACCGCCTCGGTCTTCGCATAGGCCGTCCCGACCGCGAAGTTCCGATAGCCGAAGGCCATGATCAGCAGGTTGGTGCCGAGGATCTGCGCCAGGCCGCCGATCGCGCAGAGCAGCAGCGCCCAGGCCGTCATGGCCGGCAGCGATTCACCGATGGCCCAGCCATAGGCCAGCAACAGCGCGAGCCCGACCGGAACGCCGTAGAGATACCGCACCACGCCGGCCGCGTTGACCGAGAGCTCGCCGCGCAGCCGCTGCTGCAGGGCGGTGCGCCAGCACTGGAACAGCGCGGCGACCAGCGTGAAGCCGACCCAGCCCGCGATCATCCCAACCGCGGATCCAGCCAGGGCCGGTCCATCCGGATCCAGGGAGCATGCGGCCCGGGGCCGAGCCGGATGCCGAGTCCGGGGGCCTCCGGCAGCGGCGCGGCGCCGTCGCGGAAGCGGAGCGACTCGCCCTCGACCATGTCGAAGAAGCGCTCCGTCTCGCCGAACTGCACTTCCAGCAGCAGGAAGTTGGGAATCACGGCGCAGAGATGCACCGAATGCGCGTGGCAAACCGGCCCGGTCGGGTTGTGCGGCGCGATCTCGACGCCGGCGGTCTGCGCGAGCGCGGCGATGCGGCGGATCTCCTCGATCCCGCCCGCATGCTTCACGTCGGGCATCAGCACGTCGTAGCAGCCCGCCTCGATCACCGGGCGATACGCCGCGAGGCCCGCCAGCGTCTCGGCGCCCGCCAACCGCATGCCGCGGTCGTTCGCCATGCCGCGCAGCCGCACGATCTCGGCGCGGTTCGCCTCGGCCACCGGGCATTCCAGCCAGAACAGCCGGAACTCCGCGACATCGCGGATCAAGGCCGCCGCGCCGCCGGGCGAGAAGCGCCAATGCGCGTCCACCATGACCGCGACGTCGGGGCCCACCGCCGCGCGCACCGCGGCGATGCGCGCCAGCCCTTCGGCATAGGCGGCGCGGTTGCCGTCGGAGAGGCCGTCCTCCCACACCAGCGGCTCGAAGGGCGCGAGCTTGACGGCGCGGAAGCCTGCCGCGACGGCGCGCGTGGCGGCGGCGGCGAAGCCGGCCGGCGTGCGCTCCGCGCCGCGGTTGATGTTGGCGTAGAGCGGCACGGGATCGCGCAGCGCACCGCCCAGGAACAGGTGCAGCGGCTGCCCCGCGCGCTGCGCGGCTAGATCGGCCAGCGCCTGCTCGAAGGCCGAAAGCACCGTCGCCGCCACCAGCCCGCCCGGGGCATGCGGGATCAGGCGCGCGAGACGGTTGCGATGCCGCGCATCCTCGCCGGCGATACGCGCGGCCAGTCGCGTGGCCTCGGCTTCCAGCAGCGGCTCCTGGTTCGCCAGCGTGCATTCGCCGGTGCCCAGCAGCCCATCCTCGGTCCGCACCTCCAGGAAGCACCAGTTCGTCTTCGGCGTGACGTTGATGCCGCGGAAGGCGACGGACGCGATCGCCGACACGCGTCTATTCCGCCCGGATGTCGGCGCGGCTCGCCACCTCGCGCCATTTCGCGATGTCGCTGCGCACCCGCGCGGCGAGCACCTCCGGCGTGCTGACGACGACCTGGCCGCCGATCAGCTTCACGCGGTCGATTACTTCCGGCAGGCGGCCGATGCGCTGCAGTTCCGGCACCAGGCGGTCCACGACGGCGCGCGGCAGGCCGGGCGGGCCGAACAGGCCGTTCCATGCGATGGTCTCGAAGCCGGCGAGGCCGCTTTCGTGCAGCGTCGGCACATCGGGCAGGTCCGGCCAGCGCTCCAGGCTGGTCACCGCCAGCAGCCGCACCTCGCCGCGACTGATGAAGGGCATGATGTTGACGAGGTTGGCGATCAGGAAGGGCGCGTCGCCGGTGACGACGGCCTGGCCGAATTGCGGCGCGCCACGATAGGGGATGTGCTCCATCTGCACGCCGGCCATGAGCTTGAAGAGCTCGGCCGAGAGATGGGCGGAGGAGCCGACGCCGCCGCTGCCGTAGTTGTAGGTGTTCGGCGGCCGCGCCTTGATCGCCGCGATCAGCTCGCGGACCGAGGTCACCGGGAAGATGCGCGGGTTGACCACCAGCGCGTTCGGCCCGGTCACCAGCATGGAGATCGGCGTGAAGTCGGTCTCGAGATTGTAAGGCAGGTCGCGGTAGATCGCGGCGTTGATGCCGTTCGACCCGGCATTGCCCATCAGCAGCGAATAGCCGTCGGGCGGGGAGCGGAAGACGTTCTCCACGCCGACGCGCCCGCCCGCGCCGGGGCGGTTCTCCACCACGAAGGGCTGGCCGAGCGCGCGTTCCAGATGCGGCGCGAAGAGCCGGATGGTGATGTCGTTGCCGCCGCCCGGTGCGGCGGGTTCCACCACGCGCACCGGGCGCGTGGGCCAGGGCGCCTGCGCGCGCGCCGCGACCGGCAGCATGGCCGCGGCGACGATCAGGCTGCGTCTCGTTGCGCGCATGGGACGGCTCCTCCGCTCGTGCGGGAAGGATGCCGTGCGGCGGGGCGGTGGGCCAGAGGCCCGACCGGCAGGCAGCGCCGCCGGCTCAGTTGGACTTCAGGCGATCCGCGAGCCGGCCGTAGCGCTCATTCTTCATCACGTCGTCGAATTCGTCGCCCAGGATGACCACCAGCGCCGCATAGGCGGCGCTCGCCGCGTCCTTCTTGCCCGTCGCCTTCTTGGCCATGCTCAGCAGCGTGAAGGCCGCCTGCTTGCGATGCTCGCCGCGCGTCCCCTTGGCCCATTTGTAGATGCCCTTGGTCGTCCGCTTCAGCCGGTCGACCAGCAGTACACCGACGCCGAGGCTCGCCCCGGCGACGGCGCCGCCGACGCCGCCGAGCACGGTGCCGAGGCCGGGGATCACCGATCCGACCGTCGCGCCGCCCACCGTCGCCGCGGCCTGGAGCCCGAACTGCGCCGTGCCGATCACGCCCTTACGGATCGCCTTGGATTCCTTCTTGCCGCGCGCATAGGCGATCGCCTTCTTGACGTCGCTCTCCTCGATCTCGGTGCCGTCGAACTCGAAATCGCGATCCTGGAAATAGTCCTGCAGGATGTCGCTGAGGGCGCTGACCTTCGCCGCCGCCGTGATGGAGGAGGCGATGTTGCCCGACCCGGCGATGAAGTGGCTGCCCGCCATCTTGGCGAGCTCACGCGGCACATAGGTGGTTTCGACCATTCCCGCCTCGCTGCCCGAGCCCGCGCCACCGCCCTGGCGCAACAAGCTCACGGTTTCGCGAGCATGGATATGCCCGCGGGAAGGGACTGGTCAAGACAATTGAGACGAATCCGCCATTCACCGGGGCTGGTTGCGCCCGCGTGGCCGGCCGCGACTCAGCGCCGCGTGAGGCCCCAGCCCGGGTCCTCGACGGCCAGGTGGCGCAGCTTCGCGCGGTCCAGCATCGCCTCCGTCTCGCGCCGCGCGGCCTCCGCGATGTCCTGCGCATCCAGGTGCGGTGCGACGCCGTCCCGCAGCAGGACGCGCCCGCCCACCACCACGTCCCGCACGTCGTGCCCGTTCGCGAAGAACACCACGCGATGCACGGGCATGTTGGCCGGCACCATGTGCGGCGCGGTCAGGTCCACGGTGATCACGTCGGCCAGCTTGCCGGGCTCGAGGCTGCCGATCTCGTCGGCCAGCCCAAGCCCCTTCGCCGCGTCCACCGTCACCATCTCCAGCGCCTTGCCGGGCGTCATCATCCGCTCGTCGCGGAAGTGCCGCTGGTGGTAGCGGATGCACTGGAACATGTGGCGGAACATGTCGCCCGACCGGTCCGGCGCGGTCGCGTCGGAGCCGATCATCACGGTGATCCCCGCCTCCATCATCTTCGGCGCCGGGCAATAGCCGCGCACGGCGGCAATCGCGGAGGGGTTGTGCACCACGCTTGCGCCGGTGCGGCGCAGCGTCTCGATGTCGGCATCCGTCAGGTCGGTGCAGTGGCTGTGCCAGCTGTCCGGCCCCATCAGCCCGAACATGCGGTCGGCCATCTCGATCGAGCCATTCCGGTGGCCGTCCTGATGGAACCAGGCGCCGCGCTTCGCGCCGGCCTCGCGCACCAGCCGGCCCTGGCGCTCGATCTCCTTCACCTTCTGGGGGTCGTGGCGCGCCTCGCGATAGACGGGCATCAGCGTCGCGACGCGCACATTCCCCTTGCCGTGCCAGGTCTCGACGCCGGCGGTGATGGTCTCGAGCTGCTGCTCGAAGCTGACGGGCCGCTCGACGCCGTCGGGGCCGACATAGGGGCGCGGGAAGGGCGGGCGCGTCGGGCCGAGCACGAGGATGGAGCGGATGCCGACCTCCTCGGTCGCGCCGGCATGCGCGTCGGTGAAGGCGGGGTGGTCCACGCGGCCGATGCTGTCGCCGCCGCCGAGCAGCGAGACGCCGGTGGTGACGCCGAAGCGGAGCCGTTCATAGGCCGCGAGCCGCGCCTCCGCGCGCCAGAATGCGGGTGGCGAGGCGAGGGTGTAGATGATGCGACAGGCTTCCGACCAGGCGTCGGAATCGCCGCTGCCCATCGTCTTCACCAGGCCGTGGCCTGCATGGGCGTGGCCGTCGATCAGGCCCGGCAGGATCGCCTTGCCGCGCGCCTCGATGACCTGCGCCGCGTTCGGGTGCGCCGCCGCGACCTCCGCCGTCGGCCCGACCGCGGCGATGCGCCCGTCCTTGATCGCGACCGCGCCGTCGTCCAGCACGCGGCGCTGCGCGTCCATCGTGATGACGGTGCCGCCGCGGATGAGGAGGTCGGTCGTGGTCATGGCGCTTTCCTGTGTCTCTTCCCTCGCCCCCCCGGCAGGGGGGAGAGGGTCGCGCAGGCTTGGCGCGCAGCGCCTAGCCGGAGCGGGTGAGGGGGGCTGCGCGAAGCGCCGGCAGCGATCGTCAGACCAGCTTCGCGACCCCCTCACCCATCCCTCTCCCCCTTCCAGGGGGAGAGGGTATCTTCTGGAGCGGGAGACGGCGCGCTAGTCCACGCGCACGAGCCACAGCCGCAGCCGGTTGTCCGGCGCCTGGCGGAGGTCGATCCCCCGTCGCGCGGCCCAGGCGATGGGCTGCTGGAAGAGCGGGATATGGGCGATTTCCTGCCGCTCGATCTGCAGCGCCTCGCGGATGAACCGCCGCCGGCTCTCCTCGTCCGGCGCCTCCGCCGCCTGCGCCACCAGCGCGTCGAAGCGGGCATTCGACCAGCGGCCGTAGTTCAGCCCGCCCGTCGTCTGCGACGCGGTGCGCAGGACCTCGTTCAGGGTGGAGTAGCTATCGGCCAGCGGCAGGCCGGCATGGCCCAGCATGAACATCGAGAAGTCGCGGTTCGCCGTACGGCGCGACCAGACCGCCGTCGGCTCCGACTGCAGCTGCAACCTGATGCCGATGCGGGCGAGCATCCCGGCGATCGCCTGGCAGGTGCGCTCGTCGTTCACGTAGCGGTCGTTCGGGCAGACGATGCCGATCGAGAATCCGTTCGGGTAGCCGGCCTCGGCCAGCAGGCGCCGCGCAGCTTCCGGGTCGAAGGGCAGGCGCTCGTTCAGGTCCTGCGGCGCGCCGGCGAGATAGGGGCTCACCATCATCCCCGCCGGCCAGGCCTTCCCGCGCATCACGCCGCGCACCAGCGCGTCCACGTCGATGGCGCGGTACATCGCCTCCCGCACCCGGCGGTCCTTCAGCGGGTTGCGGCCCTGGACGTCGGAATAGAGCAGCTGGTCGCGCTCATGGTCGAAGCCGAGATAGATCGTCCGCAGCTCCGGCCCCTCGATCACGTTCACCCGCTGGTCCTGGAGCAGGCGCGGGATGTCCTGCAGCGGCACCTCGACATTCGCGTCGATGCCGCCGGAGAGCAGGGTCGCGGTGCGGGTCGCGGCGCTGCGGATCGGCGTGAAGGTGACGCGGGAGAGGTTGTGCGCCGGCCGGTCCCACCAGCGCGCATGGGGCTCCATCACCGTGCGCTCGTCCGGCCGCCGCTCCACGATGCGGAAGGGGCCGGTGCCGTTCGCCGTGCGCGTCGCGCCGCTTTCCACCTGCGCCGCGAGGTCGGCCGGATTCGCCGCGTTGTTCGCGCGGCTCCAGCCCTCGTCCATGATGTAGAACTGCGTGATCGAGGCCAGCAGGATCGGGAAGGGACGATGCGTCTCGATCTCGATCGTGTGGCTGTCGATCTTGCGCACCTCCTTGATCTGCCCGAGCAGCCCGCGCGCGAGCGAGCCGGGCGCGTTCACCCGCGCCCAGGTGAACAGCACGTCGTCGGCGTCGAACGTCTCGCCGTTGTGGAAGACCACGTTGCGGCGAAGGTTGAAGCGCCAGACCGTCGGGCTGGTGCGCTGCCAGCTTTCGGCCAGCGCCGGCTCGATCTCGATGCGGTCGTTGTGCCGCACCAGCGCCTCGTAGACGTTGCCGAGGAAGGAGTTCGTAAAGGTATTGTTGGAAGAGTGCGGGTCGAGGGTCAGCACATCCGCGTTGAAGGCCCAGGTGAAGGGCCGGCCCTGCGGCGCCTGCGCATCGGCGGGCATTGCGAGCCCGAGGCCGAGCGTGGACGCGGCGGCGAGGGTCCATCGGCGGGTCCAGGGGCGAACCGTGTGGCGCATCGCAGGTCTCTCCGTTGCGGCTGTCGGAAAGCCTCCGCCGCGTGGCGCGGGACGTCAACAGCCGGCCGTTCCGGTGCCATGCTCCCGCCATCACCGGGGCGCCGGATGCGCCCGCCTCACCGGAGGGTGCCGATGCGCCGCCTGATCGCCTGCCTCGCCTTGCTCGGCCTGCCGCTCGTCGCCGTCGCGCAGCCAGCGCCGCTGCCGGAGACGGAACTCCACATCGCCGAGAGCGCCGAGGTCACGCGCGCGCCGGACGAGGTGGTCGCCGTGCTGCGCGCCGAGGCGCGGGCCGGCAGCGCCGCGGCGGCGCAGGAGGCGGTGAACCGCGC
>NZ_JAKJIB010000220.1 GCF_021864505.1 Falsiroseomonas oryziterrae
CCGCCAAGGGCCGGGGGCCCTTGGAACCCCGTCTGTCATCGGGTGGCGAGGGAGGGGGCCTTGGCCCCCTCCCTCGCCACCCGAAAACCGATGCAGGTCCAGGAGCCTCCAGGCTCCTGGTGGGGTGGGTCCGGGAGGGGCAACGCCCCTCCCGCTGCGCCTCACCCCCGCGCCGGCACCACTGGCGTCGCCGGCACGCCGGCCGCCTCGATCGCGGCGCCGGCCTCCAGAAGCAGGTCCTCGCGGTAGCGGCCGGCGAGCAGCTGCACGCCGACCGGCGTGCGGCCGACGAGACCGGTCGTCACCGTCAGGCCCGGCAGGCCCATCAAGGGCAGGCCGACCTGTGTCAGCTGCGCGTCGATCACGCGGCGGAAGGCCTCGGGGCTCTCGACGTCGAGCTGGTCGGGGAAGGGCAGCTCGGCGCTGACCGGGCAGAGTGCGATCGGCCAGGTCTCGAAGAAGGTCATCCAGTCGCGCACGAAGCCGACGCGTGCCTGCAGCGCGTCCATGAAGCCGAAGAGGTCGGGCTCCGGACACAGCGCTTCCATCTGCGCATAGACGAAGCTCGCATCCGGATCGCCTTCCGCCGCGAAGGCCTTGTTCAGCCCGCGCCGGCTTTCCGCCAGCCAGAGCATCGCCTGCAGCCGCGCCGGTTCGCGCAGCGGCGGCAGCGCGACCTCCTCGACCGTCCAGCCGGCGCGCTCGAGCCTGCGCGCGGCGTCGCGCAGCGCTGCCTCGACCTCGGAAACGGTCGGCATGCCCTCGGGCTTCACGCACAGCGCGGCGCGCTTCGGCGCGGGCGGGCCGGACATGGGCGCGTCCACCCACCAGGGCTCGCGGACATCGCGTGCGCACATCGCGTCGAAGCCGAGCTTCACATCGGCGATTGTGCGCGCGAGCGGCCCGCTGACGGCCATCAACTGGCCGCCGATATGCCGGTCCGGCAGGGATGGATTCCAGGCCGGGATGCGCCCGAGCGTCGGGCGCAGCCCATGGATGCCGCAGGCATAGGCCGGGTAGCGGATCGAGCCGCCGATATCGGTGCCGTGCCCGACGGCGCCGATGCCGGCCGCGGTCGCCGCCGCCGCGCCGCCCGAGGAGCCGCCCGGCGTGATGCGTGGATCCCAGGGGTTCTTGGTGTGGCCGTGCAACGAGTTGCGGCAGAACCAGCGCAACGAGAAGGCTGGCGTGTTGGTGCGGCCGACGATCACCGCGCCGGCCTTGCGGAGGTTCGCGACCACCGGGTTGTCCTCGGTCGCGCGGTGGTCCTTCTGGATGCGCAGGCCGTTGGTGGTGGCGAAGCCCTTCTGGTCCACGTTCACCTTGATCGTGACCGGCACGCCGGCCATCGGCAGGTCCTCGCCGCGCGCGAGCGCCGCGTCCACGCGTGCGGCGTCGGCCAGCGTCTCCTCCGGCCGATGATCCACCACGGCGTTGATCGCCGGGTTGGCGGCGTCGAGGCGGGCCAGCGCGTCGCGCGCGACCTCGACGGCGCTCGCCTTGCGGCTGCGCACGAGGGACGCGACCTCGGTCGCGGGTAGGCGCCAGACTTCGGTCATGCTCGGTCCTCCGTGCGCGATGCTCCGCGCCGGAGGGTGGCGCGTCAACGCCGGCCGAAGCCGGGCTCGCGCTTCTCGAGGAAGGCCGCCTTGCCCTCGGCGTGGTCGTCGCTGAGGAAGCAGAGCGTCTGGAAGTGCCGCTCGTCTTCCAGTGCGCGGTCCAGGCCCTCGGCGAGGATGCGCTTGGTCAGCGCGATGGGCAGCGACGCCTGCGCGGCGAGGAAGCGGGCCTTCTCGGTCGCCGCCGCCAGCGCGCCGCCCTTCGGCACGACCTCGTCGACCAGGCCGATGCGCTCGGCCGCGGCCGCGTCGAGCTGCGTGCCGTAGAGGAACATCTGCCGCGCGCGGCCGCTGCCGATGCGCGCCGGCAGGGTGAAGGGCAGGCCGAGATCGGCGATCAGCCCGACCTTGCCGAAGCCCGCCATGAAGCGTGCGTCGTCGGCGGCGACGATGGTGTCGCATGCGCAGGCGAGCGAGAGGCCGGCGCCCACGCACCAGCCCTCCACCGCGGCGACGATGGGGATGCGCCCGGCGACCATCAGGCGGATGATGCGATGCGTCCGCCGCATCCGCTCGCGGCCCGTCTCGGCATCCGTGACGTTCATGCCGGAGATGTCGCCGCCCGAGCAGAAGGTGCCGCCCGCGCCGGTCATCACGATGGCGCGGATCTCCGCATCGCCCTGCGCCGAGTCGAGGATGTCGTGCAGCGCCTCGCGCAGGGGCATGGCAAGCGCGTTGCGCCGCGCCGGGTAGTCGAGCGTCAGCGTCAGCACGCCTGCGTCGCGAGACTCGGCGACGCGCATGGCCGGCGCGGGATCAGCCATCGGTGTGCAGGCGTGCGCCGGTCTTGGCCTGGATGTCGGCGAGCGCCAGGCCCGGCGCGATCTCCTTCACCACGAAGCCGCGGCCGGGGACGACCTCTACGACGGCGAGGTTGGTGTAGATGCGCTGCACCGCGCCCATCGCGGTGAGCGGGTAGGAGCACCGCTCCACAAGCTTCGGCGCGCCGTCCTTGGTGGTGTGCTCCATCGTCACCCAGACACGCTTGGCGCCGGCCGCGAGGTCCATCGCGCCGCCGACCGCGGGCGCGCTGTCGTTCTCGCTCGTCGCCCAGTTCGCGATGTCGCCGTTCTCCGCCACCTCGAAGGCGCCGAGCACGCAGAGGTCGATGTGGCCGCCCCGGATCATCCCGAAGCTGTCGGCGTGATGGAAGAAGGAGCCGCCGGGCCGCAGCGTCACCGGCTGCTTGCCGGCATTCACCAGCCAGGCGTTGACCTTGTCCTTCCCCGGCGCGGGGCCCATGCCGAGGATGCCGTTCTCGGAATGCAGGATCACCTCGCGCTCCGCAGGCACATGGTCGGCGACCATGGTCGGGATGCCGATGCCGAGGTTGACGAACCAACCTTCCGGAATGTCCTGCGCGACGCGCGCGGCCATCTGCGTCCTATTCCACATCGGCGTCAGCTCCAGGGATGGCCGCGATGCACGCGGACGACGCGGTTCACGAAGATGCCGGGCGTGTGGATGTGGTCCGGCGCGATCTCGCCCAGTTCGCGCAGGTGATGCACCTGCGCGACCGTCAGATCGGCGGCGGTGGCCATCACCGGATTGAAGTTCCGACCCGACTCCCGGTAGGTCAGGTTGCCCCAGCGGTCGCCTTCCCAGGCCTCCACCAGCGCGACGTCGCCTTTCAGCGCGTATTCCATGACATGCGGGCGGCCGCCGAAGTCGCGGACCTCCTTGCCCTGCGCGAGCTTCGTGCCGGCGGCGGTCGGCGTCCAGAAGGCGGCGATGCCGGCGCCGGCGGCGCGCATCCGCTCGGCCAGCGTGCCCTGCGGCACGATCTCGAGCTCGAGCCTCCCGGCGCGGTACAGCTCCTCGAAGACGGTCGAGCCGGCGGAGCGCGGGAAGGAGCAGATGATCTTCCTGACGCGCCCGGCTTCCATGAGCTTCGCGAGGCCGACCTTCCCGGCGCCGGCGTTGTTCGCCACGACGACGAGGTCGCGCGCGCCCTGCTCGATGAGGCCTTCGATCAGCTCGTCCGGCTGGCCGACGGCGCCGAAGCCGCCCATCAGGACGGTCGCGCCGTCCTTCACGCCCTGCAGCGCCTCCGCGATGGAGGCAACGATCTTGTTGATCATGCGCGCCGTCTAACCCTCGGCCGGTTGGGGGTCCAGGGGGCCGAAGCGGAAGCGCCCGTTGCCGACGACCACGACGTCGCGCTCCACGGCCCGCGCCCTGAAGGCGGCGCCGTCCGTGTCGGGCCAGATCTCCGTGCGGATGGTCTCGCCCGGGAAGACGGGGGCGGAGAAGCGGCATTCCATCCGGCCGAAGCGGGCTGGATCGCCGCCGCACACCGCCTTCAGCAGGGCGCGGCCGACGACGCCGAAGGTTGCCAGGCCGTGCAGGATCGGACGCGGGAAGCCCGCCTTCGCCGCGACGCCAGGGTCGCTGTGCAGCGGGTTGTGGTCGCCGTTGAGGCGGTAGAGCAGCGCCATCTCCGGCCGGGTCGGGATGTCCAGGACGAGGTCGGGCGCGCCCTCCGGCTCCGGCGCCGGCTTCTTCACCGGGCCGTCGGGGCCGCCGAAGCCGCCATCGCCGCGCAGGAAGGTGGTCTGTTCCAGCGTCGCGAGCCGGGCGCCCGTCGCCGCGTCGAGGATCGCACGCTCGCTGTAGAGCAGCGCGCCCTTGCCGGCGCCGCGATCCACCAGGCCGGTGACGCGGGAGCGTCCGATCACCTCGCCAGCAACCGGCAGCGGCGCGTGCAGCGTCACCGCCTGCTCGCCGTGGACGAGCCGCAGCGCGTCCACGCCGGTCGCCGGGTCGCGCAGCCAGAAGCCGGGATAGCCGAGCACGACGGCCATGCTCGGCAGCGCGCGCATCGCGGCGCCTTCGGTGACGAAGCGAAGCTCTGCCTCGTCCATCGGATCCTGACCGCAGCCGAGGCTGAGCGCGTAGAGCGCGGCATCCTGCCAGCGCAGGCGCTGCCGGATCTCCGGGATCGGGAAGTTGCGGAGCGTCTCGTACTCGATCGGCATCAGGCGACCTCGATCAGGGCATCGGCGGCGAAGGCACCCTGGCCGTCGGGCAGCACCATCAGCGGGTTGACCTCGGCCGAGCGCAGCCGCGGCCCGGCGGCCGCGCCGAAGCGCGACAGCGCGGCTACGGCGCGCGCGAGCGCCGCGACATCGGCCCTGGGACGCCCGCGCGCGCCATCCAGCAGTGGAAAGCCGCGCAGGCTGCGGATCATGGCGAGCGCGTCCGCTTCGCTCACCGGGCAGCGGCGGAAGGCGACGTCCCGAAAAACCTCGATGAAGACGCCGCCGAGGCCGACCATCACGACCGGTCCGAAGACCGGATCGCGCACGACGCCGACCGCCATCTCCACCGCGTCGCGCAGCTGCTTCGCGACCAGCACGCCTTCGATCCGCGCGTCGGGCGCCCGTGTCGCGGCGCGCGCCGTGATGGTCGCGAAGGCGCGTCGCACCGCGTCCTCGTCCGTGAGATCGAGGATCACGCCGCCGATCTCGCTCTTGTGCAGCACGTCGGGCGAGAGGAGTTTCGCGACCACCGGGAAGCCGATGTCGCGCGCGGCGCGCGCCGCCTCCTCGGCGCTGGCGCAGGCGATCTCGGGCACCGCGGGCACGCCGGCTTCGGCCAGGATGCGCTTCGCCTCCGCCTCGTTGGCTGTGGCGTCGGGCAGCGCGACGGCGGACAGCGCGGTCCCGGATCGCACATCGCGGGCGAAGGCCTCGCCGAAGCGGCCCATCGCGGCCAGCGCGACCACGGCGCGGGACGGATCCTCCAGCGCCAGGAACCCGTCGGCTTCCCATTCGCGGACGCGCTCCGGCGACGCGAGGATGGACAGCAGGAAGAGCCGGTCGGGATGGCGGTCCAGCACGCCCTTCAGCTCGGCGCGCAGGCGCGGCGCCATGGTCGGGCTGCCGCCCCAGGCGGTGAAGAAGGCGATCAGGCTGGCATAGCCGCCGTCGCGGGCCATGCTCTCGGCGAATTCGCCGACCACCTTCATGTCGTTGAAGGCCTGCGCGGTGCAGTCCACCGGATTGCGCGGGCTGGCGAAGGGCACCAGCGCCTTGAGCCTGGCCTGGGCCTCCGCCGGCATCTCCGGCAGCGGCAGCCCGACGGCCTCCGCCGCATCGGCGATCAGCACGCCGGCGCCGCCCGAGATCGTCACCACGCCGAGCGTGTTGCCGACCGGATAGATGCGCTTCTGCGCGACGTAGCAGACATCCAGCAATTCCTCGGTCGTGCGGGCGCGGTGCACGCCGAGCTCCGCCAGCACGGCGTCCAGCACGCGGTCGTCGCCGGCGATGGAGGCGGTGTGGGACTGCGCCGCCGCCTCGCCCACCGCGCTGCGGCCGACCTTCATCATCACGACCGGCTTGCGCGCGCGGCGCGCTGCCTCGACCGCCGCTGCGAAGCGTTCGCCGTCGCGGATGCCTTCCGCGTAGGCCGCGATCACCTCCACCTCGTCGGCGGCCGCCATCCATTCGATGATGTCGGCGACCTGCAGGTCGGCCTCGTTGCCGGTGGTGACGAGGACGGGCACGCCGATGCCGCGGTCGCGCGCCGCGGCGAAGAGGTGGCTGCCGTAGGCGCCGGACTGGCTCGCGATGCCGATCGTGCCGGGCCCGGGCCAGCCATTCTCGACGCTGGCCGAGAAGATCGGGAAATGCCCGTGCGGCGCGTTGAACAGGCCGAGGCAGTTGGGGCCGAGCAGCCGCATGCCATGCGCGCGCGCCGCTGCCACCAGCCGGTCCTGCATCGCCGCGCCCGCGTCGCCGATCTCGGCGAAGCCGGCGGTGAAGACGATGCCGGCGCGGCAGCCGCGCGCGGCGAGCGCGGCGACCGCGGCGATCGCGGCCTCGCCCGGCACGGCAATCACGGCGGCTTCGGGCGCTTCGGGCAGGCTCGCGACGTCGGGAAAGGCGGGCAGGCCCTGGACGGTGGCGCGGTTGGGGTTGACCGGCAGGATCGGTCCCGCGAAGCCGCGCGCCTTGAGATAGGCGAGCGGCCGGCCGCCGATGCGCGTCGGGTCGTCCGAGGCGCCGATGATCGCGATGCTGCGGGGGCGCAACAGGCTGTCGAGCGGATGGCTCATGCGCGGCAAGGAACAGCCCGCGCGCGGCGCGCGCAAGCCGTGTGTCAGAGTGGCCGCGCCGGCACGCCGCCGACGCGCGCCCCGGGCGGGACGTCCTCGGCCACCGCTGCGCCGGCGGCGATCACGGCGTCGTCGCCGATCGCGACGCCGGGCC
>NZ_JAKJIB010000221.1 GCF_021864505.1 Falsiroseomonas oryziterrae
CGCTGCGCCGGCGTGGTGGCCGCCGGCCTCGGCTGCCTGGCCTTGCGCAGGCGGCTGCTGCCGGCGATGCTGGCCGGGCTCGGCGGGCTCGCCGTGACCTGGACCCTGTCGTGAGGCCCAACTCGGATGCCGCAACCTGCGGCCGTCGAAGACGGCCGAGGCCGCGACGGGTTCTCGCTAGCCTTGCTTCGCAACGCGTGCGGGGTCCCGGAATGCGGCCCGCCGCACATGCGGCGAGCCAAGCCCGCGGATGCGGGCGCCGGCGCTTGAGGATGACATGCGCCCGCATGTCATGACCGAAACATGAGGCCCACGATGCGCGTCCTGCTCGCCCACACCCCCGAGATGCGCGCCAACTACTACGGCGACCGCGCGCTGGCCGCGCTGCGCGAGGTGGCGGAGGTCGTGCTGCACGAAGCCGACACGACGCTCACCGGCGCCGCACTCGCCGAGGCCGCCGCGGGCTGCCAGGCCATCGTCGCCGACCGCGCGACGCCCGGCACGGCCGAAACCTTCGCGAACGCCCCTGACCTCGTCGCCTTCCTGCGCGTCGCGGTGGATGTCTCCACCATCGACATCGCAGCAGCATCGCGGGCGGGCGTGCTGGTGACGCAGGCGACGCCCGGCTTCGTCGACAGCGTGGCCGAGCTTGCCGTCGGGATGATGGTGGACCTCGCCCGCGGCGTGTCGCGCCACGCGGCCGATTTTCGCGCGCGCCGCACGCCGGTGCCGCGCATGGGGCGGCAGCTGGCCGGCCGCACGCTCGGCCTGATCGGCTATGGGCGCATCGCGCGGCGGATCGCCGGGATCGCGACGGCGATGCGCATGCACGTGCTGGCGAATGATCCGCACGCACAGATCGAGGGCGCAGAGGCGGCGACGCTCGATCGCCTGCTGGCCGAGAGCGACGTGATCATGCCGCTGGCGGTCGCGAACGAGTCCACGCGGCACGTGATCAACGCGCGCAGCCTCGCCGCGATGAAGCGCGGCGTCCTGCTGGTGAACCTCTCGCGCGGCGGGCTGGTGGACGAGGCGGCGGTGGCCGCCGCGCTGGACGGCGGGCAGCTCGGCGGCTTCGCCTGCGATGTCGGCAGCGCGCCCGACCAGTGGCCCGACCCGGACCTCGCCGCGCGGCCGGACGTGGTCGCGACACCGCATATCGGCGGCCTGACGCCTGAAGCCGCCGAGCACCAGGCGATGGACACGGTGCGGCAGGTCGCCGCGCTGGCCGCGGGGCGCGTCCCCGACGGCGCGCTGAACCTGCCCGAGGCGCAGCGCCTCGCGCGGCTCGGGATCCATGCGCCATGATCGCGCTGGTTGAAATCGCCACGCCTCGCTTCTAGCATGCCGTGCGGCACAGCACCGGCGAGCAAGGGCGATGAAGTATCACATTCACCACCTGTCCTGCTTCGACAACCAGGTCCGCGGCCTCGACAAGAAGGGCAAGGAACTCGTCAAGGAAGCGCTTGGCAAAATGCGCGACGGCGAGACGGCGCGCGACACGATCTCGGACGACGGCACGATCAGGCTCATCCTCGCCGGAACCGGGGTCGACAAGTCGGCGATCGGCCTCGGCATGCTGGAATTCAACCTCACCGGCCACTGGCGGATCTTCGCCTACAAGACCGGACCCTGGACGAAGACGACAGAGGTCAAGGACAAGTTCGGCAAGCCGGCAAAGGGCGTGGAGGCGCTGAAGACCGTGTATGACGGCACATATTGGCCGGTGAAGATCGGTCATCTCGAATCCGGCCGCTGCAAGGAGCCGGCGCCGAACGCGCTCGGCTGACGCCGCTCAACGCGAGGGAATGACCCAACGGCGGATCGCCACGGCGAGCGCCACGATCCCGACCGCCGCAACGAGGAAGCCGGCCGCGAAGCCCGCGCCGCCGATCAGCGTGCCGAAGGCGATCGCGCCCAGGCTCTGGCCCATGAAGAGCGACATGGCGAAGCCCGCCACCGCGGTGCCGCGCGCCTCCGGCAGTGCCTCCGTCGCGCGCGCCTGCAGCACGCCGTGCAGCATGAAGAACAGCAGGCCGAGCGGCGCAATGGCCGCCGCCACCACCCACCAGGCGGGCGCCAGCCCGATGACCGCGAACGCCGCCGCCATGCCGAGTCCGCCCAGCAGCACCAGCCGCCGCTCGCCGAGCCGCGCCACCAGCCAGGGCGCCGCGCGCGTGTAGAGCAGCGAGCCGAGGCCGAAGCCCGCCGCGATGATCCCCGCTTCCGTCGCGGACCGCCCGAAGCCCTCGATCAGCAGTGAGCCGAGGAAGGGCAGCACGCCGCCGAACAACAGGAAGCCGTCCGCCGCGGCGACGAGCATCAGCATGCGCGGCCGCTTCCGGCGGAAAAGTTCGAGGAAGCCGGCGAAGCTCAGCCCCGCGCGGCCGCGCCCCGCGACGCGCCAGGCCGGCCCGATGCGCCAGGCGAAGACCAGCGTGATGGCGCCCGCCACCGCGCCGAGCACGAGGAAGACGGCGCGCCAGCCGGCAAGGTCGCCGACGATGCCGGCGATCGGCCCCGCCAGCAGCTGCGCCATCACCATCCCCGTCAGGAAGCGCCCGAGCGTCGCCTGGCGCTGCGCATAGGGCGTGGTGTCGCCGATATGCGCCATGAAGAGCGGGATCGTCGCCGCCGCCGCCAGCCCCGCCGCGATGCGGAAGGCCAGCAGCCCGCCGAGATCCGGCGCCTGCGCCGCGGCGAACAGCGTCCCGGCATAGAGCGCCATCGCCACCGCCGCGACGCGCAGCTTGCCGAGCGCATCGCCGACCGGCCCGGCGAGCAGCTGTCCCAGCCCATAGGCCAGCGAGAAGCCGGCGATCAGCTTCGCGACGGCGCCGAGTCCGACGCCGAAGTCGCGCGCCATCATCGGCAGCAGCGGGTCGAGCATCCGCATGCCGCAGCCGACGGTAAAGGCCGCCATGGCCATCAGCCAGATCGGCGGGGATGCATGTTCGGCCGGCCGATTCACGGCTGCGGTGCTCGGCGCGAGCGCCTGCGCCCTCCGCCGATCGGACGGCGGCTAGACAGGCTGCAGCGGCTCATGCGGCCCGGCTGGCAGCTCGACACGGATCGGATCGCCGGCCGCGACCTCGCCGCCCACCAGCACCACCGCCATGACGCCGGACTTGCGGACCAGGTTGCCCTGCGCGTCGCGGCCGAGCGTCGCGGCCATCAGCCCGGGCGCGAAAGCATCCAGCTGACGGCAGGGATTGCGCAGCCCGGTCACCTCCACCACCGCGGCCGCGCCGAGATGCAGCCGCGCGCCGCGCGGCAGGCCGAGCAAGTCGAGGCCCTGCGTCGTCACGTTCTCACCGAGCTCGCCGGGCGCGACCCGGAACCCCTGCGCGGCCAGTTCCTCGAACAGCTCCGCATGGATCAGGTGCACCTGCCGCAGGTTCGGCTGGGTGGGATCGCGCGCGACGCGGGAGCGGTGCTTCACCGTCACGCCCGCATGCGCGTCGCCATCCACGCCGAGCCCCTCGCGCAGCCGGATCGAGAGCTGCGGCGCCTTGCTGAAGCGGTGCGAGGCCGCAGCGGAGACGGCGAGGACGCGGCTCACGCCGCGTCGACCTTCGCCTTCCGCGCGCGCTCGCTGGCGGTCTTCAGCTGGCCGCAGGCGGCGAGGATGTCGCGCCCGCGCGGGCGGCGGATCGGGCTGGAATAGCCGGCCTGCTCCACGATCTCCGCGAAGCGCCGCACCTGCTCGGGCTTCGAGGTCTGATACGGGCTGCCCGGCCAAGGGTTGAACGGAATCAGGTTCACCTTCGCGGGCAGGCCCTTGATCAGCCGGACCAGCTCGCGCGCCTCGGCCTCGCTGTCGTTCACGCCGCGCAGCATCACGTATTCGAAGGTGATGCGCCGCGCATTCGACGCGCCGGGATAGCGCCGGCAGGCCGCCATCAGCTCCTCGATCGGATACTTGCGGTTCAGCGGCACGATCTCGTTGCGCAGCTCGTTCGTCACCGCATGCAGGCTGACGGCGAGGTTGACGTTCAGCTCAGCCCCGCAGCGATCCATCATCGGCACGACGCCGGAGGTGCTCAGCGTGATGCGCCGGCGGGACAGGCCGATGCCCTCGTGATCCATGACGATCTTCAGGGCCTTCGCCGTGTTCGCGTAGTTGTAGAGCGGCTCGCCCATGCCCATGACGACGATGTTGGACAGCAAGCGCGGCGTGCCGTCCTTCGGGCTCGGCCATTCGCCGTAGCTGTCGCGCGCCGCCATGAACTGGCCGACGATCTCCGCCGGGCCCAGGTTGCGCACCAGCTTCTGCGTGCCGGTGTGGCAGAAGGTGCAGGACAGCGTGCAGCCGACCTGGGTCGAGATGCAGACCGCGCCGCGATCCTCCTGCAAGGATGGGATGTAGACCGTCTCCACCTGCTGCCCGTCACGCCAGCGGAACAGCCATTTCCGGGTCGTGTCCTCGCTGGTCTGCTCGGCCGCGATCTCCGGCCGTCCGACCACGAAGCGCTCCGCCAGCTTCGCCTGCATCGGCTTGGCGATGGTCGGCATCCTGGCGAAGTCCGTCTCGCCCTGGTGGTAGATCCAGTGCCAGAGCTGGCGGGCGCGGAACGGCTTCTCGCCGATCGCGACCATCTCCGCCTCGAGCTCCTCGCGCGAAAGCCCGACCAGGTCGCGGCGGCCATCGGGCAGCGTCGCCGGCGGCGGCGCGAAGAGCGCGGCCTTGGCGAGAATCCGCTCGCGTTCCGACCCGGACAGCTCCGCCGCGTCGCTCATCGTGCCGGTCTCTGCTGCGCCGGACACTCGCGCGAGATCGCCTCATAGGCGGCGGCGAAGCCGGTCAGCGGGAAGGTGTCCGTCACCGCGCTCCGGCCCGGGGGCCCCGGGCTGCGCACCACCGCCTCGCGGCCGTTGCGGAAGGCGCCGATCAGCTGCGCGCCGTTCTGGAAGAAGGCCGAGGATTGCACCACGCCGTAGGAGCGGAACTCCTGCGTCCCCACGGTCAGCACGGCCTCCGACTGGCGCGGCAGCGGGTAGCCGACCGAGGCCGCGACCTGGTCGCGCCCGCCCGGGCGGTGCGTCACGGTCAGCGTCGGCGCGGCACGGTTGCCGGGCGCGCCCTCGCTGCGGGCGGTGCGGGCGAAGGCGTAGCAGACCTTCTGGCCGTTCTCCTGATGCGTCGCGGCGGTCCAGGAGCCATGCGTGCCGAGGCGCTGCGGCTGCTCGCGCTGGGCCAGGGCGGGCGCGGCCGCCAGCGCCGCGCAGGATGCGGCGACGAGGATGAGGTTGCGGGGCATGGGCGGCTAGATACGGCGCGCCCGACCTGTGGACAACCGGCCCGCTTCCGCCCCCGGCGGGGTGCCCCTATGCAGGCAGCCGATGACTGACGCCACCGACCGCCAGCTTGCCTCGCAATACGAGGCCTATCCCTACCCGGCGCGCGACCCGCGCGACGAGGCGAAGCGGCTCGTCGTCGGCAGTCCCTCCCACCTGCGGGAGGTGGACCACTGGATCTTCGGCGCGCGCCGCCCGGCCTCGCTGCCGTTGAACGCGCTGGTCGCCGGCGGCGGGTCGGGCGACGGCACGATCATGCTGGCGCAGCAGATGGCGACGCTCGGCCGGCCCGGCCGGGTCACCTGGCTCGACCGCTCGGCCCATGCGCGCAAGGTCGCGACCGCGCGCGCCGCGGCGCGGGGCCTGGAGAACGTGGTCTTCGAGGAAGGCTCGATCCTCGACCTGCCGCGCTCGGGCCTCGGGCCCTTCGACTACATCGATTGCTGCGGCGTGCTGCACCACCTGCCGGACCCTGCGGCGGGGCTTTCGGCGCTGGTGTCGGTGCTGGCACCGGGCGGCGGGATCGGGCTGATGGTCTATGCGCCGCATGGCCGCACCGGCGTCTACATGCTGCAGGACGCACTCCGCCTGCTGACCCCGCCGGAGGAGGATCCGCCGGCGCGCGTGGACGTCGCGAAGCGGCTCTGGAAGCAGCTGCCGGAGACGGCCTGGCTCAAGAAGAACCCCTGGATCGAGGACCACATCAAGGGCGGCGATGCGGGGCTCTACGACCTGCTGCTGAACCCGCGCGACGTCGCCTTCACCGTGCCGCAACTGGCCGCGCTCGTCGCCGGCGCCGGCCTGCGCATCGCCTGCCTGGTGGAACCGGCGCGCTACGATCCCGACACCTGGCTCGCCGATCCGAAGCTGCGCGCGCGCACCGCGGGGATGGATCCGGTCGCGCGCGCGGCGCTGGCCGAGGCGATCTGCGGCAACATGGGCATCCACATCGCCTATTGCGTGCGCGCGACCGATCCCGTGGCCGCGCCGCGCTGGGAGGACGACGCCTCCGTCCCCGTGCTGCGCGAGCTGGACGGCCCGGCGCTGGCGAAGTCGCTGCGCGGCGACGTGCTGCCCGTCACCTGGGACGGTCTGCGCGCCATGGTGCCGATCCCGCGGCTCGCCTCCGCCTTCCTCGCGCGCATCGACGGCGTGCGCAGCTGGGGCGAGATCACCGACGCCGTGGTCGCCGCCGGCGCCTCGCGCGAGCAGGCGCTGCGCGACCGCGCCGCGCTGGCCGCCGCGATGGAGAAGCTGAACCGGCTGTTGCTGGCCGCGCCTTGATCCCCTCTCCCGCGAAGCGAGGGAGGGAGGGGCCCACGCGCAGCGTGGGAGGGTGGGGGTGAGACCTTCCTAATCCGCCGTGATCCCCGCCTCGCGGATCAGGTTGCCGGTGAACTCGCGCTGGCGCGCGAGGAAGGCCGTGAACTCCGCCGTGCTGCTGCCCACCGGCTCGGCGCCCGCCGCCGCCAGCCGCGCGCGCACGCCCTCGTCGCGCAGCGCCGCCAGCACTGCCTCGCGCAGC
>NZ_JAKJIB010000222.1 GCF_021864505.1 Falsiroseomonas oryziterrae
GCGCTTCTCGCGGCGGGGCTGTCGGCGCTGGCGGCGCCGGCGCTCGCCCAGTCGCCGGGGCTCTGCGCGGGCCCCGTCTATCTCACCATCGACACCGGCTGGAGCCGCGAGGCGGAGCAGATCGCCGGCATCCTGCGGCGCCGCGGCGTGCGTGCGACGCTGTTCGTCGCCGACGAGCCGACCTTCCGCGGCGACACGACGCTGTCCGAGGCCTGGGCCCCGTTCTGGCGGGCGCGCGCGGCGGAGGGGCATGTCTTCGCGAGCCACACCTGGCGTCACTGGTACTTCCGCGGCGATCCGGCGCCCGGCCGCGTGTCCTTCGTGGCCCGCCGCGGCGAGGGCAGCGAGGTGCTGGACCAGGGCGCGATGTGCGCCGAGCTCGCCCGGCCGGTCGATGCGCTCCGGCGCATGGCGCCGGAGGCCCGCGTGCTGCCGCTCTGGCGCGCGCCGGGCGGCATCACCACGCCGAACGCCATCCGCATGGCCGCCGCCTGCGGCCTGAGGCACCAGGGCTGGACGCGCAACGGCTTCCTCGGCGACGAGCTGGATGCCGCGCAGCACCCGAACAGCGCGCTGCTGCGCCGGAACCTAGCGAACATCCGTCCGGGCGAGGTGCTCGTGATGCATTGGGGCGTGCGCAGCCGGCGGGAGCCCTTCGCCAGCATCCTGGACGAGCTGCTTGCGGGACTCATCGCGCGCGGGCTCTGCTTCGAGACGCTTCCTGAGGGGGGGATCGCCACCTGATGTGGCAGTGGTTCATGGATCTCTGGGTCGGGACGTCCGGCGCGATCTACGAGGAGGCGGTGCAGCCCGCCCTCTACGCGCTCGGCATGATGACCTATGCCGACCGCGTGCAGGAATGGCTGGACTTCGCGCTGCTCGGCATCGTGCAGATTATGGTGGTTTATGCGGTGTGCCGCCCGCTCGAGGCGCTGCGGCCGGTCGAGGACGTGACCGACAACAAGGCGATCTGGACGGACGTCTTCTACACGTTGCTCGCGCGCCTCGGCCTGCTGCCGCTGATCGCCTTCGTGCTGCTCTCCTCCGCCGAGCGGACGATGCAAGGATGGCTGGCGGATACCGGCTTCGTGCCGCCGACGCTCGAGACGCTGTTCCCGGCGCTGCGCGAGATGCCGCTGCTCGCGCTGCTGCTCTATGTCGTCATCCTCGACTTCGGCGAGTACTGGCGCCATCGCTTCCAGCACATGTTCGGCTGGTGGTACGCGCTGCATTCGGTGCATCACGCGCAGCGTCAGATGACCTTCTGGACGGATGATCGTAACCACCTGCTCGACGATGCGATCGCGGCGGTCTGGTTCGGCGCGGTGGCGCTGTTGATCGGCGTGCCGCCGGTCCAGTTCGTGCTGATCGTGATGGTGCGCCAGCTCGCCGAGAGCCTGAGCCATGCCAATGTCCGGCTGGATTTCGGTCGGGTGGGCGAGCGGATCCTCGTCAGCCCGCGCTTCCACCGCATCCATCACGGCGAGCTTTCGGCCGGCGAGCATGGCCGCAACTACGCGGTGCTGCTGCCGATCTGGGACTGGATCTTCCGGACCGGCGACTTCGACCGGTCGAGCTATCCGCGCACCGGCGACCCGCATGCGCCGGAGAGCCTGGCCACCGGCGGCTGGCTCCGCCAGCAGGTGGACGGGATGAAGGAGCTGGGCAAGGCGCTGCGGGGGCGCTGAGGCGCCCCCGCAGCGGGCCTGTTACTTCCAGCCCTGCGAATAGCCGGCCTGCGACGCCGGCACCCAGCGGCCCCACTGGTCGTAGTAGCCGCCCTGCTGCGCCTGGGGCTGCTGCCACTGCGGCTGGCCCCATTGCGACTGCTGCGGCTGCCCCCATTGCGGCTGCTGCGGCGTGGTCAGCGCGCCGCCCACCGCGCCAAGGGCGCCGCCGATCAGCGCACCCCGGCCGGCGCTACCGGTGACCGACCCGATCAGCGCGCCGGCACCCGCGCCGAGCGCCGCGCCGCCGAGCGCGCGCTGGTTGGGGTCATAGGGGTTCTGCTGCGCGCAGGCGCCGAGGCCGAGGGCGGGAACCAGGACAAGGACGGGAAGGATGCGTCGCATATCGTTCGCTCCGGCACGCGGCGCGGGAATCGCACCGCCTTCTTGCTGGGATCAAAACGCCCGACCAAGGCAAAAGTCGGGCGGTTGAAGGGCGGGTCCAGGCCGTCATCCCTTCGGTTGCATCCGGCGATCTGCGCGACCTTCCGTCAACCTGCAAGCGCGCCCATCTCTGGCGGAACATTCCGGAGATCGACGATGCTTCGCATGCGACGACGTGTCCTGCTGGCCGTGCCGGTCCTCGCGGCCAGGCCGGTTCACGCCGCCACGGCCCAGGGGGCGGAGGCCGGGGCCCTCGTGGCGGCGCTGCGCGCGGGCGGTGTCGTCGCGGTGATGCGGCACGGGATCACCGACCGCAGCCAGGTGGACACCGGCGACCTCGCCAACCGCGCCGGCCAGCGCAACCTGAGCGAGGCGGGCCGCGCGCAGTCGGTGCGCACGGGGCGCGCCGTCGAGGCGCTCGGCATCCCGCTTGGCGAGGTGCTGACCAGCCCGGTCTTCCGGGCCCTCGACACCGCCGACCTCGCCTTCGGCGCGCGCCGCGTGGTGGAGATGAACATGACGGCCGACGACTACACGCCGGATGCAGACCTGCTGCGGCGCCGCATCGCCTGGCTGCGCGCGCGCACCGGGCGCCCGTCCTCCCCGCGCACGACCGACATCCTGGTCGGGCACATCCACCCGCTCGGCATGGCGCTGGGCCGAGGACTGGCGCAGGCGGAGTTCCCGGAAGGCAGCTTCGCGGTCTTCGCGCCGGGCGACCCGATCGGCCGGCTGCTCGGGATCATCGCCGCCGACACGCTCTGGGCTGTGGCGCGCGTCTAGTCCGCGAACCTCGCGCCACGATGCTCGTCGAGCCGCGGCGCGCCGGCGCGCGGCTGCGGGCGCGCGCCGTCGAAGCTCAGCGGCAGGCCGATCAGCCGCGTCTCCTCGCCGGGCGGGGAGACCACGACGCCCATCGCCTCGGCCTGGGGCTCGGCCAGCATCTCGGGGATGGTGTTCACCGGCGCGCAGGGCACGCCGGCCGCAACGAGGCGATCGAGCCACTCGGCCCGCGGCTTCGCGCGCAGCACCTCGCGCAGCGGCGCGAGCAGCGCGTCCTTGTTCGCGAGCCGCGCGCGGTTCGTGGCGAAGCGTGGATCCGCCGTCCATTCGGAATGCCCGACCTCGGCCGCGAGCTTCGCGAAGAGCCGGTCGTTGCCGCAGCAGATCAGCAGCGGGCCATCCGCCGTGTCGAAGGATTCATAGGGCACGAAATCCGGATGGCCGGAGGCGTGGCGCACCGGCACCTGACCCTGGTTGAGCCAGGCTGCGGCCTTCTGCCCGGCCCACATCGCCGCCGTCTCGAAGAGCGAGGCATTGACCACGCAGCCGCGCCCGGTCGCCTCGCGTTGCCTCAGCGCGGCGAGCGCACCGATCACCGTCCACATGCCGGTGCCCTGGTCCACCACGCTCGACCCCATGCGGACGGGCGGACCGCCGGGCTCGCCGGTGATGGAGGACAGGCCGCCGAAGGCCTGCAGCAGCGGCTCGTAGCCGGGACGGTCCTTCAGGGGGCCGCGATGGCCGAAGGCGCCCATGGCGCAATAGATCAGCCGCGGATGCCGCGCCGTGGTTTCCTCCGGGCCGAGGCCGAGCGCCTCCGGCACGCCGGGGCGCATGTTGTGGATCAGGATGTCGGCCTGTTCGAGCAGCGCGTGCAGCGCGGCGATGCCCTCCGCGCTCTTCAGGTCGAGCGCGACGCTGCGCTTGCCGCGGTTGAAATCGTGGAAGTTGAGCGCATCGCCGCGGAGATAGGCCTTGCCCATCTGGCGGGCGTCGTCGCCGCCCTCGGGCTTCTCCACCTTGATCACGTCGGCGCCGAGCTCGGCGAGGATCATGCCCGCGAAGGGGCCGGCGAAGACCTGGCCGATCTCCACCACGCGCAGGCCAGACAGGGGCAGGGTCATGGGCGCCTTCTGCCATGCTCGCGGGGCGTCGCCAAACCGGCCCATGCGTGGCACATCCGGGCGATGAGCGAGACGGCCATCCCCTGCACCCTGATGCGCGGCGGCACCAGCCGCGGGCCCTATTTCCTGCGCGAGCACCTGCCCGCCGAGCGCGAGGCGATGGCGCGTGTCATCCTGGCCGCCGTGGGCTCGCCCGACCTGCGGCAGATCGACGGGCTCGGCGGTGCCACGACGCTCACGACCAAGGTGGCGATCGTGTCGAAGGCGTCGGGCGGGCCGGAGCAGGTGGACTACCTCTTCGCCCAGCCCGCGCTCGACCGCGCCTTCGTGGATTGGGGGCCGACCTGCGGCAACATGCTGGCCGGCGTCGGGCCCTTCGCCATCGAGAACGGGCTGGTGCCGGCCGAGGATGGCGAGACGCGCGTGCTGATCCGCGCGGTCAACACCGGCGCGCTGATCGAGGCGGTGGTGCAGACCCCTGGGCGTCGCGTCACCTATGAGGGCGATGCGGCGATCGCCGGGGTGCCGGGCACCGCGGCGCCGATCCTGCTGAACTTCGCCGATGCGGTGGGCGGCGCGACGGGCCGGATGCTGCCGACCGGCAACCCGCGCGACCTGGTCGAGGGGGTGGAGGTCACCTGCCTCGACATCTGCATGCCGGTGGTGATCGCGCGTGCGCGGGACCTGGGCAAGACGGGACGCGAGAGCGCGAAGGCGCTGGATGCCGACCGCGACTTCATGGCGCGGATCGAGCGCATCCGCCGCGCCGCGAGCCTCGCCATGGGGATGGGCGACGCCGAGGGGCGCGTCGTGCCGAAATTCGCGATGGTGGGCGAGCCGGAGCAGGGCGCGGTCGCGGCGCGCTACTTCACGCCGCTCGCCACGCATGAGGCGATGGCGGTGACGGGCGGGATCTGCATCGCCTCCGCCTGCAAGCTGCCGGGCACGGTGGCGGAGGGGATCGCGCGCGTCACCGACGCGGCGCGGGAAGCGGTGGTGCTGGAGCACCCGACCGGCACAATGGAGGCGGTGATCACCACCGGTCGCGATGCCTCCGGCCAGCCCACGATCCTCGCCGGCGGCACGCTGCGCACCGCGCGGCGGATCATGCGCGGCGAGGTCTATGTCCCGCGGCGGGCCTGGGAGGGGAGCTGAGCTGTCGCCGCCGCGCCACCCGGACCCGGCCCGACCAGCGCGAAGGCGCCCCAATAGGCTGGATGAGCGCCGCCCGGCACGTTGCGCGCCAGGTCGAGCTGCGCGGCGCGCAGCGCCTCGGCCAGGTCGCCCGACTGGCGGTAGTTCCGCAGCGCGAGCGCGACGATGCGCGTAGCGGCAGCATCGTTGATGTACCAATGCGTGACGAGCAGCGAGCGCGCGCCGGCATAGAAGAAGGCGCGCGCGAGGCCCGACAGGCTCTCGCCCGCCGCCGCGCCGCCGCCCGAGTTGCAGGCGGAGAGCACGACCGCATCGGCATCGAGGTCGAGCTCCAGCACGCCGGCCGCGGTCAGCAGCGCGCCTGCGGCGTTTGGCGCGCCGGCCGGCGCCGAGGTGAGGATCGCGGCCTCCTGCACGCAGGACAGCTCGCCCGGCAGCAGGCCGTGCGTGGCGAAGTGCAGCACGCGGAAATCGCGCAGCCGCGCGCGGCGCACCGCATCGGCGGTGAAGGCGGCGCCGGCGATGCGGTCCGACGGCGAGGCGCCCATGAACTCGGCGGAGGCGCGGAGCTCCAGCCCCGCCATGGGCAGGGCAGGGAGCGCCGCGAGCAGCCGGCCGCATTCCGGCGCGTTCGGAAAGGTGCGCGTCGCCTGCGCCAGCGGCACCGGGCGCGGATCGCCGAAGCCGAACCAGGGGCGCGGCGCCTGGGACGGCCCGGCGCGGCGCAGCGCGACCAGGCTGGACGGCGCCGGGACGTGACTGACCGGCAGGCGCGCGAGCAGGAACCGCACGCCGTCATGCCCGCGCGCCGCGGGCGGCGGCGCCTCGACCAGCAGGCCGAAGGGCAGGGAGAGAAGCTGGCCGGTCGGCACCACGACGAGCCGGCGCGCCGCGGCGAGTTCGGCGGCGACCTCGGCGAAGAGTGCCTGGTGCAGCCGGTGGGCGGCGGCGGCCTCGAAGGGCTTCGAGGCATCGCCCGCCTCGACGCCGCTGCGCACCGCCGCGACGAGGCGATCCACCTCGGCGCTCGACGCGCCGACGCGCCCGGCGGCGATCCGGCCGTTGTGCAGCACGAAGGTCCAGCCTGAGTCCGGCGCGAGGAACACCGAGGCAAGCGCCTCGCCGGGCTGCAGCGCGCCCAGCACCTCCTGCGCCGAAGCGACGGACTGCACCAACTGCGCGAAGCCGGGCGCGGCAGCCTGCACCGCCTGGTCGGCATCCGCCGCCGCGGCCTGGGCTTCGGCGATGCGCGCGTCGATCTCCTCGGTGCTCGGGCCGGCACCGCGACCGGCGGCGGTGATCGCCTCGTCCCTGGCGCGGAACAGGCCGGCCAATGTGCGCGAGGTCTCCTCGCGGCGCCGGATCGCCTCGGCCGCGGCGGGGTTGCGCGTGCTCTCGCCGAGCCGCGCGGCCGCCGCTGCGATCTGGGTCGTGGTGACGCCACCCTGCGCGAGCTGAGCCGCCTCGAAGCCTTCGGCGAGCAGCGCCTGGTCGCCGCGCGCCGCCTCCACGAAGGCGCCGACGCAGGCGGCGACGGCGCTGGCGCTCGTGCCCTCGCGCAATTCGCGCAGGACGGCGGCCGCTTCGCGGCAGATCGGCAGCACGCTCTCGGCGCTGCCGCCGTCGCTGCGCTGTGCGG
>NZ_JAKJIB010000223.1 GCF_021864505.1 Falsiroseomonas oryziterrae
CGCCGGCGTCAGCGCGCCGGCTGGCCCGTGTCCGGCGCCGCCGCGCGCGGCCGGCGCCACGCGGAGGCAAGCCGCAACAGGCGTGGGCCATGGTGGCGGATCGCCTGCGTGACGCGCGCGCGGGGCGCCCCGAGCATACCCTGCAGCGCCGCGGCCAGGCGGTGCGCCGGGTGGTTCACCGCGCGCTTCGCCGCCTGCAGCCAGGGCGGGTCGTGCAACAGGCTGCGCAGGCTGAGCCCGGTGTGCGGATACCACAGGCGTCCGTAGCGGCCCTCGGCGAAGCAGGTGGCGCGCTCCGGCGGCAACGGCTCCGCACCTTGCCTGATTCCGTCGAAGCCGACGAGGCGCAGCGCTCCGGTACGATCGATAAGTGCATGGCGCTCGGGCGCGAGCTCGGCCGGGTCGCAGCCGTGCCGCAGCAGGTGACGGATGAAGTCGCCAAGCTGCCGTGTGGCCCCGAGCGGCATCAGCCGCGCGCCGGCCCGGCCGCGCCAGGCAAAGGCGTTGTCCTGGAAGGGCGTGATCATCCAGCCGTCGCCGGTCTCGAGCGGCGGCAGCAGCTCCGTGCGCTCGGACGCGAAGCGCGCGAGGAAGTCGACCTCGCGCTGCATCGCCGCCAGGGCATGCGGGCGCCAGGTCTTGCGGACGGCGAGGTGCCCATCGCGGCGGACCAGCTCGACCTTGGCGCGCTCTCCGCTGCCGGTCAGGTCTGCGACGACCTCGTCGGACGTGGCGAAGGCGGTGCGGCGCGCAGCGACCTGGGCGCGCAGCGAGGCCAGGCGATCGGGCAGCAGCGATTCTACGATGTGCCAGGCATCGCCACTGTTGTCGGAGGAATGCACGCCATTGTAGTGCCGCGCGGGATCGAGGCCGTCCGTCACCGCGTCGCGCAATTCCCGCTTCACGCGGTGGATGCGGCCGTTGTCGAGCGTCGGCTGCTCGCGCGCCTCCGCCGCACCCACCGGGCGCGGGATCAGGTCCAGCGTGAGGAACAGCAATGCCGGGTCGCCGCCGCTCTCTGGGAATCCGTTGCGTCCCCAGTTGCCGCCGCGCACCATGCGGGCGGCCGCCGCGCGCAGCGCGCCGTCGAGCGGCACCTGCGCCAGGATCTCGAATCCGCGGCGCTCGAGCAGCGCGGCGATGTGTGGCGCGCGCCCGGCATCCACCGCGCGCTGGCGGAGGAAGAAGACGGTGAAGCCGGGCGCTTCCCGCCCGCCCGGCATCGCGAAGAAGCGGCGCGCGATCCAGGGATGGTGGACGGCCAGCCGCTCCAGCACGTCGCGCGGCGGGCGCCAGCCCGAGCGGGCCAGGACCTCGTCCAGCGCTTCGAGCGTCAGGACGGCGGGCAGGCCGAGGCCGGCGGCGGAGGCGAGGCCGCGGAGCGGCGACGCCACGGGTGCCGCGGTTGGCGACGCGCCATCGGCCGCGCTGCTCAGGCCCGAAGCGTCGCCGAGCAGGTAGGCGAGGCGGTAGGCGAAGGACAGGAACCGGTCCTCGGGATGCGGCAACATGAAGTCTGCCTGGCCGGGCGCGGCGCGGCGCAGCAGCGCCGCCGAGAGATGCGGTGGGAAGACCGCCATCTCGTCCGGGAAGCCGGTCCCGTCCAGCGAGTTCTGGGTCGGCGGTGTCCAGCTGCCGACGCAAAAGCCGGGCAGGCCAGTGGTGGAGTAGATGCGGCAGGGCAGGCCGATCGGCCAGTCGGAGACGAAGGGGCGGACAACCTCCGCACCGTCGTCCTCGATTAGCAATTCAAAGGCCGCGTCGCGGGCCGCGGGCGGCGTGGTGCCGGGGCCGCCCAGCAGCGCATGCGCGATGCCGCGCGCGTGCAGCGTGGCGGCGACCTGCGCAGGGGTGCAGCCCGGGCGCAGGAACCACAGGCGCCCCGGGTTGAGCGTGCGCGGCACGATCCAGGACCCGAGCACGCCGAGGCGATCGCGGTGCGCATGCACGCGTCGCAGCACGCGCAGTCCGAGCCGATGTTCCGCCTGCACGCGGCAATCCTCCGGGCCAGGTTGCGCGGGCCGCTCTCGGCGTGACGCCAGATGGCGCGGCACCGCGGGCGCGACTCTAGGAAGGTCACGGCGGCGTTGTCCCCGCCGTGCGGCGTGGCGTCGCGTCACATTCGCCTGAAGCCGGCCTGCGACGCCGCCTTCGCGCCACGATCGCGTGTGGCGCGGTGTGGCCAAGGCGATGTGATGGCAGGCCGTCTTGTGGGTGCGGACGCGTCCTCAATAGGTTTTCGTGGCCGGTCGCCGTAGCGCCTTGGGCCGCCGCCGAGGGCGCTGCGACTGTCCGCATCCGCGCCGATCGCGAGGAGACGAGCGTGAGCGCTGCTGGCCCGAAGGGCACGGAGCCGGAAGCCGGCACGCAGCGCCCAGACGCCGCATCGGCCGAGCATGTGCGGGGCTCGAGCCTGCTGCTGGCCGGGCGCGTCTTCGCCTTCTGCATCGGCTTCCTGACCCAGGTGGTGCTGGTGCGCGCGCTGTCGAAGGGCGAGTTCGGCGCGTTCGCCTTTGCGCTGTCGGCCGTCGCGCTGCTGCAGGCCTTCGCGCTGTTCGAGATGCCGAGCGTGGTCGCGCGCTTCCTGCCGATCTACCGGGAGCGCGGCGAGACGGCGAAGCTGTTCGGCGCGATCCGGGTCGCCTTCGCCGTCACCTGCCTCGGCGGCGTGGCCTGCGCGGCCGCGGCGATCGCCGCTGTCACGCTGGCCGGGCTGCGCCCGATCGACGACCCCGAGGCGTTGCGCCTGCTTGCGGTGATGGCGCTGCTGATCCCGCTGCAGGCGATCGAGGCGCTGTTCACCAGCCTCTTCGCGGCCTTCGGCAGCGCGCGCGCGATCGTGCTGCGCCAGTCGGTGCTGCTGCCGACGCTGCGGCTGCTCGTCGTTCTCGGCATGCTGGGCGCTGGCGCGCAGGTCACGACGCTCGCCCTCGGCTACCTGGCGGTGGCGGCGGTCGGGGTGGTGGTCTCCGCGGCGATGTTCGTCGCGCTGCTGCGCGAGCGCGGGCTGAGCGGGGCATGGCGCGCCACGCCGCCAGAACGTCCGCTGCGCGAGATGTTCGGCTTCGCGCTGCCGCTACTCGGCTCGACGCTGGTCTGGGCGCTGATGGAATCCTCGGCGGGCCTGTTCCTCGGCTATTTCCATGGCGCGGAGGCGGTCGCGGCGTTTCGTGCCGTGATGCCGCTGGGTCAGGTCATCCTGCTGGTCAGCGGGACCTTCGCGACTCTCTACATGCCGATCGCCGCGCGGCTGCATGCGCGCGGGGACCAGGCCGGGCTCGAGGCCTTCTACTGGCGGTCGGCGCTCTGGATGGCGGCGCTGGCCTTCCCGCCGTTCCTGCTGATGTGCGGCTTCGCCGGGCCGGTGACGGTCGGGCTGTTCGGCCCGGACTATGCGGGATCGGCGCCGTTCCTTGCGCTGCTGTCCTGCGCCTTCTTCATCCAGACCGCCTCCGGCTTCAACGGGCTGACGCTCAAGGTGCTCGGCAAGCTGCGCCACGTGCTGCTGATCGACCTCTCGGCGGCGCTGGCCAACCTGCTGCTGAACCTGCTGCTGGTGCCGCGCTGGGGCGCGCTCGGCGCGGCGATCGCGACCGCCGCGACGATGATCCTGCACAACCTGCTCAAGCAGGTCGCGCTGTGGAAGGTGGCCGGGATCGCGCCGGTTCCGCCGGCGCATCGCTGGCTGCATGCGCTGCTGTTCGTGGCGCCGCCGCTGCTGGCGCTGCATGTCCTGGTGCCCGGCGGCATATGGGTCGCGGCACCGTTGGGCGCGGCGACGCTGCTGCTGCTGGCGTGGATGGGCCGCGACGCGTTGCGCCTCGACGACACCTTCCCGGAACTGCGGCGCTGGGCGGTGACGCGGGCGCTGACGGCGCGGAGGCGGGCCGCCTGATGCGGCGCGGGCGGGCGGCCGGATCGCGGCCATGGCGAGACAAGGGAGAGCAGGAGCATGGACGGGTCACCGCGGCCGTCACGCGATCCGGCCGTCACGGAATTCGATGTCCACGGCCTGCTCACCCTGCGGCTGCGTAGCGCGCCGGCGCACATCGTGGCCGCGTTGACGCAGGAGATCGGTGCGCCTGTCGAGCGGCCCCCGCGCCGGGCGGACATCGTCATCGCCTTCGTCGATCACCTGCCGCCGGAAGGCGAACTGCGGCTGCTCGGCCTCGAGCAGGCCGGGTTCGACGATTCGCATTTCTACCTTTTCGATGGCCGCGGCCACCGCGCCCGCATGGACCTGTCTCGGCTCGGCGAAGATGGCTTCGAGATCACCTGCGAGCGCGCCATTGCCGCGGTGCCGCTGCTCACGTCGATCCTTGGCCTGTACCTGCTGCAGCGGCGGCATGTGATGCTGCACGCCTCCTCCTTCGTCTTTCGCGGGAAGGGCGTGCTGGTGGCGGGATGGCAGAAGGGCGGCAAGACCGAGATGCTGCTGCCCTTCATGGCGGCGGGTGCCGATTACGTCGCGGATGAATGGACGGTCGTCGGAGGCGACCCGCCGGGCCTGCACGGCATCTCCGTCGTCGCGCGCATCTGGGACTGGCAACTGCGGCAGATGCCGGACTTCGCCGCCCGGTTGGCCGACCGGCAGCCGGCGCGCTTCCGGCTCTGGCGGTGGTTCCGCCGGGGCTACGGGATGGTGCCTGGCCTCGCGCGCCTGCGCGGGCGGCCCTTCGACGTGCTGCGCCGGCTGAGCCGTGAGGGCGGGACGGCGTGGCAGGGCATCGACCGCATCCCGCCGCGCGTCGTCTTCGGCGAGCATGTCTGGACGGGTCGCGCGCCGCTCGACCGCATCTTCCTGCCCATGCTCGCCGCCGGGCCCGGGACGCGCGTGGTGCCGGTCGAGCCGGAACGGGTCGCGCGGCGCATGGTGCATTCCCTGGCCTTCGAGCGCGCGGCGCTGACCGCTGCCTACCAGCAGTTCCGCTTCGCCTTTCCGGACCGCGCCAACTCACTGATCGAGACCGCGGGCGAGGTGGAGTGCCGGCTGCTCGAGAGCGCCTTCCGTGGCATTCCGGCGCACGAGGTCCGGCATCCCTATCCGATGCCGCTCGCGACGCTCTACGAGGCGGCGGCGCCGTTCTGCTGAGGTCGCGTGTTCAGGCTCGTGCGGCGCGCTGGTCCGCGCCTCAGCCGATCAACTCACCAACGCCGAGATCCACGCGGTTGGACCAGACCTGCCGCAGGTCGGCATCCGCGGCAAAGAGGTGAAAGGCGCCGTCCATGCTGGCGTCCACCGCATGCACGGGTCCCTGCGGATCCACGAGGCTCGCGCCTGTCGTGGTGCGCATCGCCCGCGTGCCGAGCTCCGCTTCGTCGAAGGACAGCGGTCCCGTCAGGCTCTGGGTCTTCATGTAGATGTCGCCATAGGGCGCGTTGAGGTTCCGCTGGTAGAAGATCAGCAGCCGGTCGTCGGCCTGGTCCACGACGATGGTCGGCCGGCTCGGCTCCCGGTCCGCGCCGGTGGAATCCAGGACCCTCACCGTTTCCCAACTGCCGGGCAGGCCGCGGGTCAGCCAGATGTCGTTGTGGTTGTCCTTCATCACGATGAAGATGTTGCGACCGTCCCAGGCGGCAGACAGGTGATTGTCCACGCCCACGGGGGTGTTGTAGGTCTCGACAGTCCATCCGCCCGCGTAGTCCGCCGGGTTGGCCGAGGCCGGGCGCCAGGCGAACTTCCAGTCGCCATAGGCGCCGTTGTCCTGGAGTCCTGAAGTGTCCGCGCTGTAGGCGATGCCGATCATCGGCGTGCCGTTCAGCGTGAAGGAGACGATGTCGGCCTTGCTGTTGCCGCCGGCGCCGGTCGGATCGGCGTCGATCCGCACCTCCGACCAGGTGGCGAGGTCCTTGCTGCCCCATGCGAGGTTGAGGCCGCGGTCCGCGCCGCTCGTCGTCTTGCCGATGTTCGCGACCAGCGGCGTGCCGAAGCTGTCCATGCCGATCACAAGTTCGGCGTTCTTGCTCCAGCTGGCGGAGCCCAGCTTACCGCCAGGGCCGGCGATCTGCGCCTCGGCGGTTTGGACGAAGCGGTCGGTCGCTGTGTCGTAGCTCAGCTTGAACATCCGCGGCGAGGCGGATGTGCTGGAGTATTGCAGCACGTAGAGCGAGTCGGTCGCGTCGTCCCAGGCGATGTCGGAGGCGCGGTTGTTGTCGAGGAAATTGTCGGTGCTCGCCTTCGTCCAGCCGCCCCGCTGGCCGGCGCCGGGGACCGGTCCGTCGAAGCGCTCCACGGCCCATTTCGGCCCGTCCGGCAGCACCGCGAACCAGTGGCCGTCGTGGAAGAAGGACTTGCTGGCGTTCCCGTATTCCAGCGCGCGCATCCGCCCGGAATAGCTCGTCGCGATATAGGATTCGTCGAAGGCCGGCCCGGCCGCCACGTCGTCGTTGGTGATGGTTGCGGTGGTGGAGGCGTTGGCGATGGTGGCGCCGGTTGGGTTGGAGAGGGTGAGGGTGAAGGTCTCATTGGGTTCGACGGTGGTGTCGCCGGCGACCTGGACGGCGATGGTCTGGGAGGTTTCGCCGGGGGCGAAGCTGACGGTTCCGGCGGGCAGGGTGGCGCCGGCGAAGTCGTTGGCGCTGGCCGGGTTGGTGCCGCTGCCGGCGACGGCCCAGCTTGCGCTGGCGGGCTGCGTGGTGTCGCCGGAGCGGGTGACGGTGAAGGCGAAGTTGGTGGAGCCGCTGTTGCCCTCGGGCTGGGTGAGCGGGCCGGAGAGGGCGAGGGAGGCGGGCGGGGTGGTGGTGCCGGTCTCGAAGACGATGGTGAGCTGCGGCTTGGTGCTGCCCTGGGCGGACTG
>NZ_JAKJIB010000224.1 GCF_021864505.1 Falsiroseomonas oryziterrae
GCTGGCGCCGGGGTTGCGGCGGGCGCCTCGGCGGGTGCCGCCGTCGCCGGCGTCTCGCGGAACACCAGCCGCTCCCGCCCGATCGCCGGCGCGCCGATGATGGTCCACTCGCCGTCGAGCGAGCCGTCCGCGTTCAGCTGGTAGATCCCCATCCCCGGCCGCTGCGCGAGCCCATAGGTCACGGCGATGGTGCGGCCCGAGGCCATGCCGACGCCCTCGACGATCTGGTTGCCGATCCGCCAGGTGATGTTGAAGGAGTTCATCCCCACCAGCCGGATCTGCGCGAGGCCCGTATAGGGCGTGCCGTCCAGGTTCGTCCCCGTCACCTCGTAGACCCCCTCGCGCTGCGCGAGGGCGGGCGCGGCGACCAGCAGGAAGGCGAGGCTCAGGACGAGGCGACGCATCGGGGCTCTCCAACGGGAGGCGCAGGGAAGGCGGATGCGCCGCCCGGCGTCAACTGGCCCGCGATCGGCGTGAATCGCCGGGCCGACGACGCCCCGGTCACTTCACGATCGCGACCCGCAGCGCATTGGTGGTGCCCGGCGTGCCGAAGGGCACCCCCGCCGTCACCACCACCTCGTCGCCCGTCTTCGCGAAGCCCTCCTGCGCCGCCGCGCGGATCGCCTTCGCGACCATGTCGGTCATCGAATGGAGTTCCGGCGTCACCAGCGGATGCACCCCCCAGACCACGGCCATGCGCCGCGCCGTCCGCTCGCTCGCCGTCAGGCCGAGGATGTGGCAATCCGGCCGCTCGCGCGCCACGCGCAGCGTGGTGGAACCCGTCGAGGTGAAGGTCGCGATCGCCTCCGCCTCGATGGTGTGCGCCACCTGTCGCGCGGCCGCCGCGATCGCATCCGCCGAGCTCTTCTCCGGCACGGGGCGATTCGCGTCCATCAGCGTCCGCCAGCCGCTGTCCTGCTCCACCCGTGCCACGATGCGGTCCATCATGTTCACCGCCTCGTAGGGGAATTGCCCGGCCGCCGTCTCCGCCGAGAGCATCACCGCATCGGCCCCGTCGAACACCGCCGTCGCGACATCCGACGCCTCGGCGCGCGTCGGCGCGGGCGCGGTGATCATGCTCTCCAGCATCTGGGTCGCGACCACGACCGGGCGGCCGAGCGCGCGGGCGGCCCGCACGATGCGCTTCTGCGCCAGCGGAACCTCCTCGGGCGGGCATTCCACGCCGAGGTCGCCGCGCGCCACCATCACGCAGTCCGCCAGCCGCACGATCTCGTCGAGATTCTCGAGCGCCTGCGGCTTCTCCATCTTCACCATGATCCAGGCGCGGCCATCGGCGATGCGCTTCGCCTCCGCCACGTCCTCCGGCCGCTGCACGAAGCTGAGGCCGATGTATTCCACGCCCTGCTCCAGCACGAAGGCGAGGTCCTCGCGGTCCTTCTCGGTCAGCGCCGGGATCGGCAGCAGCACGTCGGGTACGTTCACGCCCTTGCGGTCCGACAGCGCGCCCCCGACCACCACCTCGGTCTCCAGGTGGTCGTCGCGCTGGCGCGTCACGCGCAGCCGCAGCTTGCCGTCGTCGAGCAGCAGCGTCGTGCCGATCCCGGCCGCCGCGATGATCTCCGGATGCGGCAGCTGCACGCGCCGCACGTCGCCCGGCGTGGCCGAGAGGTCGAGCCGGAAGCCCTGCCCGGTCTGCAGCTGCACCCGCCCGGCCTGGAACCTGCCGACGCGCAGCTTCGGCCCCTGCACATCCACCAGGATGCCGATCGGCCGTTCCACCTTGCGCTCCAGCGCACGGATGATGGCGATGCGCTCGGCATGGTCGGCGTGCGAGCCATGGCTGAAGTTCAGCCGGAACACGTCGGCACCCGCCCGGAACAGCCGCTCGATCACCTCGGGCGAGGAGGAGGCCGGGCCGAGCGTCGCGATGATCTTGGTCCGCCGCCGGCGCCGCAGCGGCATGCGGGTCGACGTTCGTGGCGCCGGCCGCGGCGCCTCGGAGGGCGGCAGGACGCCGAGGTCGGGCCGCACCGTTTCCGGCGGCACGCCCAGCGCGCGAGCCACCTCGGACACGCGCTCGTCCGGCACCCGCCTCCACTGGCTGACGGCGGCGGTGGAGATGCCGAGCGCGGTCGCGATGCGGGTCACGGCGCCACGCTGGGCGAGAAGGGCTTCAAGGGTCGGGTCACGCATGCGCGAACCTTAGTGACCTTAAGCGAAACGGACCACAGGAAAGCGAAAGCTTATTTTCGCTAAGTTTCTACTCGCTTCGCCGCAAAGCGTGATCGTCGCGCCGCGCCATGTGTGTGGCGGTCCGGCAACACGCCGAGCGATTTGCGTGGAGCCGTGCGGCCCGCGCGTCACCCCAGCGTTCCGAGGGCACTGCAGGCAACCGGCACGGGTTTGCGCCGGATCCATGTGGGACGATCGGGAGAAGACGATGAGGTTTCGCAACTTGCTGCTCGCCAGCGCCGTCGTGCTGGTCCCGGGGGCCGCTGGGGCGCAGCCCCTGTTCGCGCAGAACCCCAGCCACCTCCGCGGCGTCTACATCGCCGCCGGGGCCGGTTTGAACTGGCTGCAGGAAAGCGACCTGACCTCTCAGGGCGGGCTCCGCAGCGCGCTCGGCGCGGCCGGCGTCGGCCAGACCGGGACCGCCGATTTCGACCTCGGCTGGGTCGGCGTGATCAGTCTCGGCTACGCCTTCGGCAACGGCATCCGTGTCGAGATCGAGGGCAACTACCGGGAGAACAGCATCAACGGCATTTCCGGCTTCAATGGCATCGCCGCGCCGCGGAACCAGGGCGGCGACGTCAGCAGCTACGGCGTGATGGCCAACGTCTTCTACGACTTCGACCTCGGCTGGAACTTCGGCGGCTTCGCCATCGTGCCCTACCTCGGTGCGGGTGCCGGCTATGCCGTGCAGAACTGGGACAATGTGCGCATCAATGCGCCGACGACCGGCCGCTCGGTGACGATCGACGGCGACAACGGCAACTTCGCCTGGCAGGTCATCGCCGGCGCGGCCTTCCCGATCGCGTCCGTCCCCGGCCTCGCCTTCACCGCAGAGGGCCGCTACTTCGCGACCCTCTCCGACGACGTGGATGCCACCTTCGTGTCGACGACGGGGGTGGCCACGCGCCAGGCCGGCTCGGTGGAGGTCGACAACGGCAATTGGAGCCTGATGGTCGGCCTTCGCTACACCTTCGGCGTCGCGCCGCCGCCGCCCGTCGTCGCCCCGGCCCCGGCCGCGGCCCCCGCGCCGGCGCGCACCTTCCTGGTGTTCTTCGACTGGAACCGCGCCGACCTGACGGAACGCGCCCGCCAGATCATCGGCGACGCGGCGACCAACGCGCAGCGCGGCGGCGTCTCCCGCATCGAGGTGTCGGGCCATGCCGACCGCTCCGGCACGCCGCAGTACAACCAGCGCCTCTCGGAGCGCCGCGCCAATGCGGTGGCGGCCGAGCTCGAGCGCCGCGGCATCCCGCGCAGCGCCATCACCATCCAGGGCTTCGGCGAAAGCCGCCCGCTGGTGCCGACCGCCGACGGCGTCCGCGAGCCGCAGAACCGCCGCGTGGAGATCGTGCTCCGCTGACCGCGGGCACGCATCGCGCGACAGGGAAGGGGCGCTTCGGTGCCCCTTTCCGATTCAGCCCACCAGCAGCGCCCGGAAATCGTTGACGTTGGTCAGCGTCGGCCCGGTCTCCACCAGGTCGCCGAGCGCGGCGAACACGCCGAAGCTGTCATGCGCCGCCAGCAGGGCGCGCGGATCCAGCCCCGCCGCCCGCGCACGCGCCAGCGTGTCAGGCGCGGCGATCGCGCCGGCATTGCTCTCCGACCCGTCGATGCCGTCGGTGTCGGCCATCAGTGCCCATATGCCGGGCGCGCCGGCCAGCGCCAGCGCCGCGCCGAGCAGGCATTCGCCGTTCCGCCCGCCGCGCCCGCGCGCATCCCGCGGGATCGTCACCGTCGTCTCGCCGCCCGAGAGCAGGACGCAGGGCGCGGCGGCGGGATGACCATGCGCGCGGGCGGAGAGCGCGATGCCGGCCAGCACCTTGCCGACCTCGCGCGCCTCGCCTTCCAGCGCGTCGCCGAGGATGACGGGCACGAGGCCGCGGCCGCGCGCCGCCTCCGCCGCCGCCCGCAGCGCCAGCATCGGCGTCGCGATGAAGCGGTAATCGGTGCCATCGAGCCGCTTCGGCGTCTCGTCCTCGGCCCGTGCCAGATGCGCCACGACCGCCTCGGGCAGCGCCATCCCGTAATGCGTGACCAGCGCGCGCGCATCGGCGAAGCTCGTCGGGTCGGGCACCGTCGGCCCGGATGCGATCGAGGCCGGGTCGTCGCCCGGCACGTCGGAGATCGCGAGCGTCACGACGCGCGCCGGCTGCGCGGCCAGCGCCAGCCGCCCGCCCGAGAAGGCCGACAGATGTCGCCGGATGCAGTTCATCTCGTGGATGGTGGCGCCCGAGGCGAGCAGCGCCCGGTTCACCGCGATCAGGTCCGGCAGCGTGAGCCCCGGCGCCGGCAGCGTGGTCAGCGCCGACCCGCCGCCCGAGACCAGGAACAGCACGAGGTCGTCCCGGCTCAGCCCCGCCACGGCATCCAGGATGCGCCGCGCCGCCGCTGCTCCGGCGGCGTCAGGCACCGGATGCGAGGCCTCCAGCACCTCGACCCGTCGTGTCGGGTGCCCGTGGCCGTAGCGGGTCACGACGACGCCCGAGAGTGGCGCATCGGGCCAGGCGGCCTCGACCGCCGCCGCCATCACCGCGGCCGACTTGCCCGCGCCGACCACCACGACCCGCCCCTTCGGCCGCTCCGGCAGGTGCCGCGCCAGCACGACGCGCGGATCGGCGCTCGCCACCGCGGCGTCGAACATCCCCTTCAGCGCCGCGCGCGCGGCCTCGTCCGTCCAGCCCATCGGCCGACTATGGCGAAGACGCGGGGGATGGGCCATCTACCGCGCGAAGGAGACCACCCATGCCCGTGCCCGAGATGGACAAGGCCACGCAGACCGAGCTGGAAGCCGCCGCCTTCCGCCGCCTCGTGCAGCACCTGCGCGAGCGGACCGACGTGCAGAACATCGACATGATGAACCTGGCCGGCTTCTGCCGGAACTGCCTGAGCAAATGGTACCGCGCCGCGGCGGAGGAAAAGGGCATCGCGCTGTCCGACCCCGATGCGCGCGAGATCGTCTACGGCATGCCCTACAAGGAGTGGCAGGCGCTGCACCAGAAGGAGGCGACCGCCGAGCAGAAGGCGAAGTTCGCCGCCGCCAACCCCGGCCATTGATCGTGCCGCCGAAGCGTGGCACGACCCGCGCCCTTCGCATGGGGAATGAGCGGGTGAGCGACAGCGACCTTCAGGAAGCCAAGGCCAGCCGCGACCGCCAGAAGGCGGATCCGGAGGCCGATGTGGGCGGCATCGCCGCCGACCGGCTCCGCTCGATCGTCGAGCGCATCGAGCGGCTGGAGGAGGAGCGCAAGGCGCTCGCCGGCGACATCAAGGACATCTACGCCGAAGCCAAGTCCGCCGGCTTCGACGTGAAGGTGCTCCGCCAGATCATCAGCCTGCGCCGCAAGGAACCCGCCGAGGTGGAGGAGCAGGAGACGCTGCTCGACCTCTACCGCCGCGCGCTCGGGATGTAGCGCCGGGTCGGGCAGGCGTCTCGCGCGCGGCCCGGCCAGTCCACAACCAGCCAAGCCCGCGGCGCGGGCGCCGGCGCTTGAGGCATGAAGAGATGTTCTACGAAGCCGGCACGCATCGCGCGGCGGGGCTGCCGCATGATCCGCTGAAGGCGATCGTCGCACCGCGCCCGATCGGCTGGATCTCGACGCTGGACGGGCAGGGGCGCGCCAACCTCGCGCCCTACAGCTTCTTCAACATGATCCAGACCACGCCTGCCATCTGCTGCTTCGGCAGCGACGGCTGGAAGCACACGGCGGCCAATGCGATCGCGTCCGGCGAGTTCGTCGTGAACCTCGCCACCCGCCCGCTCTTCGAGGCGATGAACGCCTCCTCCGCCGCGCTCTCCGACGGCGAGAGCGAGTTCGAGCATGCGGGGCTCGAGCGCGCGGCCTGCCGCCTGGTGAAGCCGCCGCGCGTCGCGGCGAGCCCGGCCTCGCTCGAATGCCGCGTGGTGCATGCGATGGAGCTGAAGGACGTGGATGGCCGCGCGACCGGCGGTCACCTCGTCATCGGCCAGGTGGTCGGCGTGCACATCGCCGACTGGGCGCTGAAGGAGGGCCGCTTCGACATGCTCGCCGCGCGCACCATCGCGCGCTGCGGCTACCGCGACTACACCGAGGTGACGGAGCTCTTCTCCGCCCTCCGTCCCACCGATGGCGGCAGCTACGCGCCCGGCCAGCGCGACCTCTGAGAATTGCCCACGAGACCGCTTCGCAGTCTCGCGGGGACCCCGTTCCGGTGCCTGACTCTCGACGCGACGCCGCGGCGTCGCCCCAGTTCCCAGGCCGGGTTCAACGCGCGTAACGCCTCGCGCGCCGCGCCACGACGAGCAGCAGCGCCGCGGTGACCAGCGGCGCGACCGGCAGGCCGATCGACAGCGCCAGCGGCCGCGCGACCAGCGCCAGCACGAAGCCCGCCGCCAGCGCCGGCTTCTCCCAGGGCAGGAAGCCCGTCCGCAGCGCCTCTGCCGTCACCCAGGCGAGCGGCAGGCCGAGCAGCAGCAGGTCGTAGTCCAGCAGGAAAGGGCTCATCAGCGGCGTCGCCGCCGCAGCCACCGCCAGCGTCGCGACGCCCGAGGCGGACCGGCGCAGCGCCGCCCCGACCAGCGCCGCCGCCGCCAGGGCCGACAGTCCCAGCGCCGCCCA
>NZ_JAKJIB010000225.1 GCF_021864505.1 Falsiroseomonas oryziterrae
GGGGTCCGGAGGTCGTCACGCGCGCCGTGCTGCCGAGCGTGACCTCGCCCGGGCCGTTCACCACCACCGTGCCGCCGCGCTCGCCGGCGCGAACGCCGTCGGCCGCGACCGTGCCGTGCACGCGGATGCCGCCGCCGACGCCCGTGACCTGGATGGTCCCGGTGCGGTCGCCGACGCTGTCGGCCCGCACCGTGCCGCCGACCGTCACCAGGTCCTGCACCAGCCCGTCCACCGCGCGGGCGGTGATGAGCACGTTGCCGCCCTCGGCGATGATGGTGCCGGTGTTGGTCACCAGCGCCTGCACCGGGCGCCCGTCCGGGCCGAGCGGTGCGGTGCGCACCTGGCCGGTCACGTCGAAGGTGACGAGGCCGTCGCCGTGCAGGTCGATGGTGTGCGTCTCCGCGCCCGCCAGCACGACGGTGCCGAGCCGCGCGCGGACGCGCCCCGAATTCGCGACGCCGGGCGCGACGAGCGCGGCGAGGCCGGCCTCGCGCACCGTGATCTCGCCCTGGTTGACGACCCGCGCGCCGGGCTGGCCGGGACGGTCGAAGGTCAGGCGGCCGCCGGCCATGAAGGCGGCGTTGGTGGTGTCGGCCGTGGTGGCGATGAAGCTCTGCGCCTCCACCACCGCGCCCTGGTGCACCATGATGCCGGCGCCGTTCACCACGACGACCTGGCCGTTCGCCTGGATGCGGCCGGCGATCTCGGTCGGGTTCGCGGAGGTGACGCGGTTCAGCGCGATGGCGCTCGGCGCGGGTTGCTGGAAGGTGACCGTCTGGTCGCGGCCGATGTCGAAGCTGCGCCACTCGATCGCGGTGCGCTGCGAGGATTGCGTGACGACGGTGTTGTTGGGCTGGCGCGCGATGCTCGCCTGGCCGGCGACCACGTTGCCACCTTCCGGACGGGCGTTGGGCGCCGGCTGCGCGAGCGCCTGGCCGAGCGCGAGCGCGAAGCAGGCGGTCAGCGCCGTGCTGGCGAGGAGGTGCGGGCGCGGCAGGCGGATCTGCGGCAGCCGTTTCGCCGCCGGAACGCGGCGGGGGGTCCTCTGGGCCTTGGCCCGGCGCTGGGGAGTGCGCATCGGCGTCTTGTCCTCAGAACCGCGTCAGCACGCGCCAATAGACGGCGTTCGACGAGAGCGGCTCGATCTGGAGCTGGCCCTGCGGGCGCCGCGTCAGCCGCGACACGCCCTCGAGCTGCAATTCCGTCCGGCGATCCACGACGACGCGAACGCCGCCGCCTGCCGAGGACAGGCGCCGGTCCAGCTGCTCGGGCTGCCGTTCCCAGCTCTGGCCCCAGTCGTAGAAGGCGTAGAACTGCGCCGCCACGTCGAAGCTCTGGCCCCAGACCGGCACGGTCCATGCGTCGTCGAGACGCAGCTCGAGGGAGGTGGACAGCGCGCTGTCGCCGGTGACCTCGCCGGCGTAGAAGCCGCGGTTCAGGCGCAGGCCGCCGAGCTGGAACTTCTCGATCGAGGGCAGGATGTCGCGCGTCCACTGCCCGGCGGCGAGGCCGAACAGGTTGACGCTCGCGCCGTCCCAGGGCGAGAACAGGGCCTGGGTGCGGGTGACCTCGCCGTTCACTTTGAAGAAGTCGATCACCTGGCCGATGCGGCCGGCGAACTCGGCGCCCTCGCTGCTCGCGCCGAAGCCCGAGAGGCCCTGGCTGATGCGGAAGGTCGCGGTAGTGAGGCCGGGCAGCGCGTCGCCGAGCAGACGGTCGCGCCGCGCCCATTCGGCGCCCGCGCGCACAGGGCGGAGGCTGTCGAAGCTGGCCCGCGACGGCACGCCGCCCGGGCCTGCCAGCAGCACCTCGTTCTCCAGCGCCTCGACCAGCCCGAACACGGTCAGTGACTGGTCGCGACGACGGATCACCGGATAGATCAGGCCGGCGCTGAACTGCGTGGTCGTGCCCTCGTAGCCGATGGCACGGAGCGAGCCGGAGGGGCGCGTCTCGCCGTAGCCGCCCTGCAGGCGGAAGCGCAGGCCGGAGCTGCCGATGAAGGCTTCGACCGCCGCCTGGCCATAGGTCTGGGTCGCATCGGTGCTGCGGAACAGCACGACATCCGTCCGCTCGCCGTACTGGGTGAAGCTGTTCCCGCTGATGACTGCCACCACCTGGTCCGGGCCGATCAGCTCGTAACCGCGGTTGTCCGCGGCGATGAGGCCCGAGAAGGGCTGGCGCGAGACCTGCGCGATGAGCTGCAGCGCGCCCGGCTCGCCGCCGGGCAGCGGGCGGAGCACCGCGCGCACCGTGACGCCCGGCACCTCCTGCGCGAGCAGCAGCTGCCGCTCGAGCCGGGCCTGGTCGAGCGGGCCGGCGGTGACCAGCCCGTCGAGGAACTTCAGCACCTGCGTCGCCGCGGGGCCGATGTCGCCGTCGAGGCGGACCTCGGCGATGCGGCCTTCCGCCACGACGAAGCGGAGCCGGCCGCCCTGTTCCACCTCGGCGGAGACGGCGGTGAGGGGGTAGCCGCCGTCGCGGTAGCGGCGGAGCAGCGCGAGCCGGGCTTCCTCGATCCGCTCGAGCGGGATGGCGGGCCCGACGAGTCCGGCGACGAGCGGGTCGAGTTCGGCGGGCGCATAGGCCGTCACCCCCTCGATCCGCACCTCCCGGACGACCACGTTCACGTCCGGGGTCGGCGCGGCGGCGGGCGGCGCCGGGGTCTGCACCGCGGGCCCGAGCGCGGGGGGGCGTGCGGGGAGCACACCAGGCAGAGGCGAGCCTTGCGGCACGGGATTGGGCAGGCCCGGACGCGGCGCAGGCTGCGCCAGGCCCTCGACCGGAAGGAGGAGCGGCAACGCCAGGAGCGGCGCGAGCCGTCCGAAACCACGCATGTGCTGTCCTGCCCCCGCAGCGCTGCCGGGCGCTCCCCGGACCGGCAACAAGCTTAGCTAAATCGTTGCTGGTTCAATCGGCAAGCCTTGTCTAAACTTTTTCGTCAATTGTGGCTTGGCTGACGCGCGCGATTGGTGAAGTCTAGGCCACTCACCGCCCGCCGCCGAGGTGCGGGCTACGGGACGGGGCATGTCAGCGACACTGCCGAAGCGCGAGAACGCGATGCTCTCGATGACGCTTGACGGCGTCGCCGAGAAGCTCGTGCCGGTGCGTGTCTCGGTGCGGGAGGCGCTGTCGGAGCCCTATGTCATCGAGGTCGTCGCCGTGCATGAGGGCGACACGCTCCCGGTCGCCGACGTGCTCGAGAAGCCCGCCGTGGTCACGGTGCGCTGGGGCCATGGCGAGCCGAAGCCGGAACGTCACTTCCGCGGCTACGTCGCCGAATACGCCCCGCTGCCGGAGCGGATCGCGGGCTACAACGCCTGCGCGCTGAAGATCGTCCCGAAGGCGTGGCGGCTCGGCCTCGCCAAGGATTGCCGGATCTTCCAGAACAAGACGGCGCAGGAAATCCTGCAGACCATCTTCGACGAGGAAGGGCTGACCACCGTCTTCCGCGTCACCGCGCCCGCGGCGCTGCCCTATGTGACGCAGTACAACGAGAGCAAGCTCCACTTCGCCAAGCGCGTGATGGAGGAGCATGGCTGGTACTTCTTCTTCGAGCACACGGACGAGGGCGCCGAGAAGCTGGTCATCGCCGATGCCAATGCCGGCCTGACCGCGCTTGGCGCGATCCCCGGCGACGGCGCCGCGGTCACGAGCATCCAGCCCACCCACGGCGTCGCGGTGCAGAAGGAAAAGACCGCCGAGTACGACCCGCTGAACCCGGCGACGCTGGTGACGGCGGAACTCAAGACGACCCGCGAATTCGTCGGGCAGCTGAGCCCGGCCGAGAGCTTCACCTGGCCGGCGCTGACCACGGTGACCGACTTGGCGAGCAAGCGCGTCAGGCTGCGCATGGAGGCTGCCGAGGCCGAGGCGCAGCTGCTGCGCGGCAGCGGTGGCTGGGCTCCGCTCACCGCCGGTCACAGCTTCACCGTCGGCGCAGAGGATCCGTTCCTGGCGGCCGGAACCTGGGGCGTCCGCGCCGTCGAACACAGCGCCGTGGACGAAAGCTGGTTCTCCGGCGGCGCGGTGCCGAGCTACGCCAACAGCTTCCAGGTCTTCCCCAGCGCCACGCCCTGGCGCGAACCGCTGGCCACGCCGCGGCCCCGCATGGACGGGCTGCACCTTGCCGTCGTCATCGAATCCTACGCCGACAGCACGGCCGATCCGGACAATCTCGGCCGGGTGAAGATCCGCTTCTTCTGGGACCACCGGGTCGAAAGCACGGCCGGCGATTCGATCTGGGCCCGCGTCGTGCAGCCCTGGGCCGGCAAGGGCTGGGGCGCGATGTTCCTGCCGCGCATCGACACCGAGGTCGCGGTCGCCTTCGTCAACGGCGACCCGGACCATCCGATCGTGCTCGGCGGCCTCTACAACGGCCAGGACACGCCGATCTTCACCGGCGAGACGAACTGGACCAAGTCCGGCTTCCGCACGCGTTCCATCGAAGGGAAGACCAAGAACGGCGGCGCCGAGGAATTCTCGGAGTTCTCCTTCGACGACAAGAAGGGCTCGGAGGTCGTGTTCCTCCATGCCCAGAAGGACTTCAAGATCGAGGTCGAGAACGACCTCAACCTGAAGGTCGACAACTGCCGCGTCGTCGAGATCAAGGTGGACGACAGCGTGCTCGTGAAGGGCAAGCAGGACTACACCGTGAAGGGCAACCAGACCCTCGTGGTGGAGGAAGGCAACCGCACCCTGACGGTGAAGCAGGGCAACCTCGAGACCAAGGTCGACACCGGCAACTACGACATCGGCGTCAAGTCCGGCAACATGGGCACCAAGGTCGACACCGGGAACTACACGCTGAAGACCAGCGCCGGCGCCGTCACCATCGAGGCCGGGCAGTCCATCACGCTGAAGGTGGGATCGAACTCCGTCGTGATCGACAACACCGGCATCACCATCAAGGGCACGATGCTGACCCTGAAGGGCGACGCCAAGGCCGACCTCGTCTCGCCGATGACGACGGTCAAGGGCGACGGCATGCTGACCCTCAAGGGCGGCATGACGATGATCAACTGATGTCGGCGTCCGCGGCTGCCCCCTTCAAGCTCGACGGCCCGCTGCCGGAGCTGCTGGCGCGCATCGACGCGCCGCCCGAGGCGCAGCCGGTGCTGGCCGGCGCGCGCAACGCAGCGGAAGCGATGGAACGGCTCGCCGCCGCCGGCTTCCTGCTGGAGGCGGCGAAGCTCACCGCGCATGCGCTGCCGAAGCGCGAGGCGGTGTGGTGGGCCTGCATGTGCGCGCGCCACACGGCGCCGGAGGGCCTGCCCGCCCTGGTCGAGCTGGTCGCCGCAGCCGAGACCTGGGTGCGCAAGCAATCCGACGAGACGCGGCGCGCCGCCTTCGACCTCGCCCAGGCGAAGGGTCTCGACACGCCGGAGGCGTGGGCCTGCGTCGGCGCCTTCTGGTCCGGCGATTCGATGGCGCCGGCTGGGCTGGCCAAGGTGCCGCCCGCGCCGCATCTCTGCGGCACCGCCGTCGCCGGATCGATCAACCTCGCCGCCGTCCGCGGCGATCCGATGCGCGCCCGCGCGCGGCTCGCCCGCTTCCTTGACTCGGCGCGCGAGATCGCCACCGGCGGCGCCGGCCGCCTGCCGCCGGGAGGCTAACGCCATGCCAGGTTCCGGCTTCCGATGCGTCTGACGCTCTCCACGCTCCGATGCCCCGACGCCGTTCCGCCCGAGACGCGCAGCGTGGGCGGCGGCGAGTTCAGCCTCGGCCGCGCCCCTGACAATTCGTGGGTGCTGCAGGACCCCGAGCGGCACCTGTCGAAGCGCCACTGCGTCTTTGCGTTCCGCAACGGCGGCTGGCAGGTCGCCGACACCTCGACCAACGGCACCTTCCTTAACCGCGAGGCCGAGCCGATCGGCCAGGGCCGCATTCGCGACCTGCGCGACGGCGACCGCGTGCGGCTCGGCGCCTACGAGATCGAGATACGGATCGAGGAGGCTGCCTTCGGTGCCGGGGCCGCGGGTGGCGGCTTCGGCGCCGGGCTCGGCGCTGCCGTGCCGTCGCGCAGCGCCAGCCCCTTCGACGACGATCCCTTCGCGCCCGCTCCGCTCGTCGTGCAGGGCGGGTCGGTGTCGACCGGCACCGGCCTCGGCGCAGGCGCGGGCTTCGGCGCCGATCAGGCGCCGGTCTTCGGCAGCGACTCCCCGCTGCTGCCGGCCGATTTCGACCCGCTCGCGCCGGCCGAGCCGGACCCCTTCACCGGGCCTTCCATCGCGGACCACACGCCCGCCTTCTCCGACGCTTTCCGCCCGCCGCCGGTCACGCAGGGCTTCGGCGCGCCGCCCGCCGCGACCCCGAACCTCCTGCCCGACGACTGGGACCTCGACGAGCCACTGCTCCCCGCGCAGGCCGCGCCGACGCCCGCGCCGCCCGTTGCGCCGGCCGCCCCGGCTGCCGCTTTCCTCGACGACGATCCTTTGATCCCGGCGGCCGCACCCGTCGCGCCTCCCGCGGCAGTCGTGCCGCCTACGACCCCGGCGGCGCCAGCGCCGTTCCTGGACGACGAGCCCTTGATCCCGGCGGCCGCACCCGTCGCGCCGCCCGCGGCGGTCGTGCCGCCTCCGGCAACAGCGGCGCCGACGCCGTTCCTGGACGACGAACCGCTCCTCCCGGCGGCGCCGGTTGCGCCGGTCGCGCCGCATGCTCCGGCGGCCATGCCTATCGCAGCCTCGCCCTTCGCCGAGCCCGACGACGCGCCGCAACCGGTCGCGCCGGTGATCGCGCACTCATTCACGGCCGCAGCGGCGGTC
>NZ_JAKJIB010000226.1 GCF_021864505.1 Falsiroseomonas oryziterrae
GCGGATCCCGAGCCCAGGGCGAGGATGCTGAGATGGCCGGCGGCCAGCGCGCGCGCCGCCTGCGGCAGCGGGCGCGCCTCGGCGGCGTACTCGGCCGGAACATCGCAGGCGGGCGTCGCATGCGCCGGCAGGGCCAGCAGCGGCATTGCGAGCGCCGCGGCAAGGGCGGAACGCCGCAACGACATGACGGACATGTTATCGAACCCCCGCCGGTTGCGGCAAGGCGCCGGCGCCTCGCTCGAGCCGCCGGTACCAGGCCGCGACCTCCGCGATGGCGACCAGGAGCAGCAGGGCGCAGATGTTCACCAAGGCCTGCATGGCGACGCCGTCCGCCGCCTCGAGCGCGAGCCGCCCGAGGAATGAGACCAGGATGCCGCCGCAGAAGACCGGCAGGCTGTGCTGGCCCATGCGGAGAAAGGGGCGCACCGCCTTCGCCCGCAGCACCGGCCAGTCGCGCGGGACGAAATGGCCGACGAGGTAGGCGAGCGCCAGGATGGAGGCGAGGCGGGCGGGGTGGAGCGAGGTCTTGTCCACCTCCACGAGCAGCGCGGCGAGCAGGCCGGACAGGCTCTCCGCCCATTCCGGCCGGACTTGCCAAGCGATCTGCCAGACCAGCCCCGACACCACGACGAGGACCGCGAGCGCCGTCAGCCAGGCATTGCGTGGCGGCAGGCGGGGCCCGGGCTGGCCCCGCACCGCCTGGCCGATCAGGAAGCCGCAGACGAAGACCAGCTGCCAGGCGATCGGGTTGAACTGCCAGCCCTCGGCGCCGAGCAGCAGCAGGTTCACATCGGCCAGCCGCGCCCAGGCCCAGACGGCGACCGAGATCCCGAGCAGCCACCAGCCATGCCGGCGCAGCGCGAGCGCGGGGATCAGGAGCGCCAGCAGCACGATGTAGAGCGGCAGGATGTCGAGGAAGTGGGGCTGGAAGCGCAGCAGCAGCGCCTCGCTCAGCGTCCGGTAGGGATCCTCGCCGAGCGGGTCGAGGGCGAGCTCGTCGATGTAGAAGCTGCGGTCGAGGGCGCGGGCGGACAGCCCGACCTGGGCCGAGAACAGCACCAGCAGGAAGATGTGCGCGACATAGAGCACGCCGATCCGTCGCAGCAGGGCGGCGACGGCGAAGGTGAGGCCCTTGCGGTCCGCCTGCCCCGCGAAGGCGAAGGCGGCCGCGTAGCCGGCGAGCAGCACGAAGGCCTCCGCCGCGTCGGCCAGCGCGAAGTGGCGGAGCGTGAGCACGCTCATCCAGTTGCCGGGCATGTGGTTGACCATGATCATCCACAGCGCGAGGCCGCGGCAGATATCGGCGCGCAGGTCCCGACCCGGCCTTGCTAGGGCCGCCGCGTCCTCGAGACTCACATGGCGCGCGGCCGGATGATCGGGCATGGTCGGGAAGATGATGCTGACACGTCACGGCCGCATCCCCCTGGCCGCACTCGGGCTGCTCACCGCCCTCGCCGCCCCGGCCGGCGCCAGCCCCTGCCCCGCCGGGCCGGCAGGTGCCGTGGTGGAGGCCCGGCTCAACGCCGGGCGGCCGCTGACCATCGTGGCGCTCGGCTCCTCCTCGACCGAGGGGGCGGGTGCCTCGGGCCCGCATGCGACCTATCCGGCGCGGCTGGAAGCGCTGCTGCGCGGCGCCCTGCCGGGGCGGACCGTGCGGGTGATCAATGCCGGGCGGTCCGGCCAGACCTCGGACGAGATGCTGGCGCGGATCGAGAACCAGGTGCTGGTGCGGCGCCCCTCGCTGGTGATCTGGCAGGCGGGCGGCAACGAGGCGCTGAAGGGCCGCTCGCCCGAGGAGTTCGAGCGCGTGATGCGCGAGGGGCTGCGGCGGCTTGCCATGGCGGGCATCCCGGTGGTGCTGCTCGACAACCAGCGGAGCCCGCGCATGGTCGCGGCCGGAGGCGAGCGCTTCGACGCGGTGATGGCCGCGCTGGCGGAAGCGCGCGGTGTCGGGCTGTTCCGCCGCGGCGCCTGGCAGGCCTCCGCGCCGGACCCGCAGGCGCTGGTCGCGGGCGACGGGCTGCACATGAACGACGCGGGCTATGCCTGCCTCGCGCAGGCGCTGGCCGAGGCGATCCTGCCCGCGGTCGAACCGCCCGCGCCGGCCTTCGCGGCGGCGCGGCGGTAGTCGCCGCTATTTCCGGTCGGCCCGTGGGTCCAGCGCGTCGCGCAGCCCGTCGCCGACCAGGTTGAAGGCGAGCACCACGACGAAGATCGCGAGCCCCGGCGCGATGGCGAGCCAGGGCGCGCTGTCCAGAAAGCGCTGCGCGCTGTTGAGCATCGAGCCCCAGGAGGGCGCGGGCGGCTGCTGCCCGAGGCCGAGGAAGGAGAGCGAGGCCTCGGCGATGATCGCCTCCGCGATCGCAAGCGTGCTCTGCACCAGCAGCGGCGGGATGATGTTGGGCAGCACATGCACCAGCGCGGTGCGCCAGGGCGGGTTGCCGAGCGCGCGCGCCGCCTCCACCCAGTCGGTGGACTTCGCATCCAGCGCCATGCCGCGCGCGAGGCGGACGAAGACCGGGCTCGCCGTGATGGCGATGGCGAGCATCGCGTTCTCGAGCGCCGGGCCGAGGAAGGCGGCGAGCGCGATGGCGAGGATCAGGAAGGGCACCGACAGCATCGCATCCGCGATGCGCGACAGCACGGCGTCCACCCAGCCGCCGGCGAGGCCAGCGAGCAGGCCGAGCGGGACGCCGATGGCGATGGCGCCAAGCACGGAGACGACGCCCGCCATGAGCGAGGCGCGCGCGCCCCAGATCAGGCGCGAGAGGACGTCGCGCCCGTTCTCGTCGGTGCCGAAGGGATGTGCCCAGGAAGGCGGCTGGCGGATGCGCGCCCAGCTGGTCTGGATCGGGTCGTAGGGGGCGATCCAGGGCGCGAAGACGGCGATCAGGACGAAGGCGACGACGACGACGAGGCCGAACACCGCCAGCTTGTGGCGCAGGAAGCGGCGCAGCGCGCGGCGGCCGGGGCTTTCGCCGCGCTCGGCCGCGGCCGGAAGGGCTGTCACGCTCATGCGGCGCGCAGCCTGGGATTGATCGCCATGTAGAGCAGGTCCGCGACCAGGCTGAGGACGACGAAGATCAGCGCGGTCGCCAGCACGACGCCCTGTACGACCGGGTAGTCGCGGTTGAAGACCGCATCCACGACGAGCTTGCCGAAGCCGGGGATGGTGAAGATCTGCTCGGTGAGCACGGCGCCCGCTAGGAGACGACCGAATTCGATGGTCCCGAGGGTGACGACCGGGATCAGCGCGTTCCGCAACGCGTGCTTCCAGACCACGACCTTCTCGGCGAGGCCCTTGGCGCGCGCGGTGCGGACGTAGTCCTGGCTCAGCGCGGTCAGCATCGCCGCGCGGGTGTGGCGCATCAGCACGCTGGCCACGCCCGTGCCGAGCACGAAGGCGGGCATGATGGTGGTGGCGAGGCTCTGCACCGGATCCTCCCACAGCGGCACGTAGCCCGAGGGCGGCAGCCAGCCGAGCTGCACGCTGAACAGCAGGATCATCATGATGCCGAGCCAGAAATTCGGCGTGGAGATGCCGAAGAGCGCGATACCGTTCGCCGCCCAGTCGGCCGGCGTGTCGCGCCGCGTGGCCGAGAGGATGCCCATCGGCACGCCGATCACGACGCCGATGATGAAGGCCATGGTGGCGAGCTGGGCGGTGACGGGCAGCTTCTGCAGGATCAGCTCGCTGACCGGCATGCGGATGCGCCAGGACCAGCCGAAATCGCCCTGCAGCACGTTGCCGACCCAGAACAGGTACTGTTCCCAGATCGGGCGATCCAGGCGCAGCTCCTCGCGGATCTGCTGCAGCACGACGGGATCGCCGCGCTCCTCGCCCGCGAGGATCATGGCCGGATCCCCGGGCATCAGCTGCTGCAGCCCGAAGATCATGAAGGACAGGATCAGCAGCGTGGGGATGATCTGCCCCACGCGGCGGAGAAGCCAGAATGCCATGCCGGTCCCGTCCCTCGCCCGCGCGCCGTCCGGCTCAGTTGAGCCGCATGCCCTGCAGGCGGATCAGCCCGTCCGGCACGGGGCGGAAGCCCTGCAGCCGCGCGGTGTGGCCGACGATGTTCTTGCGGTGCCAGAGATAGATCCGGTGGCGGTCCTGGCGCAGCGCGATGTCGAAGGCCTCCGCGTAGAGGCCCCGCCGCCGCGCGGCATCCGTCTCGATGCGCGCCACGTCGAGCAGCCGGTCGACGGCGGGGTTGGAGTACTTGCCGTCGTTCTGCGGCCCCTGGCTGTGGATGAAGGTCCAGATGTTGCCGTCCGGGTCGGCGCGGCCGGACCAGGCGAGGAGGTAGGTCTCGAACTCGCCGCGCACCGCGGCCTGGAGCGAGGAGGCGAATTCCATCGCGTTGATGCGCAGGTCGAAGCCGGCCTCGCGCACCATCGCCTGGATCACCTCCGCCACCTGGCGCAGGTCGGGGTTGTTCGGGACGGTCATCTCGACCGGCACGGGGGTGCGGATGCCGGCCTCGGCCAGCAGCTGCCTCGCGCGGGCAACGTTGCGCGGCTCCGGCTGGAAGTCGCGGACATGGAAGGGATTGGCGGGCGGCAGCGGCTGGCGGGTCGGGCTCTGCAGCCCCTCATAGACCACCTGGTTCACCGCCGCGCGATCGATGGCGAGTTCGAAGGCCTCGCGCACGCGCGGGTTCTGGCCCATCGGGGTCTGGCCGCGCGGGCCGTTGCCGATGTTGATGGTGATGCCCTGGTAGCCGAGCTCGTCGTTCAGGGTGATCCGCAGGCGGTTGTTGCGGCGGACGGTGTTGACGTCGTTCGCCTCGATGCTCTCCACCAGCTCGACCGCGCCGGACTGCAGGTTGGCCAGGCGCACATTGCCGTCGGTGATCGGCAGGTAGGTGACGCGCTGGAGGTGGATGTTCGCCGCGTCCCAGTACTCGGGGAAGCGTTCCAGCACGATGCGGTCCTGGGCCACGCGCTCGACGAAGCGCATGGGGCCGGCGCAGACGGGACGGTTGCCGAAGTTGCGGCCGGCGGCCTCCGCGGCGCGCGGCGAGACGATCATCCCGGCACGGTCGGTCAGCTGCGCGACGAAGGGCGCGAAAGGCTCGCGCAGCGTCACGCGGACGGTCTGCGGATCCACCACCTCAGCCGACTGCATGGAGCCGATCTCGCCGCGGCGGAAGCTGCCCTGCATCGTCAGGTGGCGCATCAGCGAATAGACGACGGACTCGGCCGTCATCGGGTCGCCGTCGTGGAAGCGGACGCCCTGGCGCAGCGTGATCAGCAGGCTCGTCGGGCTCTCCCAGCGGTAGCCGGTGGCGAGCTGGGGCACGATCTCCAGGCGCTCGTTGATGTCGAACAGCTTGTCGCAGAGGCCGGCGAAGACGATGCGGCCGACGAAGGTGCGCGCGAGGGTCGGGTCGAGGATGTCCGGATCCTCGCGCAGCACGATGCGGAAGTTCTGCTGCGCCTCGGCCGGCCCAGAGGGGACGGTTGCGGAGAGGGCCGCGACGGCGAGGCAGCCGGCGGCGAACATCCTGCGGATCATGCGGTCACTCCCTGGACGGTTCGGTCGGTGAAGAAGGCCTGCAGGCGCTTCAGCCGCTCGCCGCCCGCATCGTGCTCGGAGGGCGGGATGGCGGGCGGCAGGCGGGATTGCAGATGGCACGCAGCCGCGTGTGCGCCACCCTCGAGCTGCGGCATCTCGGCCGCGCAGATCGCCTCGGCGTAGGGGCAGCGCGTGCGGAAGCGGCAGCCGGAGGGCGGGTTGATCGGGCTCGGCACGTCGCCTTCCAGCGGCACCGCCTTGCCCCCCTGCCCCGGCACGGCCGCGAGCAGCGCGCGGGTGTAGGGATGCCGCGGCGCCCGGAAGACCTGCTCGGTCGGGCCCTGCTCCACGATGCGGCCGAGATACATCACCGCGACGCGGTCGGCGATGTGGCGCACCACGCCGAGGTCATGGCTGATCAGGACGAAGGTCAGGCGGAACTCGCGGATCAGGTCCTGCAGCAGGTTGATCACCTGCGCCTGCACCGAGACGTCGAGCGCGCTGACCGGCTCGTCGCCGACGATCAGGCGCGGGCGGGACGCCAATGCCCTGGCGATGGCGATGCGCTGGCGCTGGCCGCCGCTGAACTCGTGCGGCCAGCGCCGCGCCAGTTCGGGCCGCAGCCCGACGCGGGCGAGAAGCTCGGCCACCCGGTCGCGCTCCTTGTCGCGCGGCACGATGCCGTGCAGGCGCAGCGGCTCCGCCACCGCCTCCTCCACCGTCATGCGCGGGTCGAGGCTGGCGAAGGGATCCTGGAAGATCAGCTGCATGTCGCGCCGCCGCCGGCGCAGATCGGCCGGCTTCAGCGCGCGGAGATCCTCGCCCATGAAGCGGATCGCGCCGCGGTCGGGCTCGATCAGCCGCAGCATGACGCGGCCGAGCGTGGACTTGCCGCAGCCGCTCTCGCCGACGATCGCGAGCACCTGGCCTTCCTCGACCGAGAGCGAGACGCCGTCCACCGCGCGCACCGCGCCCTTCGAACGGCCGAGCGCGTCGCGCACCGGGAAGGCGCGGGCGACGTCGTCGAGTTCCAGGATCGCGGTCATGCCGCCTCCAGCACCGCATCGAGCGGCGCGCGCCAGCAGGCGGCGAAGTGGCCCTCGTGCTGCGCCACGAGCGGCGGCTGCTCCGCGCAGCGCGCGACCGCGAAGGGGCAGCGCGGCGCGAAGCGGCAGCCGGGCGGCGGGGCGCGAAGGTCGGGCACCGTGCCCTCGATGCTCGCCAGCCGCTCCGCCCCG
>NZ_JAKJIB010000227.1 GCF_021864505.1 Falsiroseomonas oryziterrae
CGGGGCGCCTGTGGTTCGCCGCGCGGCTCTACCCTGCGGCGCGCGACGCGGTGCGGGCCATCGCGCTGCCGCTCGCGGTCGGCGGGATCGGGCTGGCCGCGCTGCTGGCCTTCGGCTCCTACACGACGCTCGCCGTCGTCGCGCTGGTGGCAATCGCGGCGTTCACCGCCGCCGTCGCGCTGGCGCTGACGCCGCAGGAGCGACGCGATGCGCGCGTGCTGCTGCGCCGGCCGGGGCGCATCCGCGCCGTGCTGAAGGGCGAGCCGGCATGAGCGTGCTTGCCATCAACGGCCGTTTCCTCACGCAGGGCATCACCGGCGTGCAGCGCTTCGCGAAGGAGGTCACCCAGGCCATCGCGCGCGCAGGCACGCCGATTCGCCTGCTCGCGCCCCAGGGCGTGCCGGACCGGCTGGGCGACATTCCGGTGGAGCATGTCGGCACGCGCAGCGGGCAGAGCTGGGAGCAGCTCGACCTGCCACGCGCCTCCAACCCCGCGCCGCTGCTCAGCCTCGGCAACACCGCGCCGCTGCGCTGCGGCGGGAAGCGGATCGTGGTGATCCATGACGCGGGCGTCTTCGACACGCCGGAGAGCTATTCGCTCGCCTTCCGCGCCTGGTACCGGACGCTGCACCTCTCGCTCCCGCGGCTCGGCGCGCAGATCGTCACCGTGTCCGAGTTCTCGCGAGGACGGCTCGCGGCGCGGCTTCGCATCGATCCGGCGCGGATCGGCGTGATGCCGGAGGGCGGCGAGCATATCCTGCGCGAGCCGGCCGACACCGCCGTGCTGGCGAAGCACGGCCTCGAAGCGGGCCGGTATGCGCTCGCGGTCGGCACGCGGGCCGCGCACAAGAATCTCGGCGCCCTGGGCGAGGCCGCGAAGCTGCTCGGCACGCGCGGCATGGCGCTCGCCGTCGCCGGCGCGGTGAAGGAAGGGGTGTTCAGCGGCGCGGCGGACGTCTCGGGCGGCGCGGTGCGGCTGGTCGGCCGCGTCAGCGATGCCGAGCTGCGCGCGCTCTACGAGAGCGCGCTCTGCCTGGTCTTCCCCTCGCGCTACGAGGGGTTCGGCATCCCGCCGCTCGAGGCGATGTGGTGCGGCTGCCCGGTGCTGGCCGCGCGCAGCGGCGCCGTGCCCGAGGTCTGCGGCGATGCCGCGCTGTGGTTCGACGCCGAGGGCCCCGCGACGCCGGCCGCTGCGCTGACGCGGCTTCTCGACGAGCCCGGCCTCGCGGATAGCTTGCGCGAGGCGGGACGCGCGCGGGCACAGCTCTACTCCTGGGACGCGGCCGCCAGGCGGCTGCTGGAACTCATCCGATGAAGGTCGCGATCGTCCATGAATGGCTCGAGAGCTATGCGGGCTCCGAGCGCGTGGTGGAGCAGTTGCTCGAGCTCTTCCCCGAGGCCGACCTCTTCGCCGTCTGCGACTTCCTGCCCGAAGGCGAGCGCGGCTTCCTCAAGGGCAAGGTGCCGACGACCTCCTTCATCCAGCGCCTGCCGCGGGCGCAGCGCTGGTTCCGCTACTATCTTGGCCTCATGCCGCTGGCCGTCGAGCAGTTCGATCTTTCGGGCTACGACCTCGTCATCTCCTCCTCCCACGCCGTCGCGAAGGGCGTGCTGACCGGGCCGGCGACGCTGCACGTCAGCTACGTGCACAGCCCCATGCGCTACGCCTGGGACCTGCAGCACCAGTATCTGCGCCAGGCGCGGCTCGACCGTGGCCTCAAGGGCGCGCTGACGCGCTGGCTGCTGGCGAAGATGCGGAGCTGGGACCACGCCTCCGCGGCGCGGCCGGACGTGATCCTGGCGAACAGCCGCTGGATCGCGGAGCGCATCCGCAAATCCTGGCGGCGCGAGAGCGAGGTCGTCTTCCCGCCGGTGGACCTCGACGGCTTTCCGTTCCGGCCGACCAAGGGCGAGGACTACGTCATCGCCTCCCGCCTGGTGCCCTACAAGCGCGTGGACCTCGTCGCGGCCGCCTTCCGCGCCATGCCGGAGAAGCGGCTGGTCATCATCGGCGACGGGCCGGAGATGGCGCGCGTGCGCGAGGCAGCCGGCGGCGCGCCTAACATCGCCTTCCTCGGCCGCGCGCCGCAGGCGGAGCTGGTGGCGCGGCTGCAATCGGCGCGGGCCTTCGTCTTCGCGGCGGAGGAGGATTTCGGCATCGGCATGGTGGAGGCGCAGGCCTGCGGCACGCCGCTGATCGCCTACGGTCGCGGGGGCGCGGCGGACATCGTGCGGGACGGCGAGACCGGGGTGCTCTTCGCCGAGCAGACAGCGGAAAGCCTGACCGAGGCCGTGCGCCGCTTCGAGACCCTGTCCATCCGGCCGGAAGCCTGCCGCGCCAATGCCGAGCGCTTCTCACGCGACGCCTTCCGCGCGGCGATGCTGGATGCGGTAGGCCGCGCCTGCGCCGCGCGCGGAATGCCGACGCCATGATGTTCAGCCTGGTGATGGCGACGCGCGGCCGCACCCGCGAGATCGCCGAGTTCCTCGACAGCCTTCTCGCGCAGGGCAGGGCCGATGCCGAGGTCATCGTCGTGGACCAGAACGGCGACGATCGGCTGGAGGCGGTTCTGACGCCCTATGCCGGCCGCGTCACGCTCACCCACCTGCGCTCCGCCGTCGCCAACGCCAACCACGCCCGGAACCTCGGGCTGCGTGCGGCGCGCGGCGCGATCGTCGGCTTCCCGGACGACGACTGCGTCTATCCCGCCGGCCTGCTGGACCGCGTCGTCGCCGCCTTCGCGGATCCGGCGCTCACCGTCCTGACCGGGCCGGCCGAGAGCCCCGCGGGCGGCCTCGGCTCCGGGCGCTGGCGCGAATCCGGCGGGCCGATCGACGCGGCGACCGTCTGGACCAGCGTGATCGAGTTCAACCTCTGGCTCCGCCGTCCCGTGGCGCTGGCCCTCGGCGGCTTCGACGAGGGCATGGGGCCGGGCACGCCGCTCGGCTCGGCGGAAGGCAACGACCTCGTGCTGCGCGCCGTCTCGGGCGGCCATGTCGCGCGCTACGATCCGACGCTGCGCGTGATCCATCCCGACAAGCGCCTCACCGACGTCGCGGTGGCGCGCGCGCGGCTCTACGGGCGCGGCTTCGGCTATGCGCTGCGGCGGCATGGCGTGCCGGCTTCGGTCTGGCTGCCCTTCGCGGTGCGTCCGCTTGGCGGCGTCGTGCTGAGCCTTCTGCGCCTGCGTCCGCATGAGGCGGGCTACTACGCGATGACGCTACTCGGCCGTGCCGAAGGCTTCCTGCGCTCCGACGCCGCGTCGGGGCGTGTGCGACCCGCGCTGGAGGCCGCGTGATGCGCATCGCCATCGGCATCGCCACGCGCGGCCGCGCGCCGATCCTGGCGGAGGTGCTGGCGGAACTCGGCCTGCAGACGCGCCAGCCGGAGCGCATCCTGGTCTGCCATGTGACGCCGGAGGATGTCGCCGGGATCGCCGAGCGGTTTCCGCATGTGGAACTGCTCACCGCTCCGGCCGGCCTGCCGCGCCAGCGCAACGCCATCCTCGACGCCTGCGGCGACTGCGACGCCGTGCTGTTCCTGGACGACGACTTCCTCTGCGCGCCGGACTACCTCGCTGTGACGGAGCGGGTGTTCCTCACGCGGCCGGATTGCGTCGTCACCACCGGCACCGTGCTGGCGGACGGCGCGAAGGGCCCGGGCATCAGCGTGCAAGAGGGGCGCGTCGTCCTCGACGAGGACCGCTTCGACGGCGATCCGCTGGCCGTTCGCCCGCATTTCAACGGCTATGGCTGCAACATGGCGCTGCGCCTCGCGCCGATGCGCGAGCATGGACTGCGCTTCGACGAGAACCTGCCGCTCTATGGCTGGTACGAGGACCTCGACCTCACGCGCCGTCTCGGCCGCCACGGCGCGATCCTGCGGCTGGCCGGCGCGCGGGGCGTGCATCTCGGCACCAAGGCGGGCCGCGTCGCGGGCACGCGGCTCGGCTACAGCCAGGTGGCGAATGCGATCTACCTGGCGCGCAAGGGCGTCTATCCCTGGAACCGAGCGCTCCGCTCGGCCGCGCGCAACATGGCGATGAACGCGGCGCGCAGCCTGAAGCCGGAACCCTGGGTGGACCGCGCCGGGCGGCTCAAGGGCAACCTGATCGCGCTCGGCGACCTGCTGCGCGGCCGGATGCACCCGATGCGGGTGATGGATCTGTGATGGACGACGTCTTCTTCGTCACCTCCAAGATCTTCTGGTCGCTGCTGCGGCCGAACACGCTGGCGCTCGTGCTCTGCGTGGTCGGGCTCATGCTGGTCTGGCGCGGGCGGCGATTCGGCCGCTGGCCGCTGGCGGTCGGCCTCGGCTGGTATGTCGCGGTCTTCACGCTGCCGGTCTCCACCGCGCTGACGCTGCCGCTCGAATCCCGCTTCGCGCGGCCCGCGACGCCGCCGGCGCAGGTCACCGGAATCATCGTGCTCGGCGGCGCCGTGGAGCAGGATCTGACCGCCGCGCACGGCATCCCGGCGCTGAACGGCGCGGCGGAACGCATGACGGAAGGCGTGGCACTCGCGCTGCGCCACCCCAATGCGCGGCTCGTCTTCACCGGCGGCTCGGCCGCCGTGGTGCCGGGCGGCCCGACCGAGGCCGACACGGCGCGGCAACTCTTCACCGAGCTCGGCCTGCCCCCCGCGCGCCTCGTCTTCGAGAACGAGAGCCGCAACACCTGGGAGAACGCGGTCCTGACGAAGCGGCTGCTGGATCCGAAGCCGGGCGAGACCTGGCTGCTGGTGACATCCGCGAGCCACATGCCCCGCGCCGTCGGCTGCTTCCGCGCCGCTGGCTTCGCCGTGGTGCCCTGGCCGGTGAACTTCACCACCGGGCGCGATCCCGGCCTCTGGTATGGCTGGCCCTTCCCGACGCGGCTGAACCACGCCGAGGCCGCGCTGCGGGAATATGTCGGGCTCGTCGTCTATTGGCTGACGGGACGGACGAGCGCGCTGTTTCCGGCGCCGTAGCCTTTATCGCGCCCGCCAGATCTCCACCGGGCCGCGGAACTCGTTGACCGTGGCGTAGAGGTCGTAGCCGGCCTCGATGGCGGCCAGCACGCGCGCGCCGGCCTCCGGGCGCATGGTGTGCATCCAGCCGCGATCCACCACGATCACCCGCGGGCGCGAGGCCAGCACGCGGTCGAGCTCGACCTGCGTGTTGGTGTCCGACAGATCCTCGAAGACGCCCGTCAGATGCGCCGGGAAGGGGAAGCGCGTGGACAGCCGGGCGCCCGAGATCACGTAGACCGATGGGTGGTAGTTGGCGACGAAGGCATCGCCCCCCGGGCCTGCAGCGGCAGCCACGGCGGTCGAGACCTCCCGCACCGGATCGGCATGCGGCCACCCGGGGCCCCGCTCGATGCGATGGAAATACTCGGTCAGAAGCGCAGAGCCGGCGACGACCGCGATCATGCCGGAGAAGACAAGGCGCGTCGCGCTCGGCCGCGCGACGACCAGGGCCAGGCGCCAGCAGCCGATCGCGGCGAGGATCGAGAGCGGCGGCAGCCACAGCAGGAAGTAGTGCGCGAAGTAGAAGCCCGGCCCCGAGATGGCGGCCGAGGCGACGGCGAACCAAAGCGTCACGAAGGCGGTCAGCAGCGCCACCGGCTTCGCCGCGTCGCGGGGGCGCCAGAAGCCGAGCGCGACGAAGGCGGCCGCGAAGGCGAAGCCGAGCAGCAGCGCCGCGGCCGCGATCCGGCGCGCCGCTTCCGGCGCCGGGATGCGCTCGAGCGAGTAGCGGAACGGGGCGAGCAGAGACCCGTCCAGGTAGTGGTCCAGCCAGCCGTTCCACCAATAGGCGAGACCCGCCACGACGAAGGGCGTGGCGCAGAGCGCCGCATAGAGCGCGGCCATCGCGGCGGCACGACGGAGCGGCAGCAGCCGCTTCATCAGCGCCGGCAGCACGAGAAACGCGAAGGCGAGGCAGCCTTCCGGCACCACGACCTGCTTCACCACCAGCGCGCAGCCGATCAGCAGTCCCATCACGGCAATGGCGCCGAAGCCGGGCGCGATCGCGTCCGGCCCCATCGCGCGGACCGCGCCCCTGATGCCGATCGCCATGGCGGTCGCGACGAAGGGTGCGATCAGCAGCTCGGTGTTGGTGCTCAGCCCGCCGAGCAGGACCGATTGCGCGCTGTAGAGAAGGCCCGCGCCGATGCCGATCGCCCGCGGCGCACCGGCCGCGCGCACCGCCGCGAAGAGCGCGACCGAGGTCGCCGCGACGCAGATCAGCCCGAGCAGCCGCGCCGCCTCCACCGAGACCCCGAAGGCCAGGAAGGCCAGCGCGAACATCGCCGGCGCGCCGATCGGGTGCATGTCCCAGGCGGCGACGAGCGGCCAGCCGCCGCCCAGCCATTCCCGCGCCTGCACCATGTAGAGCCCCTCGTCGGTGTCGACGACGGCGGGGATGAAGGAGGTGAGCCGGAAGACGGCCGCGCCCAGGATCAGCAACAGGACCGCGGCGGCGTCCCGCAGGAGCGGCACGGCGGCGCGGGTGGCGGCGATCGGAGCTGGTGCTTCAGGCATCGGTCCCTGGCGCGGACCGAAGGCCGTCCGCCAGGCACCCTTCCCTCAGCGCGCCGCGCGGCGCAACCCCGCGCGGGCGCCGTTGCGTCGCCGGGGCGGCCGCCGCCCGCGCCCGCCCCGGTCGTCCAGCCGACCCGGTCAGTTCTCCGGCTGGAAGCCGCTGGCGCGCACCACCGGGCCCCACTCGTCGCGCTCGGGGCGGGTCCGGTCG
>NZ_JAKJIB010000228.1 GCF_021864505.1 Falsiroseomonas oryziterrae
CTCGCCTTCCTGGGCGCACCGCCGCCCGATGCCGGCCTCGCCGCCATTGCGACGCTGCGCGGTCGCCTCGACGCCGCCGCCACGCCGCGTCCCGTGCTGGAATGGGGCCTGCGCGCCGCCGAGCGCAGCGCGCCGCCGCCCGTCGCGCCCGTGCTGGTGCACAACGATTTCCGCACCGGCAACCTCATGCTCGACGCGACGGGCGTGACCGGCGTGCTGGACTGGGAATTCGCCACCTGGGGCGACGGCCATGCCGACCTCGGCTGGCTCTGCGCGAAGTGCTGGCGCTTCGGCAATGTGGCGCAGGAGGCCGGCGGCCTCGGCCCGCGGGACGCCCTCTACGCCGGCTATGCGGCCGAGGCGGGCACGCCGGTCGAGGATGCGCGCGTGCGATGGTGGGAACTGATGGCGCATCTGCGCTGGGCGGTGATCGCCGCCGACCAGGCGCAGCGCCACCTCTCGGGCGAGGAGCGCAGCCTCGAACTCGCCCTCACCGGGCACATCGTGCCCGAGCTGGAATGGGAGATCCTGGCGCTGTCGGAGGGGCGTTGATGCTCGAGAAGCCTGACGCCCCCGACCTGCTCGCCACCGCGCGCGAGGTCGTGCTGAACGAGTTGCTGCCGGCCCTGCCGGCGGAGAAGGCCTTCGCCGCGCGCATGGTGGCGAACGCGATCGCGATCGCGCTGCGCGAGGCGAAGGCGGATGTCCTGTCCTTGCCGGCCGCGGATCTCGCCGCGCTCGCGCAGGAGATCCGCGCCGGCCTGCACGACCCCGGCATGCCCACGCACGAGGCCACGCGCGACGTCCTGCGCGCCTATGCGCGTCTGCGCGCCTCCGTCAGCGCACCGAAGGCGCTGGGCTGACGACACCGCGGCATTCGCCGAAGCCGATGCCGACGAAGCCGTCGCGCCGCGTGCGGGCGGTCATCAGCACCTCGTCGCCATCCTCCAGGAACCGCCGCGTCTCGCCGCTGGCCAGCGTAACCGGCTGCTTGCCACCGCGCGTGATCTCGAGCAGCGAGCCCCAGCCGCCCTCGCTCTCGGTCGAGATCGTGCCCGTGCCCAGCAGGTCGCCTGGCTGCAGGTTGCAGCCGCCGCAGGCGTGGTGCGCGACCAGCTGCGCCGGCGTCCAATAGAGCGCGCTCGCATGTCCAAGCGAGAGGCGATGCGCCGGCAGGCCCTTCTCGCGCAGTCCCGGCGTGACGAGGAACACCTCCAGCTCGAGATCCAGCGCGCCATGCGCCTGGTCGCCCTCGTCCCAGAGGTAGTCCATCGGGCGCGGATCGCCCTCGGGCCGCGGGCGCTGGGCCGTGCGGAAGGGCGCCATCGCCTCCGGGGTCACGATCCAGGGGCTCACCGTCGTGCAGAAGTTCTTGGCCAGGAACGGCCCGAGCGGCTGGTACTCCCAGCCCTGGATGTCGCGTGCCGACCAGTCGTTCAGCAGGCAGAAGCCTGCGATGCGGTCCGCTGCCTCCCTGATCGGCACCGGCTCGCCCAGCGCATTGCCCGGCCCGATCCAGATGCCGAGCTCCAGCTCGTAGTCGAGATTGCGGCTCGGCCCGAAGCTCGGGGCGGGATCGGCGGCGGGCTTGCGCTGGCCGTTCGGCCGGCGGACGTCGTGCCCGCTCGGCACCACGCTGCTGGCGCGGCCATGGTAGCCGATCGGCACATGCTTGTAGTTGGGCAGCAGCGGGTTGTCGGGCCGGAACAGCGCGCCGACATTCGTCGCATGCTGGATGCCGGCGTAGAAATCGGTGTAGTCGCCGATGCGCGCCGGCAGCAGCACCGCGCAGTCGGAAGCGCGGTGCAGGCAGCGTCCGACCGCGCCGGCGAACTCCGAGCCCTCCTCCAGCAGCGCGAAGACCTGGGACCGCAGCGCGCGCCGGTGCCGGGCGCCCAGCGCCAGCAGCCCGTTCAGCGTGCCGCCGGACACCGCCTCCACCGCCTCGGCCGCCTCGCTGCAGACCAGCCGCGCCGCCAGCGCCGCGTCGAGGTCGAGGATCATCTCGCCGATCGCGACCCCCGGCAGGGGTGTCCCACCGCCCGGCGCGAAGATGCCGAGCGGCAGGTTCTGGATCGGGAAGTCGCGATGCCCGTTGGCGGAGGCCACATGGCTCCGCCGCGCGGCGAGATGCGTGTGGTCGAGGCTCATGGGCGGCTCGGGTCGAATGTCTTGCGCAGACCCGACCAGCAGTCGCGGTAGCCGGCCTGCAGCTGCGGCAGCGATGCCGCGAAGGCGGTGACGCGCTGCGCCAGCCGCGTCTCGAACATGAAGGCCATGGTGCCTTCCAGCTTGTGCGGCTTGAGCTCGACGGTGGAGGCCTTCTCGAAGGCCTCGGCATCCGGCCCGTGCGGCAGCATGCAGTTGTGGAGCGAGAAGCCACCCGGCACGAAGCCCTGCGGCTTGGCGTCATACTGGCCGTAGATCAGCCCCATGAACTCGCTCATCAGGTTCATGTGGTACCAGGGCGGGCGGAAGGTGTTCTCCGCGACCATCCAGCGTTCGGGGAACAGCACGAAGTCGATATTCGCGGTGCCCGGTGTTTCCGACGGCGCCGTCAAGCAGGTGAAGATCGAGGGATCGGCATGGTCGAACAGGATCGGCCCGACCGGCGAGTAGCGGCGCAGATCGTATTTGTAGGGCGCGTAGTTGCCGTGCCAGGCGACGACGTCGAGCGGGCTGTGCCCGATCTCGCTCTCCCAGAACACGCCGCCCCACTTCACCACGACGCGGTGCGTGTCCTCAATGTCCTCGTAGGCAGCGACGGGTGAGAGGAAGTCGCGCTGGTTGGCCATGCAGTTGGCGCCGATCGGCCCGCGCTCCGGCAGGGTGAAGGCGCCGCCGTAGTTCTCGCAGACATAGGCGCGCGCCGGCGCCGCGACCTCGACGCGGAACTTCACGCCGCGCGGGATGACGCAGATCTCGCCCGGCGCGGTGTCGATCACGCCGAACTCGGTGCGGAAGCGCAGGCTGCCCGATTGCGGCACCACCAGCATCTCCGCATCGGCGTTCCAGAAGGTCTCGCCGGCCATGCTCGTCGTGACGAGCGCGATATGCGCCGCCATGCCGGTCTGCGACGCCACGTCACCGGCTGTCGTGATGGTCCGCATGCCGGTCAGGAAGGTGAGTTTCTCGGAGGGGATCGGCAGCGGGTCCCAGCGCAGCGGCTGGATCGGCAGGTCGTGCTCCGCCGTGTCCGGCGCGCTGACCCAGAAGGGCAGGGCGGCCTTCCGGAACCGGCCGATATGCGAGACCGTCGGGCGGATGCGGTAGAGCCACGACCGCTGGTTGCTGGCGCGCGGCGCGGTGAAGGGCGAGCCGCTCAACTGCTCGGCGTAGAGACCGTAGGCGCAGCGCTGCGGGGAGTTGCGCCCGACCGGCAGCGCACCGGGCAGCGCCTCGGTCTCGAAGCCGTTGCCGAAGCCGGACATGTAGCCGGCTGTCACGGCGGTGATGCCGAGCGGGGGGGTGATATCCATGGCTGGCCTCCTCTTTGCCGCCGGTATACCCCACCCTCCGGCTGCTTGCCCAACCTGGCGCGCCCGTCCAGTGTCCGCCCCGAGGAGGAGCGCCGATCACATGAGCCTCAGGGGCAGCGCCTGCATCGTTGGCGCCTTCGAGCACCCGACCCGCAAGGCGCCGGACAGGTCCACCGCGCAGCTGCATGCGGAGGTCGCCTGGGGCGCGCTGCAGGATGCGGGCCTCTCCAAGGACGACGTGGACGGCTATTTCTGCGCCGGCGACGCCCCGGGCATGGGCCCGCTCTCGATGGCCGAGTATCTCGGCCTCGACCGGCTGCGCCACGTGGACAGCACCGACATCGGCGGCTCGAGCCCGATCGCCCATGTCGCGCATGCGGCCGCCGCGATCGCGACGGGTCGCTGCAACGTCGCGCTGATCACGCTCGCGGGACGTCCGCGCAGCGAGGGCCAGGCCACCGGCACCGCGACGCGCCGTCAGGATCCGGCGATCCCCGACGATCAGTTCGAGATCCCGATGGGCCGCACCGTCGCCGCCGCCTATGCCATGTGCGCGATGCGCCACATGCACGAGTTCGGCACGACCTCGGAGCAGCTCGCCTGGATCAAGGTCGCTGCCAGCCACCACGCGCAGCACAACCCGCACGCCATGCTGCGCAAGGTCGTGACGGTGCAGGAGGTGGTGGAGAGCCCGCTCGTCGCTGACCCGCTGCATCGCCTCGATTGCTGCGTGATCAGTGACGGCGGCGGCGCGCTGATCGTCGCGCGTCCGGAGATCGCCCGCAGTCTGCAGCGTCCTGTGGTGACCGTGCGCGGTACCGGCGAGGCGCTGAAGAACCATGCCGGCGGCTATAACGACCTGACCTTCTCCGGCGCCCGCTGGTCCGGTGCGCGCGCCTTCGAGGAGGCGGGCGTCACGCCGGCCGACATCCGCTACGCGTCCATCTACGACAGCTTCACCATCACCGTGCTGATCCAGCTCGAGGATCTCGGCTTCTGCGCGAAGGGCGAAGGCGGGCGCTTCGTCGCCGACGGCAACCTGATCAGCGGCGTCGGGAAGCTGCCCTTCAACACCGATGGCGGCGGGCTGTGCTCCAACCATCCGGCCAATCGCGGCGGCATGACCAAGGTGATCGAGGCCGTGCGGCAACTGCGCGGCGAGGCGCATCCGGCCGTGCAGGTGAAGGATTGCGGCCTGGCGCTGGCGCATGGCACGGGCGGCCTCCTCGGCCATCGGCACGGCAGCGCCACGGTCATCCTGGAGCGGATGGCATGAGCGAGCGCGCGATCCAGGCCCCGATCCCGGACCCGACGACACAGCCCTTCTGGGATGCGGCGGCCGAGGGCCGGCTGATGATCGGGCTGTGCCGCGACACCGGGCGGCACTTCTTCCCGCCGCGCGGCGTCTCGCCCTTCACGCTCTCGCCCCATGTCGAGCTGGTGCCAGCCAGCGGGCAGGGGGTGCTCTACAGCTACACGGTGATGCGCACCGCGACGCCCTACATGCCCGCGATGGTCGAGCTCGCGGAGGGACCGCGCATCTTCACCAACCTGGTGGATCTGGAACCCGAGGCGGTGCGGATCGGGATGAAGCTGCGCGTCGTGTTCCGCGCGACGGAAGGCGGCCCACCGGTGCCGATGTTCGCGCCGGCCTAGCGGGGTCGCCGCCCCTCAGTTGAACAGGCTGCTGACGCTGCTTTCCTCGCTGATCCGCTTCATCGCCTCGGCGATCAGCGGCGCGATGGTCAGCTGCTTGATGTTGCGGCTGACGCGCACGGCCTCGGTGGCGAGGATGCTGTCCGTCACCACCATCGTCTCGATCGCAGCGGAGCCGACGCGCGCCACCGCACCGCCCGAGAAGACGCCATGCGTCACATAGACGCTGGCCGACTTCGCGCCGTGCTTGAGCAGCGCCTCCGCGGCGTTGCAGAGCGTGCCGCCGGAATCGACGATGTCGTCCACCAGGATGCAGTGCCGGCCCTCGACCTCGCCGATCACGTTCATCACCTCGGACACGCCGGCGCGTGGGCGCCGCTTGTCGATGATGGCGAGGTCGGAATGGATGCGCGCGGCGATCGCGCGCGCGCGCACCACGCCGCCTACATCCGGCGAGACGACCATCAGGTCGCGCCCGGCGAAGCGTTCCTGGATGTCGCGCGCAAACAGCGGCGCGGCGAAGAGGTTGTCCACCGGGATGTCGAAGAAGCCCTGGATCTGCGCCGCGTGCAGGTCCATCGTCAGCACGCGGTTGGCGCCCGCCGCAGTGATCAGGTTGGCCACCAGCTTGGCGCTGATCGGCGTGCGCGGGCCCGACTTACGGTCCTGCCGCGCATAGCCGAAATAGGGGATCACCGCCGTGATGCGCCGCGCGCTGCCGCGCTTGAGCGCGTCCAGCATGATCAGCAGCTCCATCAGGTTGTCGTTGGCGGGATAGCTGGTGGACTGGATGACGAAGACGTCCTCGCCGCGGACGTTCTCGTGGATCTCGACGAAGACCTCCATGTCGGCGAAGCGCCGGACGGAGGCCTGGGTCAGCGGCATCCCCAGCGTCGCCGCCACGGCCTCTGCCAGGGGGCGGTTGCTGTTGCACGCAATGATCTTCATGCCGCGAGGCCCCGAGCTGGGATCAGCCGCCCGCGCCTCAGCGCCGGCGGCCGGACTGGTAGCAACGTGACCCTTCGGTGTCCATCACGCGGACGGGACGCGGGATTGCGCCTTCGTCATGCGGCTCAGCGCGGCGCAGTCTGGCCTTGGCCCGCGGGCGCAGGCTGGGCCTGCGCCTGGGCGGCCTCGGCGCCCGCGAAGCCGCCCGCATTGGCGATCACGTCGCGCACCCCGCCCGAGGCCTCGTCCGCCACCACGAAGGCCACGTCGGCCCAGAGCCCGTTCAGGCTGCCCGCCGGGACCTCGTTCAGCTGCAGCACGCGGCCGAGGTCGAAGCCGTCGCGCCGCGACACCGTCCAGACGATCTCCACGCGCTGCACGCCTGGCCGACTCGGCACGACACTCACCGCGCCCTGCACCGCGTACTGAGCGCCCTCGGCCTCCTCCGCCACCTGCAGGCCACGGCCGGCCAGGCGCTCGGCCATCCGGGCCGTCAGGCTCTGGTTGCCGTCGCCCGGCGCGCCGCGCACTGGGATGACGCGCACGATGGGCGGCCCCACGCCCACCGCGCGCTCGTCCCCGGTGCGCCGCTGCGCGTCGGCCCGCGCCACGAGCAGGGCGAGTCGCGGCGCGGCCTC
>NZ_JAKJIB010000229.1 GCF_021864505.1 Falsiroseomonas oryziterrae
CATCTGTTCTTCAGCGCCAGCAAGGAGGGGGCCGAAGTGCCCCCTCCTTGCTGGCGCCAAACTGACGCAGGTCCAGGAGCCTCCAGGCTCCTGGTGGGGGGTGCAGGGGGGCAAAGCCCCCCTGCCCGCGCCTCACCCGCGCGCCAGCGCCGCGCGCATCAGCCCGAGCGTCTCCTCGATCATCGCGGCGGTCACGTCGAGATGCGTGCAGGCCCGGATGCGCCCGCCGAGCATCGAGAGCTGCACGCCCTCCAGCCGCAGCCGCCGCACGAGTTCGGCCGCGCCGACGCCGGTGCCGGCCGGGTCGAAGAAGACGAGGTTCGTGTCCGGCTCCTCGACGCGCATGCCCGGCATCTGCGCCAGCCCGCGCGCCAGTGCCTTGGCGTTCGCATGGTCCTCCGCCAGCCGCTCTACATGGTGGTCGAGCGCGTAGAGGCAGGCCGCCGCGCAGACGCCGCCCTGGCGCATCGCGCCGCCCAGGCGCTGCTTCCAGCGCCAGGCCTCGTCGATGAAGGCGGCGGATCCGCAAAGAACGGCGCCGAGCGGCGCGCCGAGCCCCTTGGTGAAGTCGAGCCAGACGCTGTCGAAGCCCGCCGCCATCTCGGCCGCGGGGACGCCCGCGGCGACGCAGGCATTCATCAGCCGCGCGCCGTCCATGTGGGTCGCCATGCCGTGTTCGCGCGCGATCGCCGCGATCTCGTCCAGCACGCGCTTCGGCCAGACCGCGCCGCCGCCGATGTTGGCAGTCTGCTCCACTTCCACCAGGCGCTGCCGCGGCGTGTGGCGCGACTTCCCGCGGATATGCGCGCGCAACTCGTCGGGCGTGTACATGCCCCGCGCGCCCTTCAGCGGCAGGATCTGGAACCCGCCGAGCGCCGCGTGCGAGCCGCCCTCGCTGGTCAGGATATGCGCCGTCTCATGCGCGAGGATCTCGTCGCCGGGACTGCAATGGACGAGCGTCGCGGCGACGTTGCACATGGTGCCGGTCGGCATGAAGACCGCCGCCTCCTTGCCCATCAGCGCGGCCATGCGATCGCAGAGCGCATGCACGGTCGGGTCGTCGCCATGCTGCTCGTCGCCGACCTCGGCGCGCATCATCGCCTCCTTCATCGCCGGCGTCGGGCGCGTCTGCGTGTCGGAGTAGAGGTTGATGCGGACCGGCGGCAGCTTCGGGTCGGGGCGCTGCGGCGTGTAGCCGGCCATGGCGAGATCGGATGCGGCCAAGGGTCGTCTCCTGGAGGTCCTGCCGCCCTTATCTGCCCTGGGCGGTTCGCGGCCAAGAGGCTGCGGCTCAGTCGGGATCCAGCCGGTGCTTCCGCCAGAGCGGCGCGATGGCGGGTCGCGCGGCGACCGCACGCGCCAGCACCTCGGTGCGCGGCAGGTTGGCCGGCGCCCAGCGTCGTCCGCCCATCCAGCGCGACAGCACGGCCAGGTAGATGTCCGCCACGCTGAACCGGGCACCGAGCAGGAAGGGCGCCGCCGGGTCGCCGGTGAGCCCGGCATGTGCCTCGATCACCCGCAGCGTGTCGCGGCCCATGTCGACCGCGATGTCGCGGATGGCCGGATCGCTGCCGAACCGCTCGGGGTAATCGGCCCGCGTCACATGCGGATAGAACTCGCCGGCCAGCAACGCCATCCAGCGCAGCGCCACGGCGCGCGCCGTCTCCCCGGGCGGCGGCAGCAGCGCGGCCTCCGGATGCAGGTCGGCGACGGTGAGGAGGCAGGCGAGGCTCTCGGTCACCAACGTCCCGTCCGGCAGCACGAGCGTCGGCAGCCGGCCCATCGGGTTGATCGCCCGATACGCAGGCGCGAGCTGGTGATCCCCCTCGAGCGGCACGAGGCGCCATTCCGGAACCTGGCCTGCTTCCGCCAGCGCCATCTCGACCGGCGCGGCGCCGGAGCCGACATCGCCATGCAGCACATAGGTCATCGGTGGAGAGTGCCGCCTCGCGGCAGGGGATGGCCAATGCAAAGGCGTGATGCGTCGCAGCAGCGATGCTCATCGTGGCCCGCGACGACAGCGTATCGTTCTGGGCGCGCCGCGATGCGACATGGATGCCGCAGCCTGCGTCAATATCGCCATATTGTAGCGGGGCGGAGGAACCGCCTACGTCGTTCCTGCCGGCACCAGGCCGGCCAAGGAAGGAGGGTGATCATGAGCCGCATCGAAGCGAAGCCGGCCACGCCGCCGACGTCGAACCAAGCCGCCGCTCCAACCGAGTTCACCACCTGGGTCGCAGGCCCGCTCGCGGCCAATGCCATGCTGGGCGGCATCGCCTCGCAGCTGGCGCAGGAGATGTTGGACTTCGCCGGCCGCCGGATGCGCGCGCAGCTCGACTTCATGGCGGAGGTGCCGCGTTGCGGCGACGTCCCGCAGCTGATCGAGGCGCAGTTCCGCTTCGTGGAGACGGCCACGCGCGACTATGCCGACGAGGTCGGTCACGTTGCCGAGGTCATCCGCAAGGCAACCGCCGCGACCAACGCCAGCTGACGGGAACACTCCGGCGCCGCGATGCAGCGACCGCTGCGCCGGTGCTATGCCTCGCGCGGGGCAGGCGCCGCGGCCGGCGGCGCCGCGCGGCGATACAGGATGTAGGCGCGTCGCTCGAAGGCGCGGACCATCAGGCGCACCGCCTCGTTGAAGACGGTGCCGATCACCGCCTGCAGCAGGCGGGAGCGGAACTCGAAGTCCACGAAGAAATCCACCTCCGTCCCCTGCGGCACCGGGCGGAAGCGCCAGTGGTTGTTCAGGTAACGGAAGGGCCCGTTCAGGTAGCGCACATGGATGTGGTGTGGCCGGTCGAGCGTGACCTGGCTGCGGAAGGTCTCGCGGAACATCTTGAAGCCGATGGTGAGGTCCGCGACGATCTCGGTGTCGGAGCGCGAGACGATGCGCGCGCCGACGCACCAGGGCAGGAACTCCGGATAACGCCGCACATCGGCGACCATGTCGAAGAGCTGCTCGGGCGTGTAGGCGAGCACCTTCTTCTCGGCGTGGGTCGGCATGCGGCTTGTCTCAGGCGGCCCGGAGCGCCGCTTCGCGCGCGGCGCGCAGCGCGGCGAAGTCGCGGTCGGCGTGATAGGAGCTGCGCGTCAGCGGCGTCGCGGAGACCAGCAGGAACCCCTTGCCGCGCGCGACCTTGGCGTAGTCCTCGAACTCCTCCGGCGTCACGAAGCGGTCGACCGCCGCGTGCTTCACCGTGGGCTGCAGGTACTGGCCGATCGTCAGGAAGTCCACCTCGGCGCTGCGCAGGTCGTCCATCACCTGCAGCACCTCGATCCGCTTCTCGCCGAGGCCGACCATCAGGCCGGACTTGGTGAAGATCGAGGGATCGAGTTGCTTCACCCGGTCGAGCAGCCGCAGCGAATGGTAGTAGCGCGCGCCGGGCCGGATCGTCGGATAGAGCGCCGGCACCGTCTCGAGGTTGTGGTTGAAGACGTCGGGCCGAGCCGCGACCACGATCTCCAGCGCGCCGTCCTTGCGCAGGAAATCGGGCGTCAGGATCTCGACCGTCGTGCCTGGCGAGGCATCACGGATCGCGCGGATCGTCTGCGCGAAATGCTCCGCGCCGCCATCGGCCAGGTCGTCGCGGTCCACGGAGGTCACAACGACATGCTGCAGGCCGAGCTTGGCGACCGCATCGCCGACGCGCCGCGGCTCGTCGGCATCGAGCGCCTTCGGGATGCCGGTCGCGACGTTGCAGAAGGAACAGGCCCGCGTGCAGGTCTCGCCCATGATCATCATGGTGGCGTGGCGCTGCGACCAGCACTCCCCGATGTTCGGGCAGGCCGCTTCCTCGCACACCGTGACGAGCCCGTTCGCGCGCATCAGCGCGTGGGTCTCGCGATAGACCGGGCTGGTCGGGGCCTTCACCCGGATCCAGGCGGGCTTGCGCTGGATCGGGTTGTCGGGGCGCCTGGCCTTCTCAGGGTGCCGGTCGGCACCCCGGAGCGGCTCCCGCCGGTGGTCGATTTCGACGCGGGTGGTCATGGGCGGGATGTGGCGCTAACCCCGGACCAGGTCAATCAGATGTGTATGACCCGCCCATAAGCGTCCAGGACCGCCTCGTGCATCGTCTCCGACACGGTCGGGTGCGGGAAGACGGTGTGCATCAGCTCGGCCTCGGTGCTCTCCAGCGTCCGGGCGATGCCATAGCCCTGGATCATCTCGGTCACTTCCGGGCCGACCATGTGGGCGCCGAGCAGCTCGCCGGTCTTGGCGTCGAAGACGGTCTTCACCAGCCCTTCCGGCTCGCCCATCGCGATCGCCTTGCCGTTGCCGATGAAGGGGAAGCGGCCGACGCGGACCTCGTGGCCGAGCTCCTTCGCCTTGGCCTCCGTCAGGCCCACGGAGGCGACCTGCGGGCGGCAATAGGTGCAGCCCGGGATGTTCAGCACGTCCATCGCATGCGGGTGCTTCCCGGCGATGGCCTCGACCGTGATGATCGCCTCGTGGCTCGCCTTGTGCGCCAGCCAGGGCGGGCCGGTCAGGTCGCCGATCGCATAGACGCCCGGCTCGCCGGTGTTGCCGAAGGCGTCGGTGACGACATGGGTGCGGTCCACCTTCACCTTCGTCCCCTCGAGGCCGAGGTCCTCGACATTGCCGACGATGCCGACGGCGGAGATCAGGCGGTCTGCCGTGATCTCCTGCACCTTGCCGTTGGCCTCGATGATGGCGGTGACGCTGTCGGCGCTCTTGCGCACGCCCTGCACGCGCGCGCCGGTCAGCAGCTTCATGCCCTGCTTCGTGAAGGCCTTGGCGACGAAGGCCGAGATCTCCGCGTCCTCCACCGGCAGGATGCGGTCCATCACCTCCACCAGCGTCACCTGCGCGCCCATGTTCAGGTAGAAGCTGGCGAACTCGCTGCCGATCGCGCCCGAGCCCACCACGATCAGCGACTTCGGCATGGCGGTTGGCGTCATCGCCTCGCGGTAGGTCCAGATCAGCTTGCCGTCCGGCTCCATCCCCGGGATCACGCGCGCGCGGGCGCCCGTGGCCAGGATGATGTGCTTCGCGGCGATCTCCGCGACGGGCTTGCCGTCCTTCGTCACGCTCAGCTTGCCGGGGCCGGCGAGCTTCCCGTGCCCGTCGAAAACCGTGACCTTGTTCTTCTTCATCAGGTGCTTCACGCCGCCCGAGAGCTGGCCGGCGACGGCGCGCGAGCGCTTGATCACCTTCTGGAAGTCGAAGCGGATGTTGTCGGCCGCGAAGCCGTAGGCATCGAGCGAGTGCAGCAGGTGGTTGATCTCGCTCGCGCGCAGCAGCGCCTTGGTCGGGATGCAGCCCCAGTTGAGGCAGATGCCGCCGAGATTCTCGCGCTCCACGAGCGCAGTCTTCATGCCGAGTTGGCTCGCGCGGATCGCGGCGACATAGCCGCCGGGCCCGCCGCCCACCACCACGATGTCGAAGCTTTCGGCCATCGTCCTCATCCTTGCCGTGCGGCGAGCGCGGACAGCGCTTCGCCGGTGAGTTGCTGCAGCGTCCAGCCCGGCCGCGGCTTCGCGCCGATGCCGCGGTAGAAGGCGATGGACGGCTCGTTCCAGTCCAGCACGGACCACTCCATCCGCCCGCAGCCCTGCGCCAGCGCGCGCGCCGCAAGGTGGGCGAAGATCGCCCTGCCGATGCCCTTCCCGCGCAGGGCGGGCTCGACGAAGACATCCTCGACGTAGAGCGAGGGCCGCCCGAGGAAGGTCGAGAAGCCGTAGTACCAGACGGCGAAGCCGACCGGCTCGCCGTCCCATTCCGCGATCAGCGCCTCCGCACGCCGCGGCTCCCCGAACAGGAAGCGCGCCAGCGTCGCCTCATCCGCGCGCACCTCATGCGCGAGCCGCTCGTAGTCGGCCAGCGCGCGGATGAAGCGCAGCACGAGGCCGAGATCGTCCGGCCCCGCGTCGCGCAGGCGGAGGCGCTGCGCCATTCAGAGCATCAGCGAAAGCGGCTGCTCGACGATGCGCTTGAACTCGGCGATCCACTCCGCCGCCAGCGCGCCGTCCACGATGCGGTGGTCCACCGAGAGCGTGCAGGTCATCACCGTCGCGATGGCCAGCGCGCCGTCCTTCACCACCGGCCGCTGCTCGCCGGCCGAGACCGCGAGGATGCCGGCCTGCGGCGGGTTGATGATGGCCGCGAAGTCGCGCACGCCGTACATGCCCATGTTGGAGATCGAGAAGCCGCCGCCCTGGAACTCCTCGGGCTTCAGCTTGCCGGCCTTGGCGCGCGCGGCGAGGTCCTTCATCTCGGTGCTGATCGCCGCCAGGCCCTTCTGGTCGGCCTTGCGGATGATCGGCGTGATCAGGCCATCGGGGATGCTGACGGCGACCGAGATGTCGACATCGTCGTAGAGGATCGTCGCCTCGTCGGTCCAGGACGCGTTGACCTTCGGCAGGCGGCGCAGCGTCACCGCGGCCGCCTTGATGATCATGTCGTTGACCGAAAGCTTGAAGGCGCCCGGGCCTTCCTTCGGCGACGCCGCATTGAGCTGCCCGCGCAGCTTGAGCAGCGCATCCAGCTCGATGTCCATCGAGACGTAGAAATGCGGGACGGTCTGCTTCGATTCCGACAGCCGCCGCGCGATGACCTTGCGCATGGTGCTGTGCGGCACCGCCTGGTGCGGCGCCGTGATCGGCGCGGCCGGCGCCTTCGGCGCAGGAGCCGCAGCGGCGGGCGCGGCCTGCGGCGCCGGGGCGGGCTTCGCGGCCGGTCCCTTGGCGAG
>NZ_JAKJIB010000023.1 GCF_021864505.1 Falsiroseomonas oryziterrae
GGCGCGCGCGGCGACGGCGGCGCGGATGGCGGCCAGCTGCGCGGGGTCCTGCGGCGCCGCATCGAGGGCCTCGGGCCAGGCAGCGGCCGGGGCGCCGTTCGCGACGATCACGTCGGGGCGGTCGAGTTCGATGATCCAGCGTCGGCCTGCGGTGGGATCGGGCCGGATGCTGAGGCCGTTGGCGAGGCTTTCGGCCGCCAGCAGCACCCCTTCGACGCGAAGCGGCTGCGCCGGGCCGACCACGAGGTCGCGGATCGGCATGCCGGCGGCCAGCGCGCCGGGGCCGAGGCGCAGCGCGGCCTCGGTCTCCTCCGCCTCGACGGGGATGACCCGGCGGACCGGCTTGAGGGGCACGCCGAGGCCGGACAGGGTCAGGACGAGGTCGCCGGCGGCGATGCGCTCCACCGGCACCTCGCCGCGTGCCGTCAGGATCCGCGTACCTTCCGCGAAGCCGCGTCCGCGTTCGGGCATCTGGGCTGGCTGGGGCATCGCGCTCCGGGCGGCAGATGACGGATTCCGGCCGCGTCGCGGACGGCGTCCGTCGTCTTGCCGGTCCGCGGCGGGGCTGTGAAGCCCCGCCGGACAGGGTCAGGCGGCGGCGATGCGGACGCTCTCCGCCGTGACGGCCTGCGCTCCGGGCGAGGCAGCCCGGAACTCGATGGCGTGCCGGATGGTGGCGAGGCGCTCGCCGCCATGCAGCAGGGGGGCGCAGGCGCGGCTCTCGTCGAAGCCGGTGCCGTAGCCCTCCAGCAGCGCATCCACCTGCATCTGCGCCACGTCGGCATTGGCGAACCAGTGCCGGTTGCCGCAGTCCATCCAGCTTTCCGCCGCAGCACCCTCCGCCAGCACCGCGTCATGCGCCTCCAGCTCGATGTGCCAGTAGGTCACCTCGGCCAGGTCGCGCTCCACCGTGATCGAGGTGCCGTTCACCAGCAGCCGCGCCGGCACCAGCGCGCCGTCCAGCAGCAGGCAGTGGTCGGGCGAGACCAGCAGGTCGCGATGCGGGGTGGCCTCGCCCAGCGCGCCGGCCCGGATGCGAACGGGGGCAAGCGCCTCGGCCTGCGGGTTGCCGGCCAGCGTGATGCGGCGCTGGCCCATCCAGAGCACCGGCTTCATCGGCGCGCCGCGACCCGAGACGGTCGCCACCAGGTCACCCGACCGCAGCGCCTCCACCGGCTTCTCGCCCAGCGACGTCAGGATCCGCGTGCCCGTGACGAAGCAGACGACGGGGAACACGCCGCCACCGCCCGGGAAGCCGACGATGGTGTTGCCGAGGTTCAGGTTCTCGAAGCCGCTCACAGTCGTGGCGACATTGCCGGCGCCCTCGACAAGATAGTTGCCGCCGCCGAGGGCTGTGATGGTGACTTCGCCCTCGCCCAGGAAGCCGAGAACGTCGATCTGGTTGCCGCCGCCGATCAGGTTGCCGGTGCCGAAGATGTTGACAGTGTCGGCGCCGTTGTTGCCGTCCACGGTGTTGGCGTCGCCGTTGACGCTGATGAAGTCAGCCTCGGCGCCGGCGCCTTGCGCGGCGTTGCCGTAAATGAGGTTCTGGTTTCCGGTCGCGACGATGGTGTCCTCGCCGGCGCCGCCCTCGAAGGTGTCGGCGCCGTCCAGCGTGGCGCTGTCGAGACCACCGCCACCGAGCATCGAGTCGGCGCCACCGCCGCTGATGAAGGTGTCGGCGCCGTCGCCGCCAACGAGAAGGTCGTTATCGGCGCCGCCGGACAGCAGATCGTTCCCGTCGTCCCCGAGCAGCGTGTCGTTTCCGGCGCCGCCGATAAGAGAGTCGTTGCCGGTGTTTCCGACTAACGAGTCGGCACCGCCGAGCCCGAGGATCGTGTCATTGCCGCCAAGGCCGTCGATCGTGTTGGCATTGTCGTTGCCGGTAAGACTGTCGTTACCCGCGCTAGGAACGGTGCTCGCACCTGACATGATCCGACCCCTTACCCTTGCGCCGATCCGCGATCGCCCCACCCCGGCACACCGCGGACGGCGACTCGGCACGCGAATGCACCCATCGTGATCGGATCGTTAAAGAACTCTGTCGCGGACGGCAACAACGCTAGCTAAACCGTACGTTGTGAAGGCAAATCCGCTTCTGTTGGCGGATCAGTCGATTACGCCGACACAAGCGACCGTGAGTTGCAGGCGGGAGAGTCTTTTTTTGCGAGCCGGTCGCCCGCATGGAAGACGCCCGGTGACGCGGCGCCGTGCCGCGTCGTCGCCGCGGCTACATGGCCGCGCCCTGCCAGGCCCGCAGCGAGAACGGGGGCAGATCACCCCTCATGCCGCAGCCTGACGGGGCACGGGGGCCGCGACGGGCGTCATGGCGCGGAGCTCGATAGCGTGGCGGATGGTGGCGAGGCGCTCGCCGCCATGCAGCAGGGGGGCGCAGGCGCGGCTCTCGTCGAAGCCGGTGCCGTAGCTCTCCAGCAGCGCGTCCACCTGCATCTGCGCCACATCGGCATTGGCGAACCAGTGCCGGTTGCCGCAGTCCATCCAGCTTTCCGCCGCAGCACCCTCCGCCAGCACCGCGTCATGCGCCTCCAGCTCGATGTGCCAGTAGGTCACCTCGGCCAGGTCGCGCTCCACCACGATGCTCGTCCCGTTCACCAGCAGTCGCGCCGGCACCAGCGCGCCGTCCAGCAGCAGGCAGTGGTCGGGCGAGACCAGCAGGTCGCGATGCGGGGTGGCCTCGCCCAGCGCGCCGGCCCGGATGCGAACGGGGGCAAGCGCCTCGGCCTGCGGGTTGCCGGCGAGCGTGATGCGGCGCTGGCCCATCCAGAGCACCGGCTTCATCGGCGCGCCGCGACCCGAGACGGTCGCCACCAGGTCACCCGACCGCAGCGCCTCCACCGGCTTCTCGCCCAGCGACGTCAGGATCCGCGTGCCAGACGCGAAGCAGACGACGAAATGGCCGGGGACGAGCGGCACGTCCCTGCCATCCGCGAGGCGGATGTTCTCGAAGCCGCCGATGCTCGTCGTGAAACCGTTGGGGCCGGTGATGACGTAGTTGCCGCCAGGCTGCTGCCCGGCCGCGCCGGTGACGGTGATCTTGCCGTCGAAGTCGAAGGACAGGGTGTCGTTGCCCACCCCGCCCTGCGCATTCGCGGCGCCGGATGGGCCGAGCAGGACGAAGTCGTTGTCGGCCCCGGCATCGATCGTGTCGGCGCGCGACGTCGAGATGATGGTGTCGTTGCCGTTCCCGCCGAGCAGCGTGTTGTTGCCGGATCCGCCGACCAGCGAGTCCGCATCGGTGCCGCCGTCCAGCCGGTCATTGCCGTCGCCGCCGATCAGGGTGTCATTCTGGTTGCCGCCGATCAGGGTATCGGCGTCGGCGCCACCGTCGAGCAGGTCGTTGCCTGTGCCGCCGACGAGCGAGTCCGCACCGCCGCCCCCGGAGAGGGTGTCGCTGCCGTTTCCGCCGTTCAGCGTGTCGGCGCCGGCGCCGCCGGTGATGGAATTGTCGAGGTCATTGCCGGTGAGGTTGAGGCCCGCGGTGGTGGCCGGATTCAGCGGCGCCAGGTTCTCAACGTTGGAGGTCAGCGTGTAGGTCGTGAGGCCGCCCGCGACGAGGACGGTGTCGAGGCCCTCATTCCCGTTCTCGACGGCGCTATCGGTCACCTCGGTGATGATGAAGACGTCGTCGCCGGTGCCGCCGAGGAGCGTGTCGGGAGCTCCGACACCCGAGACGGTGAAAGAGGGATTGCCGAGCGTGCCGCCGACGGTGGCATCGGCGCCGATCAGCGTGTCGGCGCCGGCGCCGCCCAAGATACTGTCCGCGCCGCCGGAGCCGATCAGGATGTCGTTTCCGCCGCCGCCGTTGAGCGTGTCGTCGCCATCCCGGCCGTTCATGAAGGTCGGGTTGTTGGTCCCGGTGCGGTTGTTGTCGCCATTGCCGCCGAAGAAGGCGTCGGCCGGGACGGTGTCGGCCAGGGGATTGGAGGGGCCGGAGACCAGCACCCACTGCGTGCCGTCCCAGCGTAAGACCTGTGAGCCGCCACCCGTCGGTGCGGGGATCGGCGCGTTGGCCCCTGGAATTGTCGATCCGCTCACGCCAGTCCCTCAGCCGCTTCGCTCGTCGTCATGTTCCGGCTTCGCGACAAGGCACAAGAGACTTTCTGCCATTTCAAACAAGATAATTCTTTGACCGCCGCGAATATTTGAAAAGTTCTATTTTCTCCAGTAAATCGAAAGGTTTCTACGTTGTAGGGTTCGCGTTTCTTCTCGCTCCGGTTGTGGCCGATTCTGGCCGGCCCGGCGGCGGCGGATCCTTGCCGCGGCCGACCTGCCACGGCACCCTCGGCCGATGACGCGCTTCGCCGTGGCGAGCGAGACGGGATGGCTGCGCGAGGTCCTGCTCTGCCCGCCAGACCATTACCGCTGGATCCCGACGAACGCCGTCGTCCGCCGCACCCTGGCGGCCGGCGCACAGCCCGATCCGCGCGACCTGCGCACGCAGCATGACGAACTGGCAGCCGCGCTGCGGGAGGCCGGCGTCGCGGTGCAGGTGCTGCCGCCGGAGCCGCACCTGCCCTACATGGCCTATACCCGCGACCAGGCCGTGGTGACGCCCTGGGGGCCTGTCCTGTGCCAGCTCGAACGGCCGCAGCGGCGCGGCGAATACGCCGCCGTGCTCGACTGGCACGCGGCGCAGGGCAGCGGGTTCTGGCGCAAGTCGAGCGCCGGGACACTCGAGGGCGGCGACGTGCACATCCTGCGCCCGGGCCTCGCCGCGATCGGCGCGAGCGGGGGGCGCACGGACGAGGCCGGCGCGACGCAGCTCGCCGGATGGCTGCGTGCCGAGGGCTGGGAGTGCCGGGTCGAGCCCTTCGACGAGCATTTCCTGCATCTCGACGTGCTGTTCTGCATGGCGGCGCCGGGCCTGGCCGTGGCCTGCGTCGATGTGCTGGGCGAGGCATTCCTCGGGTGGCTGGCCGCCCACGACATCCGGGCGATCCCCGTCCCCTACCGGGACGCCATGCGGCTCGGCTGCAACATCCTGGCCCTCGGCGGCGGCCGGGTGATCTCGTCACGCGGCAGCACGGCGCTGAACGCGGCCCTGCGCGCGGAAGGCCTGACGGTGTTCGACCCGGACCTGTCGCTGTTCACGGCCGGCGGCGGCGGGCCGCATTGCCTGACCTGCCCGCTGGTGCGAGACGAGACCGCATGAACACCCTCACGCCCCGCCCCGTGGACGCGGTCATCGCCGCCGCGCGCGGCTTCCTCGGCGAGCGCCTGTCCACCAACGCGACGGTGCGCGAGCAGCACAGCCGCGGCGAGGACAGCTCCACGCCGACGCTGCCCGACGCCGTCGCCTTCGTGGAAACGACCGAGGAGGTCAGCCGGCTGGTGGAGCTCTGCCACCGGCACGAGGTGCCTGTGGTGCCCTTCGGCGCCGGCACCTCGCTGGAAGGGCATGTGAACCCGGTGCGGCGCGGCATCAGCCTCGACCTCTCGCGCATGACCGCGATCCTCGAGGTGAACGCCGAGGACATGGATTGCGTCGTGGAGCCGGGCGTGACGCGCCAGCAGCTGAACGACCACCTGCGCGACCAGGGCATGTTCTTCCCCGTGGATCCGGGCAGCCACTGCACGCTGGGCGGCATGGTGGCGACGCGCGCTTCCGGCACCAATGCGGTGCGCTACGGCACGATCCGGGAGAACGTGCTGGGGCTCGAGGTGGTGCTGGCGGACGGCCGGGTGATCGAGACCGGCGGGCGGACGCGCAAGGCGGCGAACGGCTACGACCTGACGCGGCTCTTCATCGGCAGCGAGGGCACGCTCGGCGTGGTCACCAGGGTGCGGCTACGGCTGCACGGCATCCCGGAGGCGATGTCGAGCGCGGTGGTGCAGTTCCCGACGCTGCAGGGCGCGGTGGAGAGCGTGATCGAGGTGATGCAGATGGGCATCCCCGTCGCGCGCATCGAACTGCTGGACGACGACATGATGGCGGCGGCGATCGCCTATTCGAAGCTCGAGGGCTACGCGGCGGCGACCACGCTGTTCCTCGAGTTCCACGGCAGCGAGGCCGGCGTGCGCGAGCAGGCCGAGGCGGTGGAGGCGATCACCTCGGGCCATGGCGGCAGCGGGTTCAAATGGGCGACCGATCCCGCCGAGCGCGCGAAGCTGTGGAAGGCGCGGCACGACAGCTACTGGGCCGGCGTGGCGTCGAAGCCCGGCTGGAAGGCGCTCACCACCGATGTCTGCGTGCCGATCTCCCGCCTGGTGGAGGCGCTGGTCGGGGCGAAGCAGGAGGCGCAGGCGCTCGGCCACCCGACCTGCATCGTGGGGCATGTCGGCGACGGCAACTTCCACCAGATGGTGCTCTACGATCCGAACGACCCGCAGGGCCTGGAGCGCGCCTGGGACATGGACCGGCGGATCGTCGAGCGCGGGCTGGCGCTGGGCGGCACCTGCTCGGGCGAGCACGGCATCGGCCTCGGCAAGCGCGAGTTCCTGGAGCGAGAGCACGGCGCGGAAGCGCTGGCGGTGATGCGCAGCCTGAAGGCGGCGCTCGATCCCAAGGGGATCATGAATCCGGGCAAGATGTTTAGAAACTGATATGCCCTCAAACGCCGGGCGCGGCCTCCGGCCTCGACGCGATGCGTCGAGTGGCTTGCGCGCAGGCCACGGTGGCGCCCGGCTGCGCTGGTGGGTTGTGCGCGGCGCGCCTTCGCGCGCTCGGCCCGCTCTGCGGGCCGCATCGGGATGGCGCCGATGACCGCCGTCGCATCGGTTACCCTTCCCATCCTCGTCCTCTGCCTCGGACACGTCTTCTCCAACGCGGTGCGGACCATCCCGGCGATCGCGGCGGATGTGCTGACGCGCGACCTCGGCATCAGCGCGGAGACGCTGGCGCAGTTGACCGGCGCCTTTCCGCTCGCCTTCGCCGCCGTGATGATCCCGGTCGGCATCGCGCTGGATCGGCACGGGGTGAAGCGCGTTTCGCTGTTCCTGCTGACGGTGGCGGGCTGCGGCGCCGTGATGGCCGCACTGGCGACCGGCCCGTGGTGGATGCTGCTGGCGCAGGTGGTGCTCGGCGCCGGTTGCTCGGGGATGCTGATGTGCCCGATCACCTTCGCCGCGCGCGCGCTGACCACGGCGCGCTTCGCCACCTGGTCGGGCATCATCCAGGCGGTCGGCAACACCGGCATGCTGCTCTCCGCGAGCCCCCTCGCGTTGCTGATCGAGGCGACGGACTGGCGCGCCGGCTACTGGGCCTGCGCCGTGCTCGCCGCGCTGGCGATCGTCGCCGTCGCCGCCTTCGTCCCTGCGGTCCGGCCGGAGGCACGGCCCTCGCGCGGGTTCCTGCATGATTCGCGGGAGGTGCTGGCGATGGCCTGGCAGCCGAAGCTCCGCGCGGTGACGGTCTTCGTCTTCGCCTCCTTCGCCGCGGTGCTCGGCGTGCGGGGCCTCTGGGGCGGGCCGTGGCTGATGGAGGCCAAGGACCTGCCGCGGGTGGAGGCCGGCAACATCCTGCTCGCCTGCACCGTCGCGCTGACCGTCGGGCCAGCGCTGGCCGGGCTGGTGCTGCGGCGTTTCGGCCGCGCCGGCGCGTTGCTCGCCGGCAGCCACATCCTTGCCGCGCTCCTGATCCTGCTGCTGATCGCGGGCGGGCCGGGCGGGGTGGCATCGCAGGCCTTCGGACTGGCCGCGATGCCGGCCGGCTACGACCTCGCGCTCCTCATCGGCTTCGGGCTGGCGATCTCCTTCCAGGTGATCGGGTTCTCGCTGGTGCGGGCGGCGGTGCCGGCGGAACAGGCGGGACGCGCGCTGTCGGCGGCGAATCTGTCGTTCTTCCTGGGCGCCGCGGTGCTGCAGGGGCTGTCGGGGCTGATGGCGGGCTGGGGCGGCGTCGCCGCGGCGCTCAGCACCTTCGCGGGCGGGCTGATCCTGTGCTCGATCGGCTTCCTGGTACTGCGGCGGCAGCGCTAGCCTGTCCCGCACCGAGGGAGGGAGGCGCGCATGAGACGCATCCTGATCATGGTGGCGGTGCTCGGCGGGATCCTGGGCGGCGCGCTGCTCGGCCATCTCCTGCTGACCACGGGGGTGCAGGCGGGCGGAACGGTGGGGCGGATGGCGGCCGCCACCTGCGCGGCCTGCCACTGACCGGCGGGGCTGCCGCGATGCTGCCGGCTGCTCTACCCTGGTTGCAGGAGGACCGGACCATGCTGCGCAGCATCCTGGTGGCGCTCGACGATACCCCGGGCGCGGTCGCCGCGCGCGACGCCGCCATCGCCCTGGCGCGCGCGACGGGCGCGAAGCTGACGGCCGCGGTCGTGCTGGACCGACCGCATACGCAGGACGGTCACGAGGCGGTGCCGCTGGGTGCCGGCGCCTTCAAGGCGCACCGCGACGCGGCGCTGACCGAGCAGGCGGAACGCGAGGCCGAGGCGGCGCTCGCGGACTGCGCGGCCGCGGCCGGCGGCCTGTCCTACGAGACGGTGCGGCTCGAAGACGCGCCCGAGCCGGCGCTGGTGAAGGCGGGAGCGACGCATGACCTGATCGTGCTCGGCCGCGACTGCACGCTGGGCCGCGAGCAGGCGGATGGCGGCGTGGCGCCGGTGATCGAGGCGTTGCTGCGCGACGGCGCGCGACCGCTGCTGGTGGTGCCCCCGGGCGCGTCGCTGGCCCTGAAGGGCCCGGTGCTCGCGGCCTATGACGGCTCGGCGCCGGCCCGCGAAGCCTTTCACCTGTTCGCGCTGCTCGGGCTTGCAGGAGGTCAGCCGGTGCGGGTCGCGGCGCTGGGCGCTGGACGGGACGATGCCTTGCGGCTGGCGAATGAGGGCGTGGCGATCCTTGCCACGCGCGGCATTGCGGCGGAGCCGCTGCCGCTCACCGGACGCGACGTGGCGGAGGCGGTGCTCGCTGCCGTCGGGGCGACCGGTGCGCGGATGATGGTGATGGGCGCCTTCGGCGGCTCGAGCCTGATCCGGATGCTGGTCGGCAGCACGACCGACGTGCTGCTGCGCGACTGCCCGGTGCCGATCTTCATCGCCCGCTGACGGTCAGGACCCGCTTGTCCAGCAGCGCGGCGATCTCCGCCTCGGAGTAGCCGAGTTCGGCCGCGATCTCGGCCCCGTCCGCACCGGGCGGCCGGAGGTCGCCGGCGCCGCCGGGCCGCGCGCCGTCCAGCGCGACGGGCAGCGCCGGCAAGGCGGTCGTGCTCCCGCCCGGCAGGGTGATCGGCACGAGCCCGCCGGAGCCCTGCAGGTGCGGGTCGTCGAACAGATCGGCCGGCTTGCCAATCGGTGCGAAGGGCAGGCCGAGCGACTCGCACGTCGCCATGAGGTCTGGCTTGGTCCAGCGCCGCAGCGCGTCGGCGACGCGCGGCAGGGTGCGGCCGCGGGCCAGCACGCGCTGCTGCTTGGTGGCGAGCGAGGGATCGGCGGCGAGGTCCTGCAGGCCGAAGGCCTCGCAGAAGGCGGGCCATTGCGTGTCGGTGACGACGCCGACGAAGACCTGGCCGCCATCCGCGGTGTCGAAGACGTCGTAGACCGGCCAGGCCGGCGTGCGCACCGACATGGGCGGCGGCGCCGTGCCGGTGATCGCGGTCTGCGCCATGTGCTGCGCCATCAGCAGCGCGACCGTCTCGAACAGGCCGGCCTGCACCTCGCCGCCGCGTCCCGTCGCCTCGCGCTCGCGCAGCGCGGCGAGGATGCCGATGACGGCGGAGAGCCCGCCCATGATGTCGATGACGCTGCTGCCCGCGCGCAGCGGCCGTCCTTCCGGCCCGGTCATGTAGGCGAGGCCACCCATCATCTGCACGACCTCGTCGAGCGCGGTGCGGTGCTCGTAGGGGCCGGGCAGGAATCCCTTGCAGGAGCAATAGACCAGGCGCGGGTTCTCGGCCGAGAGCTGCGCGTAGCCGAGGCCGAGCTTCGCCATCGCGCCGGGGCGGAAGTTCTCCACCACGACATCGGCGCGGGCGACAAGGCGCCTGACCAGCGCCATGCCCTCCGGCGCCTTCATGTCCACCGCGAGGCTGCGGCGGCCGCGGCCGAAGGCGGGGTAGAAGCCGGTGCCGGATCCGGTGAGGCGGCGCGTGGTGTCGCCGTCCGGCGCGGGCTCCACCTTCACGACCGAGGCGCCGAGATCGGCGAGCGTCATGCCCACCGTCGGGCCCATGACCATGTGGGTGAACTCGACGACGTTCAGGCCCTTGAGCGGCGTGGGCGAGGTCATGGCGGCGGGATCTCGGCGGCGAGGAGACAGCCGGAGTCGCTCTCGCTGATCACCAGCGTGCGGCCGTCCGGCGCGAAGGTGCAGTTGGTCGGCATGCGGCCGAAGGCGGTGCAGTCCACCCGGTGGGTGCAGACGCCATGCGGGTCCACCACCCAGACCTGACCATGGCCCGGATTGGCCACGAACAACCGGTCATGCGCGTCCACCGCCAGCCCGTCGGGCCCGGAGGTGCCGGCCGGCGTGCGGAAGAAGAGGTTCGCCTTGCCGACAATAGGGTCGGGGCGCAGGGCGAAGCGCCAGACCTCGCAGCTGCGGGTCATCGCGACCATCAGATGCGTCGCCGACCGGTTCAGGACGAGGCCGTTCGGGCTCGGTCCGTTGGCGATCAGCCGATCCACGCGGCCATCGGCATGCAGGCGCCAGACGCGTCCGGTCGGATCCTGCAGCCCGGTCTGGCCCTGGTCGGTGAAGAGCAGGGAGCCGTCCGGATGCAGGATCACGTCGTTCAGCCCGCGGAAGCCCTCGGACACCACCGTCTCCAGGATCGGCGCCATGGCGCCGTCGCGCGGATCGAGCGACAGCAGCCCGTGACGATAGTCGGTGACGACCAGCTCGGTCCCGCGGGCGGCGAGGCCGTTCGGCCAGCCCTCGTACTCGATCACCGTCTCCCAGTGGCTGCCGGCGACGCGGAAGACGCGGCCGTGCGGAATGTCCACGCAGAAGAGGTTGCCGGCCGCGTCGAAGCAGGGTCCTTCGAGGAAGCTGTCGATCGCAGCACCGCCGCGGTTGGCCTGCGCCCAGGCGCTGGGCTTCGGGCGGCGCAGCGTGTCGGGCAGGCGCGAGAGCAGGGTCGCCGCGATCGGGCGGGGCGGATCGAACCACATGCGGGCACCCTGCCGTGAGGGGGCCTTGCGGTCCAGCCGCCGCGGACGCAGCTTGCCCGCACCATGCCGAGGACGCTCTTCCAAAAGATCTGGGACGCTCATGTCGTGCACCGGCGCGACGACGGGCTCTGCCTGCTCTACGTGGACCGGCACTATTTCCACGAGGGCAGCTTCCACGCCTTCAACATGCTCCGCGCGCGCGGCCTGAAGGTGCGCCGGCCCGACCTGTCCTTCGGCTTCGGCGACCATTACGCGCCGACGCGGGCGCGCAGCACCGCGGCCATCGCCGACCCCGAGATCCGCGGCATCATCGAGACCTTCGAGCGGAATGCGCGGGAGGCCGGCATCCGTGCCTTCGAGATGGCGGACCCGCGGCAGGGCATCGTGCACGTCGCCGGCCCCGAGCTCGGCCTGACGCTGCCGGGCATGACCGTGGTCTGCGGCGACAGCCACACGAGCAGCCACGGTGCGCTCGGCGCGCTCGCCTTCGGCATCGGCGCCAGCGAGGTCGCGCATGTCTTCGCCACGCAGACGATCTGGCAGTCCCTGCCGCGGCAGATCCGTGTGACCTTCGACGGCACGCTGCCGGAGGGCAGCACCGCCAAGGACATGGCGCTGGCGCTGATCGCGGAGATCGGCACGGGCGGGGCGCAGGGGGGCGCCATCGAGTTCGCCGGCACCGCTGTGCGCGCGCTGTCGGTCGAGGGAAGGCTCACCCTCTGCAACATGGCGATCGAGGCGGGCGCTCGCACCGGGATGGTCGCCCCGGACGCGACGACGCTCGCCTGGCTGGCCGGGCGACCCTTCGCGAAGCCGGTGGACATCGCGCATCTGCGCAGCGACGAGGATGCCGGCTTCGACCAGGAGGTGCGACTGGACGCGGGGCGCATCGCGCCGATGGCCACCTGGGGCACCAGCCCGGAGGAGGCGGTGCCACTGTCGGGCCGCGTGCCACGTCCCGAGCAGGCCCCGGACGAGGCGCGCCGCAAGGCCTGGCAGCGCAGCCTCGACTACATGGGGCTCGCGGGCGGCGAGGCGCTCGCCGACGTGAAGCTCGACCGCGTCTTCCTCGGCTCCTGCACCAATTCGCGGCTGGAGGATCTGCGGGCCGCCGCCACGGTGCTGAAGGGCCGGCGGATCGCCGTGCCGATGCTCGTCTCGCCGGGCTCGACCAGCGTGAAGCGCCAGGCGGAAGCGGAAGGGCTCGACCGAATCTTCACCGAGGCGGGCGCGAGCTGGGAGGAGAGCGCCTGCTCGCTCTGCGTCTCGATGAACGGCGACAGCGTGGCGGAGGGGGAGCGTTGCGCCTCCACCTCCAACCGCAATTTCGTCGGCCGGCAGGGGCGCGGGGCGCGGACGCATCTGGTCTCGCCGGCCTCGGCGGCCGCCTCGGCGGTCGCGGGCCGGCTGGTCGCGGCGGAGGGTTGAGCGTCGTGCCGGAGCCTTTCACCTTGGTCACGGCGATCGCCGCGCCGCTCGAAATGTCCAACGTGGACACCGACCAGATCCTGCCCGCGCGCTTCCTGCGCCGGCCGCGGGACGAACGCTATCCGACCTACGGCTTCCACGACCTGCGCTTCACGCCCGAGGGTGCGCCGCGCGAGGAGTTCGTGCTCAACCGCCCGCCCTATGACCGTGCCGGCATCCTGGTTGCGCAGCGCAACTTCGGCGTGGGGTCGTCGCGCGAGGCGGCGGTCTATGCCCTGCTCGCGATGGGTCTGCGCTGCGTGATCGCCGAGAGCTTCGGCGACATCTTCTTCAGCAACGCGCTCAAGAACGGGCTGGTGCCGGTGCGCCTGCCCGAGGCGGCCTGCGCCGCGCTGCGGATGGCGGTGACGGAGACGCCCGGCGCGGAGATCACGGTGGACCTCGAGGCGCAGCGCGTGGACGGACCTGGCGCCCTTGCCTACGGGTTCACCATCCCCGCCTTCTCGCGCGACTGCCTGTTGCGCGGGCTGGACGAGATCGGGCTGACCATGACGCTCTTGCCCGAAATTGCGGCGTTCGAGGCGGCACGCGGCTGACAAGAGCGACCCGGACAAGGCTTCACTTGACGCGGGCGCGGCGACGCGTTTGGCATGCAGGCCGATCCTGGATGTCTCGCATGCTTGTCCTTCGCGCCAGCCTGCTGGCTGTGCTCCTGCTTTCCGCCCTGCCGGCCGCGTCGCAGCCCGGTCCGCAGGGTCCGCCCGCGGTCGGCGTGATCACGGCCGAGCGTCGCCCGATCACCGAGAGCACCGAGTTCGTCGGCCGGATCGAGGCGATCGACCGGGTGGACCTGCGCGCCCGTGTCACCGGCTTCCTGCAGGAGAGGCTGTTCCGCGAGGGCCAGGAAGTCACCGAGGGCCAGCTGCTCTTCCGGCTCGAACGCGCGCCCTTCGAGGCCCAGGTGGCGCAGGCGGCGGCACAGGTCGCCTCGGCCGAGGCCGAACTGGCGAACGCCACGATCCAGCTGAACCGCGCGCGGGAGCTGGTGCGGACCCAGGCGGGCACCCAGGCCCGCGTGGACGATGCGACGGCCGCCCAGCGCGCCGCGCAAGCCACGCTTCTCGGCGCGCAGGCGCAGCTCAGGGTCGCCAACATCAACCTCGGCTACACCGAGATCACCGCACCCTTCGCCGGAAAGATCGGCCGTGCCAATTTCTCGCCCGGCGCCGTGGTCGGGCCAGATGCGGGGCCGCTCGCAACGATCGTGAGCCAGGACCCGATGCGGGTCGCCTTCCCGGTCAGCCTGCGGACCGGGATCGAGTTGCGCGACCGGTTCGAGGGGCGGGGCGGAGTCGCCGCGGTGAGGGTGCGCATCCGGCTGGCAAGCGGGCAGATCTTCAACCAAGCCGGCCGCATCGAGTTCATCGACACCCAGGTGAACCGCGACACCGATACGTTGCTGATCCGCGCGGTGATGCCGAACCCGCTGCGGTCGGAGGCCGGGCCGACCGGCGAGCCGGAACGGCCGCTGATCGACGGCATGTTCGTCACTGTCTTCGTCGAGGGCGCGGAGCCGGTCCCGTCCGTCGTCATCCCGCGCGCGGCTGTGCTGCAGGACCAGCAGGGCAACTTCGTGCTCGTCGTGGACCGGGAGAACCGCGCGCAGCGCCGCGGGGTAACGCTGGGTCGCAGCGTGGCCGACCAGGTCGTGATCGAGCGTGGCCTTGAAGGCGGCGAGACCGTGGTGACCGAAGGCGTGCAGCGTGTGCGCCCCGGCCAGCCGGTGCAGGCCGCCCCGGCCGCACCGCCGGCCATACGCGCTCCGGGCGCCGCCCAGGCGCCGCGCGGCTGAGCCCGGGCACGACAGGACCGCGCGCGCCATGATCTCCGCCGTCTTCGTCGATCGCCCGCGGCTGGCGATCGTGATCTCCATCCTCCTGACGCTCGCGGGCGGGCTCGCGATGCTGCGGATCCCGGTCGCGCAGTTCCCGGACATCGTCCCGCCGCAGGTCTCGGTGAACGCCACCTATCCCGGCGCCTCGGCCTCGGTGGTGGAATCCACGGTCGCGCAGGTGATCGAGAGCGCGGTGAACGGCGTGGAGGGCATGATCTACATGTCCTCGAACAGCGCCAATGACGGGACCTATGCGCTGTCGGTCTCCTTCGCGCTGGGCACCAACCCGGACATCGCGACGGTGAACGTGAACAACCGCGTCCAGCAGGCGTTGGCGCGGCTGCCGCAGGAGGTCCAGCGCGCCGGCGTGACGGTGCGCAAGCAGTCCTCCGCGGTGCTGCAGTTCATCGCCGTGACATCGGACAACCCGCAGCACGACAGCCTGTTCATCTCGAACTACATCACGATCAACATGCTGGACCGCCTGGCCCGCGTGCCGGGCATCGGCTCCGTGATGATCTTCGGCGCGATGGACTACTCCATGCGCATTTGGTTCGAGGTGGATCGGCTGATCAGCCTGAACCTGACGCCGTCCGACGTCATCCAGGCGATCCAGGCGCAGAACGTCCAGGCGGCGGTGGGGCGCATCGGCGCGCAGCCGATCTCGGACGACCAGCAGTTCCAGATCAACCTGCAGACCCAGGGCCGCCTGACCTCGCCGGCGGAATTCGGCGCCATCGTGATCCGCGCCAACCAAGACGGGTCGCTGCTCCGCGTGCGCGACGTGGCGCGCATCGAACTCGGCGCGGCGCGCATGGACACCGAGAGCCGGCTGGACGGCCGGCCGGCGGTCACCGTCGCAACCTATCTCTCGCCAGGCGCCAACGCGGTTACGGCAGCGGCGAACCTTTCGCGCACGCTCGACGACCTGTCGCGCCGCTTCCCGGACGGGATGCGGACCCAGGTCTTCTACGACACCTCGACCTTCGTCGTGGAGACGATGCACGAGGTGATCAAGACCCTGCTCGAGGCCTTCGTGCTCGTGGTCATCGTGGTGCTGCTGTTCCTCGGCAGCCTGCGCGCGACGATCATCCCGGTGATCGCCGTTCCGGTCAGCCTGATCGGCACCTTCGCGGTGCTGCTGCTGGTCGGATTCTCGGCCAACACCGTGTCGCTGCTGGCGATGGTGCTGGCGATCGGCATCGTCGTCGACGACGCCATCGTGGTGGTCGAGAACGTCGAGCGCGTGATGGAGGAGGAGCCGCATCTGACGCCGGCAGAGGCCACGAAGAAGGCCATGTCGCAGATCACCGGGCCGATCATCGCGATCACACTGGTGCTGCTGTCCGTCTTCGTGCCCATCGGCTTCATCCCTGGCCTGTCGGGCGTGCTGATGGCGCAGTTCGCGGTCACCGTCTCGGTCGCCATGGTGATCTCGGCGATCAATGCGCTGACCCTCTCGCCCGCGCTGTGCGCGGTGTTCCTGCGGCCGCACCACGGGCCTCGGAAGGGCGTGCTGGCGACGGTGATGCGGGGCATCGACTGGGTGCGCGACCGCTACGGCGACATCGTGGCGCGGCTTGTGCGGATCTCCGTCATCTCGCTGGTGCTGACGGCGGTCTTCGCAGGCGGCACATGGTGGCTGTCGAACCGCACTCCGCAGGGCTTCCTGCCCGAGGAGGACCAGGGCGCCTTCTTCGTGCAGACCCAGCTGCCCCAGGGCGCGAGCCTGTCCCGCACGCGCGCGGTGGTGGAGCAGATCGAGGGCATGATCCAGGGCACGCCGGGCGTGGACCGTGTGCTGTCCATCGTCGGCTTCAGCCTCGTCGATGGCGGCGCGCAGTCGAACTCGGCGTTCATCGTGGTGCGGATGAAGCCCTTCGCCGACCGCACCGCGGCGCAGGAAAGCGTCTTCGCGGCGATCGGACGGGTCTTCGGCGCGACGCAGCAGATCCTGACGGCCAATACCTTCGCCTTCAACATCCCGCCGATCATCGGCCTCGGCACGGGCTCGGGCTTCCAGTTCCAGTTGCAGAACCTCGAGGGCAGGCCACCGGAGGAGATGGCCTCGGCCATGCTCGGCCTCGTGGTCGCCGCGAACCAGGATCCGCGGCTGGCACGCGTCTTCTCGACCTTCGCGGCGAACACCCCTTCCCTCTTCCTTGATGTGGACCGCGACAAGGCGCAGGCGCTCGGCATCCGCATCAGCGACATCTTCGCCGCGCTCCAGACCACGCTCGGCGGGTTCTACATCAACGACTTCAACCTGTTCGGCCGGTCCTGGCAGGTGAACATCCAGGCCGAGGCGCTGGACCGCGACGATATCCCCGACCTCTGGCGGATCCATGTGCGCAACAGCCGCGGCGAGATGGTGCCGCTGCGCTCCGTCGCGGATGCGCGGATCGTGCTTGGGCCGCAGACGATCAACCGCTTCAACAACGTCCGCTCGGTCGCGATCCAAGGCGCGCCGGCGCCGGGCGTGTCCTCCGGCGCGGCGCTGGCGGCGATGGAGGACATCGCGGAGCGCGTCCTGCCGCAGGGCTACAGCTTCGAATGGACCGGCACCGCCTTCCAGGAAAAGCAGGCGGCGGGCCAGACCGGGCTGATCCTCGCGCTCGCGGTGCTGTTCGCCTACCTGTTCCTCGTCGCGCTGTACGAGAGTTGGGTGATCCCGGTTCCGGTGCTGCTGTCGATCGCGGTCGGCGTCCTCGGGTCCTTCGCGGCGATCGGGGTGACGGGCATGGCGCTCGACATCTACGCGCAGGTCGGGCTCGTGGTGCTGATTGCCCTGGCGGCGAAGAACGGGATCCTGATCGTCGAGTTCGCGAAGGAGCAGCGCGAGGCCGGCAAGCCGATCCGTGAGGCCGCAGTGATGGGGGCGCGGCTGCGCTTCCGCGCTGTGATGATGACCTCGGTCGCCTTCATCCTGGGCCTGGTGCCGCTGGTCATCGCGACCGGTGCGGCCTCGGCCTCTCGCCGCGCCGTGGGCACGCCCGTCTTCGGCGGCATGATCATGGCGTCGCTGATCGGGATCTTCATGATCCCGATGCTCTACGTCGTCTTCCAGACGATGCGGGAGAAGGTGAAGGCGCGGTTCCGGCGCGACGCGCGGCCGGTGGTGGCGGAGTAGCGGGGGGCGGTCAGCCGCCGGACGACCCCGTCTCCTCCCCCCGAAGCGCCGGGAGGGTGCCCAGCGCCTCGCCGGCCGCGGCGCGGGCCGCGGCGGGGTCGGCGGCTTCATCGCGCAGCGCCGCCATCGCCTGGCTCACCTCTCGCACCGCGGTCTGCCAGGGCGGCCCCTGACGAGCGTCGGCCGGCAGGCGCAGCATGGCCCGCTCCACCTCGTTCAGCGCCTGGCGGAGCCGCGAGACGACCATGCCGCGTGGCAGCCCCCCCTCGTCGAAGCGCCTGATGGTGTCGCGCAACTCGCCCTCCGCCTCGCGCAGCGCGCGCAGGGCCTCGGCCTGGGTGCTCGACTGCGCAAAGGCGGGCATGGCGCCGGGCAAGCCGGACAGCAGATGGGCGGCAAGGGCGGCGCGGATCAAGCGCATGAACGGATCTCCCCGTTGACGATCATCGGTGCGCCCGCCTTTGGCGCCCAACCGCTCACGCCGCGCCACCCGGGGGCAAGCCGGGCGGCGCGGGGTCCTCATGGCGGCGAACGCGGACCGTGCCGCCCGGTTGCCCCCTTCCCGAACGGGCCGAAGCCGTCAGATGATGGGACGGACACGGAGTTGGGGACGGAGACCATGGCGAAGTTCGGCCTGAGCCAGTCGGTGCGGCGCGTCGAGGACCCGCGGCTGCTCACGGGACAGGGACGCTATACCGACGACATCGGCATGCCGGGACAGGCGCATGGCGTGGTGCTGCGCAGCCCGCATGCCCATGCGCGCATCACCTCGATCGACACGGCGCCGGCGCGCGCCATTCCCGGCGTGCTCGCTGTGATCACGGGCGCCGACCTCGAGAAGGCGGGACTGGGCCCGGTTCCCTGCGTCATCCCGCTCAAGAACCGCGACGGCACGCCGCGCGCCGAGACGCCGCGGCTGGCGCTTGTCACCGATACCGTCCGCCATGTCGGCGACCCTGTCGCCTTCATCGTGGCCGAGACGCTCCAGGCCGCCCGAGACGGCGCCGAGGCCGTGCTGGTGGAGTACGACGTGCTGCCGGCCGCGACCGACCTTGCCACGGCGCATGAGCCCGGCACGCCGCTGGTCTGGCCGGAGGCGAAGAACAACATCGCCTTCGACTGGGAAGCCGGCGACAAGGCGAAGGCCGACGCCGCCTTCGCGCGCGCCGCGCATGTCACGCGCCTGACGGTGGTGAACAACCGCGTCGTGGTGGCGTCCATGGAAGCCCGCGCCGCGGTGGCCGCCTGGGAGGGCGAGCGGCTGACGGTTCACACCAACACCCAGGGCTCCTGGCTGGTGCGCAACCTGCTGGCCAACACCGTCTTCAAGATCGACCCGGCGCGCGTCCGCGTGGTCACGCCCGATGTCGGCGGCGGCTTCGGCATGAAGCTCTATCTCTATGCAGAGCATGTGCTGGTCGCCTTCGCCGCGCAGCAGGTCGGGCGGCCGGTGAAGTGGACCTCCGAGCGGACGGAGGCCTTCCAGTCCGACACGCATGGGCGCGACAACATCACGCTCGGCGAGCTGGCGCTGGACGCGAACGGCAAGTTCCTCGCGCTGCGCACGAAGAACTGGGCGAACATGGGCGCTTACCTCAACACCTTCGCACCCTTCATCCCGACCGGCGCCGGCACCAAGGTGCTTGCCAGCGTCTACGGCTTCGAGGCGATCCACGCCAACGTGCTCGGCGTGATGACGCATACCGTCCCGGTGGATGCCTATCGCGGCGCCGGGCGGCCGGAGTCGAACTACCTGGTCGAGCGCCTGATCGACACAGCGGCGCGCGAGCTGAAGATCGACCGGATCGAGCTCCGCAAGCGCAACATGGTGCCGCAGAGCGCGATGCCCTACGTCACCGCGATGGGCCAGCGCTACGACAGCGGCGATTTCGCGACGCTGTTCGATGCGGCACTGACGAAGATCGACTGGGCGGGCTTCGAGGGACGGCGGGCGGAGGCTGCGCGCCGGGGCAAGAAGCGCGGCATCGGCGTGGCCTATTACCTCGAGGCGACGGGCGGCGGCCCAACGGAGAACGCCAAGGTGGTCTTCGCCGAGGACGGGATGGTGGACGTCTATGTCGGCACGCAGAGCACCGGCCAGGGGCACGAGACGGCCTATGCCATGCTCACCAGCCATGAACTCGGCGTGCCCGTGGACAGGATCCGCGTGAAGCAGGGCGATTCCGAGACGCTGCCGGATGGCGGCGGAACGGGCGGCGCGCGCAGCCTCTACTCGGAAGGCCAGGCGATCCTGGTGACGACTGCGAGCGTGATCGAGAAGGGCAAGCAGGCGGCGGCCGAGCACCTGGAGGCGGCGGTCGCCGATATCGAGTTCACGCCGAAGGACGGGCGCTTCGCGGTGGCGGGCACCGACCGCGGCGTCGGCATCCTTGATCTGGCAGCGGCGCAGCGGAAGCGCGTCGCGGCCGGTCAGTCCGCCATCCTGCTCGATGCGATGGAGACGGCGAAGATCGAGGCGCACACCTTCCCGAATGGCTGCCACGTCGCCGAGGTGGAGGTGGACCCGGAGACCGGCGTGGTCAGCGTGCCGCGCTACATCGTGGTGGACGATGTCGGCCACGCGCTGAACCCGCTGATCGTACGCGGCCAGGTGCATGGCGGCGTGGCGCAGGGGCTGGGCCAGGCGCTGTTCGAACGGACCGCCTACGACAACGGCTCGGGCCAGCTGCTCTCGGCCTCCTTCATGGACTACGCGCTGCCGCGCGCGGACGACCTGCCGGACATCGACGTCGACCTGATCGAGGTGGACTGCCAGACCAATCCGCTCGGCGTGAAGGGCGCGGGCGAGGCGGGCGCCGTCGGCTCGCCGCCCGCGGTCATCAACGCCTTGGTCGACGCCCTCGGCGGCAAGGTGGTGGACATGCCGGCGACGCCGGAGACGGTGTGGAAGGCGCTGCACGCCGCCTGATGAAGGGCAGCGACGCCGCGGAGGCCGGCAGGCTTCCGCGGGCGTCGCCTATTGGAAGACGAGGTTGACGAGCCGGCAGGTGTCCACCTGCCGGCGTTCCTCGGCACGGCCGTCCGCCCACACGACGCGGACGTCGTTCACGCAATCGTCGAGCGGCAGGCTGACGGGCAGGTGGGCGCCTGGCTGCAGGGGCTGCTGCAGGCGCTGCGCGCCCCAGGTCGTCTCGCGCGCCGAGGAAACGTAGACCTCGCGCATCGGCTGCGCGCCGCGATTCACCAGGTTGAATGAGGGGTTCGCTCCGGTGCCGCCCTGTCGTGGCGCGGCAGGCGCGGCCGTGCCGAACACCATCTCCGCAATCGCGCAGGTGTCCACGTTGCGCCGTTCTTCCGGCCGGCCATCGGCGTAGACGACACGCACGTCCTGCCGGCAGCCGGCCGAGGGCGCGATTCGCACCGGGAAGGCGCGGCCGTTCGGCAGGACCTCGGCGCCGAGCAGGTCACGGCCCCAGTTCGGCTGCGTCACCGGCGAGACATAGATCTCGTTGATCGTCTGGCCGCTGCGATTCACGAGATTGAAGGACGGGTCCACCGTCTGCGCACGCGCCGGCCCGGCCGCGAGCAAGAGGGCGGCGAAGATCAGCGCACGACGCAAGCGCATTGCAGCAACTCTCTCCGGTCCGTTCCGACGACGAAGCTAGACCGAAAGCCGCGCGGCGTTGAAGTCGTCAGACGACGGCGGTGCGTGGTGCCAGGGGCTCGACGGCGGGCGGCCCATCCCAGCCGGCGACCTCCTCCATCGCGTCGCGATCGAGAATGTCGAGCCGGCCCTTCGCCAGGGTGGCGATGCCGTCCTTGCGGAGCACGGCGAGAGCGCGGTTGGCATGCTCGACGGAGAGCCCGAGCGCATCGGCGATGTGCGCCTGCTTCAGCGGCACCGGGGCACCGCGGGAGTCGCCGCCGCCGCGCCGCTGGATGCGGCCATGGATCTCGAGCAGCAGGTGCGCCACACGACCCACCGCGTCGCGCCGTCCGAGGCTGGTCAGGCGCTCGCGCAGCCGGGCCCGGTCGCGGGTCAAACCTTCGGCATAGGACAGCGCGAGGCTCGGGTCGCGGCCCATGAACTCGCAGAGGCGCTCGCGCGAAAGGATGCAGAAGGATGCATCGGTCAGCGCCTCGACCTCGGCCCCGTCTTCCGCGCGCTCCACCAGATCGCCGGGCAGATGGAAGTCCAGGATCTGGCGCCGGCCGTCCGGTGTCGCCGTCCAGGTGAAGGCCCAGCCCGCATACAGGGTGAAGACCCGGTCGCGGATGGCTTCCCCGACGCGCACGAGGCGCACGCCGGAGCGCACGCGGGCGATCTCGCCGACCCGAGCCTGGGGGATGACCCGGAACAGGGCGAAGGGGCGCACGGCACAGGCCGCGCAGGCGCCCGGCAAGGGGGTCAGCGTGGTGGTGGCTCGGCTCATGTCCGACGTCGTCTCTTCCCCAACTCGAGTCGGACCCGCCGCCGCAGGAGCCTTCCGACGAAGGCAAGCTAGTGCCGGTCGACGGCTGAGAAAATGTGCATTTCCTTCATGTTCACTTGTTCCATCTGGGGTTGCGCCCGCCGCGGCGCCGCTCCGGTGCCCTGGCCGCGCTTGCCTGGGCCGTGCCGCATGCCACCTTTGCGGCAAAGGCGCGCCCGGCAGCGTGCCGAGGGGAAGGGCCATGTCAGGATTTGCATCGACCAACGACCTCGCCGAGAAGAACGTCTCCTTCGACGAGCTGGGCCCGGGCCTCTATGCCTACACGGCCGAGGGCGACCCGAATTCTGGCGTGATCGTGGGGCGGGACGGGGTGGTCGTGGTGGACGCGCAGGCCACCCCCGCCATGGCCCAGGACGTGATCGCGCGGATCCGCGCCGTCACCGACAAGCCCGTCACCCAGGTCGTGCTGAGCCATTATCACGCGGTCCGCGTGCTGGGCGTCGCCGGCTACGGAACGCCGGCCGTCATCGCATCGGACGCGACGCGCGCACTGATCGTTGAGCGCGGGCAGCAGGACATGGACAGCGAGATCGGCCGCTTCCCGCGGCTGTTCCGCGGGAAGGAGACGATCCCCGGCCTGACCTGGCCGACCCATACCTTCCAGCGACGCATGACGCTCTGGCTGGGCGAGCGCGAGGCGCAGGTGATCCATGTCGGGCGCAGCCACACCGCCGGCGATACGGTGGTCTGGCTGCCGAAGGAGAAGGTGCTGTTCGCCGGCGACACGGTGGAGTTCGGCGCCACGCCGTATTGCGGCGACGCGCATTTCGCCGACTGGCCGGCGACGCTGGACGCGATCAGCGCGCTCGGCCCGGAGAAGATGGTGCCGGGGCGCGGCCGCGCGCTGATGTCGAAGGCAGAATGCGCGGAAGCCATTGCGGGGACCCGCGCCTTCACCTCCGACCTCTTCGCCCGCGTCCGGCAGGGCGTCGAGAAGGGCTGGGACCTCAAGGCGATCTACGACGACGCGGTGGGCTTCATGCGGCCGAAATACGGGCAGTGGGTGATCTTCGAGCACTGCATGCCCTTCAACGTCACGCGCGCCTATGACGAGGCGAAGGGGCTGGACCACCCACGCATCTGGACCGCGGAGCGCGACGTCGAGATGTGGCGCGCGCTGGAGCATGGGACGCCCATGAAATCCGCCGAGGTGCATGGCTGAGATGCCGGCAACCTACGCCAACCCGCGCTACGCCCCGGCGCCGATCCCGGCGGCGGAGGAACGGCGCCAGGTCGTGGTGGGGGGCGCCGGCCTGGTGGGCCTGACGCTGGCGCTCGACCTCGCGCAGCAGGGCGTGCAGGTGGTCGTGCTGGACGACGACGACACGGTGTCCTTCGGATCGCGCGCGATCTGCTTCGCGAAGCGGACGCTCGAGATCTACGGGCGGCTCGGGCTGGGCGCGCGATTCCTCGAGAAGGGCATCACCTGGAAGACCGGCCGCGTCTTCCACCGCGACCGCGAGGCCTACGCGTTCGACCTGCTGCCGGAGGAGGGCCACGAATACCCGGCCTTCGTGAACCTGCAGCAGTACTACGCCGAGGAATGGCTGGTGGAGGCCTGTCGCGCCGCCGGCGTCGAGTTGCGCTGGAAGCACCGCATCGGCGCCGTCACGCCGCGCGCGGATGGCGCGACGCTGGCTGTCGAGGCGCCGGACGGCAGCTATGTGCTGCACGCCGACTGGCTGCTGGCCTGCGATGGCGCGCGGAGCTTCATCCGGGACAGCATGGGCCTGCCCTTCACGGGCCAGGTCTTCCGCGACCGGTTCCTGATCGCGGACGTCGTCATCAAGGGCGACGTCGGGTTCCCGACCGAGCGCTGGTTCTGGTTCGACCCGCCCTTCCACCCCGGCCAGTCGGTGCTGCTGCACAAGCAGCCGGACGATGTCTGGCGGATCGACTTCCAGCTCGGCTGGGACGCGGATCCGGAGGAGGAGAAGCGGCCGGAGCGCGTGATCCCGCGCGTGCGCGCCATGTTGGGAGAGCAGGTGCCCTTTGAGCTGGAATGGGTCAGCGTCTACACCTTCCGGTGCCGGCGGCTCGAGCGCTTCCGGCATGGGCGCGTGATCTTCGCCGGCGATGCCGCGCACCAGGTCAGCCCCTTTGGTGCGCGTGGCGGGAATGCGGGCGTGCAGGATGCGGACAACTTCGCCTGGAAGCTCGCCTTCGTGCTGCAGGGACGCGCGCCGGAGGCGCTGCTCGACAGCTACGACGCGGAGCGCATCCCGGCGACCGACGAGAACATCCTGAACTCGACGCGCAGCACGGAGTTCATCACCCCGAAGGGCGAGGCCGCACGGGCCTATCGCGACGCGGTGCTCGAACTCGCCGCGCGTCACGCCTTCGCCCGGCCGGTGGTGAATTCGGGGCGGCTGTCGCGGCCGAGCACCTATACGGGAAGCGTCCTGAACGGCCCCGAAGGCTGGGCCGGCGGCGCCCTGCCCGGGACGCCTGCACCGGATGCGCCGGTGCTCCGCGAGGGCGCGCCGGACTGGCTCCTGCGCCACCTCGGCGGGGCGTTCAGCCTGCTGGTCTTCGGCCCGCCCGAACCATCCCTGCCGGGCGCCTTGCCGCGCGGCGTTCGGGCCGTGTTCGTCGACGACGCCGGCACGCCCGGTGCGCTGTGGGACCATGCGGGGCTCGCCCGCGCCCGCTTCGCCGCGCCGGCGGGCGGCGCGGTCCTGATCCGTCCCGACCAGCATGTCGCCGCGCGCTTCGCCACGCCCGATCCTGCCGCCATCGCCGCGGCGCATGACAGGGCGCTGGCGGGCGCAAGCATGGAGATCGCGCGGTGACCCTCGACACGCGGCCCCGCCTGGCCGATCCCGACGCGCTCTTCGCCCTGCTGGTGGAGGCGCATCGCGGCCTCGACGCGGAAGCGTCGCGACGGTTGGATGCGCGGCTCGTGCTGGTGCTTGCCAACCATATCGGCGACATGGACACGCTGCGCCAGGCGATCGCTCTCGCGCGCGAGGCTGGCTGAGCCTCAGCGGCGGAGAAGGGCCGACTCCAGCGCGGCGAAGGCATCGGCAAGAGCCGCTTCCATCGCTGTGGCCTGGGCCGGCGCGTCCGCATCGGTCGCGAGCGGGGCGCGGCCGCGCACGTCGAAGGGCAGCACGACGCGCGAGGTGCCGCCGGCGTCGCGCAACAGGACGCCGGCCAGCGCCGCGCGCGCCTCGCCGGCCTGCGGTGCGGCTTCCA
>NZ_JAKJIB010000230.1 GCF_021864505.1 Falsiroseomonas oryziterrae
GGGCCGGGCGCGCGAAGGCGCGCCGCGCCCAGACCATCAGCCCCGCCCGGCGCGTCCGTGGCCGGCGCGAAGCGTCGTGCCGAAAGGCACGCCTCCGGCGTGACGCGGCCGGATGGCCGCCGCCCGGCGTCTGAGGGCAACGAACGACTCAGGCGGTGCCGACCGGCGGCTGCGCGGCGCCGCCCTGGCGGCGGGACTGCCACAGCGCGACGAAGTCGATCGGCGACAGCATCACCGGCGGGAAGCCGCCGTCGCGCGTGACGTCGGCCAGGATGTTGCGCGCGAAGGGGAAGAGCAGGCGCGGGCACTCGACCAGCAGCACGGGCTCGAGGTGCTCCGGCGCCACGTTCACCGTGAAGACGCCGCAATAGGCGAGCTCGGCGATGAAGCAGGAGGTCGCGCCGGCCTTGGCGTCGGCGCGGATCTGCAGCGCCACCTCGTAGACGTTCTGCTGGCCCTCGAGCTTCTTGGCCTGCACGTCGAGCGACAGATCCACCCGCGGCTGTTCCCGCAGCGTGACGAAGATCTCGGGCGCGCCCGGCACTTCGAAGGACAGGTCGCGCGTGTACTGCAGGTTCAGCATCAGCGGCGCGGCGGGCTGGCCGTTCTGGCCGCCATTCGGGGCGGGCGGGATGGGTGAGGAAGGAGCGTCCGACATCGGGATTCCAAGGCTGGCGATGGAGATGCCGGGCTAGCACGGCCCCGCCCCGCGGGCCAGCAGCGGCACGGCGCGCTTGAACCGAGGGCCCCGGTTGCGGTTCCATGGCGGCTCACGACGGGAGCCTCGCCATGCGCCGCAGGAGCCTGATCGCCGCCGGCGCCGCCGCGGCCCTCGCCCCCAGCCTTGCCTCCAGCCCCGCCCGCGCCGCCGACCCGGTGGATGTCGCGCTGGTGCTGGCGGTGGATGTCAGCCGCTCGATCGACGAGGACGAGGCGCGGCTGCAGCGCGAGGGCTACCGCAACGCCGTCACCGACCCGCGGGTGGTGGAGGCGATCCGCGGCGGCATGCTGGGCGGCATCGCGCTCTGCTACATCGAATGGGCCGGCATCGAGTACCAGCGCATGGTGATCCCATGGACCCGCATCGGCAACGCGCGCGAGGCCGAGGCTTGGTCGCAGGCGCTGGCGGAGGCGCCGCGCACCTCGCTGTCCTGGACCTCGATCTCCGGCGGCATCGAGGCGTCGCGGCGCGCGATGGCGGACTGCCCCTACGAGGCGACGCGCCGGGTGATCGACGTCTCCGGCGACGGGGTGAACAACAGCGGGCCCCCGGCCGAGCAGGCGCGCGACCGCGCGGTGGCGGAGGGCATCACGATCAACGGCCTGCCGATCCTGAACGACCGCCCGACCTTCGGCCGGCCGCCGCCGGTGCCGCTCGACCAGTATTTCCGGGAGAGCGTGATCGGCGGCACCGGCGCCTTCGTCATCGCGGCAGAGGACTTCGAGGCCTTCGGCAACGCGGTGCGGCGCAAGCTGATCCGCGAGATCGCGGGCCTCGGCGGGCCGCTCATCGACCGCGCCTGAGGCCCGCCCTATCTCTCCACGTCCTCGATGCTGAGGCCGAAGGCGGCGACGCCCTCGGCCAGCAGGTCGCCGAGGTTGTCCATCGCCAGCAGGTACTCAGCGGCATCGCGGCCTTCGTTGCGCTCGGCGGCCAGCGCGCGCGCCTCGTCCCATTCGTCCGCGCCGTAGTCGCCGCGGCCGACCCAGGCAAGCGCGATCAGGCTCGCCTGCTCGTCCTCGTTCAGTTCGCCGATGAAGGCGCGGAGCGACCCCTCCGTCAGGTCGTCCGGGGCCTCCCGCAGCAGCGCGGCCTCGCCGGCGTCGTCCTCGCCGGACGGCTCGGGCCCGGCCTCCTCCTTGCCCTGCAGGGCGCGGGCGTGGTCCACGACCAGCGCAACCGATTCCAGGCTGATGCCGAGGTCCACCTCGTCGTCGTCATGGTCCGACATGCGGTCCCCCTCGCGGTGCGACGCCGCTAACAGACCCCATCCCGCGCAGCGGTTCCACCGCGACGGGAAACATCCGCGTCAGCCGTTCACCCAATCCGGCGCGAGCCCGGCCGGGTTCACGAAACGACGGTCCTTCGGCAGGGCGGCGATCGCCGCCATGTCGTCCTCGTCGAGGCGCAGGTCGAGCGCGGCCAGGTTCTCCTCCTGCCGCGCGGGCGACGCCGCCTTCGGCACCATCGCGACGCCGGGCTGCGCGAGCAGCCAGGCGAGCGCGACCTGCGCCGGCGTCGCGCCATGTTTGCCCGCGATGCCGCGCAGCACAGGGACGTCGAGGTTCGACCCCTTGGCGACCGGCGAGTAGGCGGTCAGCGCCATGCCGGCCGCGCGCGTGATCCCGAGCAGCTTCGACTGGTCGAGGAAGACGTGGAACTCGACCTGCAGGCAGGCGAGGTTCACGCCCTGATCGATCGCGCGCCGCAGCAGGCCGGGCGGGAAGTTCGACACGCCGATCGCCTTGGCGCGGCCCTCCGCGCGCAGCGCGCCGAGCGTCGCCAGCGCGTCGCGGAGATCGAGCTCCGGGCTCGGCCAGTGGATCAGGAAGAGGTCCACATAGGGCGTCGCCAGCCGCGCGAGCGAGGCGTCGAAGGCGCGGCGGATCGCGTCGCCCCGCGGCTTGTCGTTCCACACCTTCGTCGTGACGAAGAGCTGCTCGCGCGGCAGGCCGCAGGCCTTGAGCGCGGCGCCGACCGCGTCCTCGTTGCCGTACATCTCGGCGGTGTCGATGTGCCGGTAGCCGAGCGAGATCGCGGATTCCACCGCGGCCTGGCACTCGGCGCCTTTCATCGGCCAGGTGCCGAGGCCGAGCCGCGGCATGCGCATGCCGTTGGCTTCGAGGATCGGGACGGTCATCGGGCTTCCTTGAGCTTGTGCGGCTGGCGCGGGGGAACCCCCACCCCGACCCTCCCCCGCTTCGCGGGAGAGGGAGCAGGTTGCGCGGGCGAGCGAAGCCGCGCTGTCAGGGACGCCTCGCCAGGTCGATGAGGCCGGCATGGCCGGCTTCGGTGCCGTAGGCGAGCAGCGCGCCGTTCGGGCTCCAGGACAATGCCGAGACCGGGCTGCCGGTGGGCGGCGCGACGGGCACCACCTTGCCGCTCGCGATCTCGGCGATCAGCACCAGGCCGTCGCCGAAACCGGCGGCGACGACTTCATGCTGGGGGTGGCAGGCGACGGCGGTGCAGAACACCTCGTCCCCGCCGGCCAGTTCCGTCGGCGCCTTGCCCATCGGGCCGCCGCCAAAGAAGGGCCAGAGCACGACGGATTCCGCGCCGGATGTCGCGAGCCAGCGGCCGCGCGAGGTGAAGGCGAGGCTGCGCGTCTTCCCCGGATAGCCCGACATGCGCATGTGCTGGCCGTCCGACAGGCGCCAGCCATGCAGGGACGGTTCCTGCATCGCCGTGACGAGATGCGTGCCGTCCGGCGAGAAGGCGATGGCGTGGTGGCTGCCCTTCCATTCGAGCGACCGCGGCTTGTCCTCCTTCGCCGCGACGAACCAGATCGAGGCGCCGTTGTAGTGGCTGGCGGCCACCCGCTTGCCCTTGGCGTCGAAGGCGATGCCGCCGACCGAGGAGGGATGCGTCAGCGTCTTGAGCGGCCCGCCGGGGCCGAGCAGGTGCAGCGCCTTGCCGACCGCGGCGGCGCGCACGCCGGCGTGGTGCGCGGCCACATGGTCCACCCAGCGGCCCCTGTAGTCGGCGAGGATCGTCGTGCTGCCGTCGGGCGCGGTGCGCACCAGCTTCCCGTCGTCGCCGCCGGTCAGCCAGCCCTCCGCGATGTCGGGGCAGGCGGAGAGGATGGCGCCGTCATGCGCGGTGACGGTCGTCCAGTCGCCCGCCATGCCGCCGAGCCGCAACGTGCCGTCGGCGAGCGCGAAGGCGAGGCGGTCGGCCTCGTCGAAGACGGCGCCGATCACCCAGGCGTCGAAGGACGCCGCGCGGCCGCGCTGCGCGAGGAGGAAGTCGGCTTCGGAGACCTCCGCCATCAGCCTTCCACCTGGCAGGCCTCGAAGCCGCGGCGGAGCTGCGGGCGGTTCAGGTCGCGGCCGATGAAGACGATCTTCGACTTGCGCGGATCGCCCTCCTTCACCTCGCCGATGTAGTCGCCATCGGCGATCATGTGCACGGCCTGGAAGGCGAAGCGGCGGTTGTCGCCCTTGTAGTGCAGGATGCCCTTGGTCCGCAGCAGATCCTGGCCCTTGGTCTGCAGCAGCTGGCTGATCCAGGCGTTGAACTTCTCCGCATCGATCGGCTTCGACACCTCGAAGCTGACGCTGTTCACCTCGGAATCGTGTTCATGGTGGTCCTCGCCCGAGAGGAATTCCGGCTCGCGCTCCAGGATGCGCGACAGGTTGAAGGCGTCGCGGCCGATCACGGCGTCGAGCGGCACGTCGGACTTCGTGCTGCGGCGGATCTCGGCATAGGGGTTGATGGCCTTGATCAGGCGCTCGACCTCGTCGGCCTCCGCCGCGCTGACCAGGTCCATCTTGTTCAGCACGATGATGTCGGCGAAGGCGATCTGTTCCTGCGCCTCCTCGCTGTCCTTGAGGCGCGCCGGCAGGTGCTTGGCGTCCACCACGGTGACGATGGCGTCGAGCTTGGTCGCGCGCTTCACGTCCTCGTCCACGAAGAAGGTCTGCGCGACGGGAGCGGGGTCCGCCAGGCCGGTGGTCTCCACGATGATGCCGTCGAAGCGGCCCTTGCGCTTCATCAGCCCGCCGATGATGCGGATCAGGTCGCCGCGCACGGTGCAGCAGATGCAGCCGTTGTTCATCTCGAAGACTTCCTCGTCGGCGTCCACGACGAGGTCGTTGTCCACGCCCAGTTCGCCGAACTCGTTGATCACCACGGCGAACTTCCGGCCATGGTTCTCCGAGAGGATGCGATTGAGCAGCGTGGTCTTGCCGGCGCCGAGATAGCCGGTGAGGACGGTGACGGGGATCTGCGTGGAACCGTTGTCCGCGGGGCTCTGGGACATCTTCGCCTTCCGGGTCGTGGGGGATCGTGGCCGCGTTATATGGTAACCCGGCGCCGCTTCCACCCCGCGGGCCGGCCATGGCCGGTCCCCGCGCGGCGCCGGGCTGGCGCGGCGCCGCGGCCCTGCGCGAACCGAAGCGGGTTCCCGCGCGTCTGGTTGGCGTGGTGCGGCGGCCGTTGAAAGCCGCGGGCAGGCCGCACCGGGAGGACCGCCATGCAGACCAGCCGCAAACTGCTCCTGGGCAGCATCCTGGCCGGCGCGCTCGTCCTGTCGCTGCCGGCGGCAGCGCATTGCGACGGGGAGGACGGGCCGGTGGCCGGCGCCGCGCTCCGGGCGCTGGAGGCCGGCAACGTGGCCCTCGCGCTGCCCTATGCGCCGGCCGCCGCCGAGGTCGAGATCACCCGGGCCTTCGAGCAGGCGCGGGCGGTGCGGGCGCTGGGTGCGGAAGCGCGGGCGCTGGCCGACCGCCACTTCATGGAAACCGTCGTCCGGCTGCATCGCGCCGGCGAGAACGCGCCCTATACCGGGCTCCAGCCGAAGGGCACCGACTACGGCCCCGCGATCCCCGCCGCCGAGCGGGCGCTGGAGACCGGGCAAGCGGAGGCGCTGGTCGAACTGCTGACGCGCGAGGTGCGGCATCAGGTCGAGGAGCGGCTGGAGCGCGCCCGGGCCGTGCCGGGCAGCGCCGAGCCGCGCAGCGCGGCGGAGGTGCAGGCCGCGCGCGAGCGCGTGAGCGCCGCCTTCGCCTTCATCGGCTATGTCGAGGGCATCCACGCCGCGCTGGCCGGCGGGGTGCATCAGGCCGCCACGACGGCGCATCACGACTGACGCGCGCGCCGCCTCAATCCGTCAGCCGCCAGCAGCGCCGGTCGCCGGCCATCAGGCGGTTCAGGTGGAGAAGGTGTCGGTGCAGCGCCGGGTTCCACGCACCGCGGAACAGCAGCTTCGCGCGCTCCGTGATCGTTTCGGACAAAAAGGGCCGGGGCAGGCGGTCCGGGTGGCAGGGCAGCGCGTCGAGCAGGCCGAGGAACCTGGCCTGCAGCAGCTGCGGCATGGTCAGCAGGCGGGTGGCGCGGCGCCAGGCGCGGGCGATGCGCCAGCCGAGCGGATCCAGCACGCGCTTCACCTTCGGATGATCCGACAGACCCATCAGCAGCTTGCCGAGCAGGCCGGAGCGGGCGGCGCGGCGCAGCGTGCGGTGGGCCGTGTCGGCTTTCCCGAGCTGCTCCGGCAGGTCGCGCCACGGCCCGGAGGAGCAGGCGACCCAGAAGATCGCGTCCCAGGTCCGGCGCGGGTTCTCGGCCCGCCGGCCGCGATGGGGGACGAGGGCGCGGGTGACCAGCGGGCCGAGCAGCGCCCATTCCTCGTCGGTCATCGGCGCCCAGGCCTGGCGGGGGTAGCGGCGGGGCTGGAAGCCCTGCGGGCCTTGCGGGAGGGGGTCGAGGAGGGGGCGGTACGCGTCGCTCATGGGACAGGATGGCATCGCGGCGCCGGCCGACGCAAGGACTATATACCTATCATTGCAGGGCCCGTGGTCACGCGTCTGTCGTTGGCGCGCGGCGGCCGGGGCCGCTAGGTCGCCGGGATGCAGGAACTCGACGATCCGGACACCCAGGAGGCCGGCGAGGCCCGGAACGCGGCGGCCGCGCCCGGCCAGGCGCGGCGCGAGGCGCAGCGCGAGCGGGCGCGGAAGGCGCAGCTGGTGCAGGCGCAGGTC
>NZ_JAKJIB010000231.1 GCF_021864505.1 Falsiroseomonas oryziterrae
GGGTGCGGCGGTGAAGGCGGCGCGGAGCTGCGCGAGCCCCTCCGCCTGCGCGCCGTGGCGGATCATCTCCCGCCCGACCACCCAGGCATTCTCCGCCTCGGCGCGCGCCTTGAGTCGCGCGAAGCGAGGGCCGAGGCGCGCGGCGAGGGCCGGGTTGCCCCAGATCGCCGACATGGCGGGCGCGAAGGCCTGCGGGTCGCGCGCCATGCGGCGATAGGCGCTGCCGGCGCGCTCGCGCACGAAGAGCAGCGGCGCGTCGCCGCCGACGCGCGCGAAGCGGCCGCGCAGTGCGAGCCGGATCCAGCACTCCCAGTCCTCGCCGTAGCGGATCGCGGGGTTGAAGCCGCCGGCCTGCGCAAAGGCACCGCGCCGGACGAGAAGGTGGCCGCCATTGGCCAGCAGGTTGCGCACCAGCAGCGGCTCCAGGATGTCGCCGTCCGGGAACGGGCCGGTCTTCACGCGGAGCGACCGATCGCCCGGGCGCGCCTGCTCGGGGACCGCGGCCCAGGGGCCGTAGGCGGCGACGGCGTCGGGCGCCGCGTGCAGCGCCGCGGCCAGACGGGCGAGCGCGTCCGGGGCAAGCCAGTCGTCGGCATCGAGGAAGAGCAGCGCCGCGCCGCGCGCCTCCGCGATGGCGGCGTTGCGCGCCGCGGAGACCCCGGCATTGGGCTGGCGCAGGATGCGGATGCGCGGGTCGCCCTCTGCGGCGCGCTCGGCCTCCCGCGCGGTGCCGTCGCGGGAGCCGTCATCCACCAGGATCAGTTCGAGATCCGGATGGGATTGCGCGCGGGCAGAGCGGACGGCGTCGCCCACGAAGGCGGCCACATCGAAGGCAGGGGTGACGATGGAGACGAGCACGCGGCCTGTGTTGCGCGCTCCCGTCCCGCGGTGAAATCAAGGTTGCGCGCGCGGGTTCCCGTGCCCTCTCCCGCTGGCGGGAGAGGGGCAGAAGGCGGGCGGGTTCAGGCGCCGGCCTTGGCCGCGACGCCCTTCTCCTCGAGCATCGACTGCAGCTCGCCCGACTGGAACATCTCGGTGACGATGTCGCAGCCGCCGACGAACTCGCCCTTCACATAGAGCTGGGGGATGGTCGGCCAGTTGGTGAAGCTCTTGATGCCCTCGCGCAGCGCCATGTCCTCCAGCACGTTGACGCCCTTGAAGGGCACGCCGACGTGGCTGAGGATCTGCACGACGCGCGCCGAGAACCCGCACTGCGGAAAGACGGGCGTGCCCTTCATGTAGAGCACCACCGGGTTCTCGGTGATCTCGGCCTGGATCTTGGCGTGGACCGGGTCGGTCATGGTCTGTGTTCCCTGGGGATGAGCTTCAGTCGGGTGCTTGCGTCTGGAGGGCGAGCGCGTGGAGCTGGCCGCCCATGCGGCCCTGCAGCGCCGCATAGACCAGCTGGTGCTGCTTGACCCGCGGGAGGCCCTTGAAGGCGGAGGAGACGACCTTGGCGGCATAGTGGTCGCCGTCGCCGGCCAGGTCCTCGATGGTGACCACGGCGTCGGGCAGGGCCGATTTGATCAGCGCCTCGATCTCGGCGGCGTTCATCGCCATTCAGCCAGGCTCCTGCGTCGCTCGGGCCGTCAGCCGACGGCCGCCATCAAGGCGGGCAGGGTCGCCTCATGCGCCGCCCGCAACCTCTCGACCGATATGGAGGAGCCGGGGCCCGCAACCAAGTCCCCGCCGCCCGAGCGGCCGATCCGGGCGGCCGGGACCCCCGCGGCGGCCGCGGCGGCCAGCAGGGTGGCGGTGTCGCGGACCGCCAGCACGTAGCGGCCCTGGTCCTCGCCGAACCACCAGGCATGCGCGGGCAGTTCGGGTGGCGGGGCGTCCAGGGTCGCGCCGCAGCCAGTGGCCATCGCCATCTCCGCCACCGCGACCAGCAGGCCGCCATCCGCCACGTCGTGGCAGGCCACGGCCTCGCCGGCCAGGATCCGCGCACGCACGAAATCGCCGTTGCGGCGCTCGGCGGCGAGGTCCACCGGCGGGGGGGCGCCTTCCTCCCGGCCCGCAACCTCGCGCAGCCAGAGCGACTGGCCGAGCCAGCCGCGCGTCTCGCCGACCAGCACCAGGTCGAGGCCCGGCTGCAGCGCGAGCCCCACGGCCTGCGCCGCATCCTCCAGCACGCCGACGCCACCGATCGCCGGGGTCGGCAGGATCGCGCGGCCATTTGTCTCGTTGTAGAGCGAGACGTTGCCGCTCACGACCGGGAAGTCGAGCGCGGTGCAGGCGGACGCCATGCCGCGCACGGCGGCGGCGAACTGGCCCATGATCTCCGGCTTCTCCGGGTTGCCGAAGTTCATGTTGTCGGTGATGGCGAGCGGCTTCGCGCCGACCGCGGTCAGGTTGCGCCACGCCTCCGCGACGGCCTGCCTGCCGCCTTCCTCGGGGTCGGCCAGGCAGTAGCGCGGCGTGCAGTCGGTGGTCATGGCGAGCGCGCGCTTGAGGCCTTCGAGCTTCACCACCGCCGCGTCGGCGCCCCCCGGGCGCTGCACGGTCTGGCCGCCGACGGTGCTGTCGTACTGGTCCCAGATCCAGCGCCGCGAGCAGAGGTCGAGCGAGCCGACCAGCTTCTCGAGCGCCGCGACGGGGCCGAGCGGATCGGCAATGTCGCGCGCGTCCAGCACGGGTTGCTTCGGCGTCTCCGCCGTCGGGCGGCGATAGAGCGGCGCCTCGGATTCCAGCGGTGCGAGCGGGATGTCGGCCTCGACGATGCCCTTGTGCCTGATGACGATGCGGCCGGTATCCGTCAGATGCCCGATCACCGCGAAGTCCAGTTCCCACTTGCGGAAGATCGCCTCGGCCTCGGCCTCGCGGCCGGGCTTGAGGATCATCAGCATCCGCTCCTGGGATTCGGAGAGCATCATCTCGTAGGCGGTCATGCCCGTCTCGCGCTGGGGCACATTGTCCAGCACGAGCTCGATCCCGACGCCGCCCTTGCCCGCCATCTCGACGGAGGAGCTGGTCAGGCCTGCGGCACCCATGTCCTGGATGGCGACGATCATGTCGGTCGCCATCAGTTCGAGGCAGGCCTCGATCAGCAGCTTCTCGACGAAGGGATCGCCGATCTGCACGGTCGGGCGCTTCTCCTCGGCGTCGGCGCTGAACTCGGCGCTCGCCATGGTGGCGCCGTGGATGCCGTCGCGGCCGGTCTTGGAGCCGACATAGACGACGGGGTTGCCGATGCCGGCGGCAGCGGAGAGGAAGATGCGGTCCTTCGGCGCGATGCCCACGGTCATGGCGTTGACCAGCGGGTTGCCGTTGTAGGCGGGGTGGAAGTTGACCTCGCCGCCCACCGTCGGGACGCCGACGCAATTGCCGTAGCCGCCGATGCCGCGCACCACGCCGTCGATGATGCGCGTCATGCGCGGCGCATCCGGCGCGCCGAAGCGCAGCGCATTGAGGTTGGCGATCGGCCGCGCCCCCATGGTGAAGACATCTCGGAGAATCCCGCCGACGCCGGTCGCGGCCCCCTGGTAGGGCTCGATGAAGCTCGGGTGGTTGTGGCTCTCCATCTTGAAGATGGCGGCGAGCCCGTCGCCGATGTCGATCACGCCGGCATTCTCGCCCGGCCCGTGGATCACCCACGGCGCCTTGGTCGGCAGCGTGCGCAGCCAGACGCGCGACGACTTGTAGGAGCAGTGCTCCGACCACATGACCGAGAAGAGGCCGAGTTCCGTCAGCGACGGCACGCGGCCGAGGATCGCGAGCACGCGGTCGTACTCGTCGGGCTTCAGCCCGAACTCGTCCGAGAGTTGCTTCGCGCGCGCCGGATCGAGGGAGACGGGAGGCATGGCGGTTTCTCGGCCGTGGCCGGCCGGATGTCCAGAGCGCCGGCGTGCGCGGAAGCCGTAACCGGACCGCTTTCCCGGCTCGATCCCCGTACGCTCGCCGGTTGAGGTTCGGGACGGGCTCCCGGATCCCCGACCGGCGCCGAGGGAGCCCTCGGCGGCCCGGCGCGTTGGCAGGCCGCAACCACGGAGGCGCTGCGCATGCTGAAGGGCGGACTGCTATGGCTTCTCGGGATCCCGATCCCGATTCTCATCATCCTGTGGCTGATCGGCGTCCTGTAGGCCCGGCCGGGCCGGCGGCCCGCCGGCGTGGCGGGCCGACGGCCGTCAGGCCGCGACCGCCGCTTCGGCGAGGCTGGTGAACATCGGCAGCCCGTCCGTCCCGCCCATCAGCGGGTCCACCAGGTCCTCCGGATGCGGCATCAACCCGCAGACGCGAAGGTTGGGAGAGAGAATGCCCGCGATGTTGTCGCGGGCACCGTTGCGGTTGGCGGCGTCGGTGACCTCGCCCGCGGGCGTGCAGTAGCGGAAGGCGACGAGGTTCTGGTCCACGAGGTGCCTGTGCGTCTCGTCGTCACAGAAGAAATTGCCGTCGCCATGCGCCATCGGCGCGCGGAACACGGCGCCCTGCTGCCACTGCGCGGTGAAGGGCGTGCCGGCGCGCTCGACGCGCATGTGGCAGTCCATGGAGAGGAAGCGGAGCGTCGCGTTGCGCAGCAGCGCGCCCGGCAGCAGCCCGGCCTCGCAGAGGATCTGGAAGCCGTTGCAGACGCCGAGCACATGGCCGCCGCGCGCGGCGAAGCGTGCGACCTCGCGCATGATCGGCGACTGCGCCGCCATGGCACCGCAGCGCAGGTAGTCGCCATAGGAGAACCCGCCCGGCAGCACGACGAGATCGGTGCCGGAAGGCAGCGCCGTCTCGCGGTGGAACAGCATGACGGGCTTGCGGCCCGTCGCGCGCTCCAGCGCGATGGCCATGTCGCGCTCGCGGTTGGTGCCGGGGAAGACGACGATCACGGCCTTCATCATGGCCTCCTGTTCCGCACCGGGACGCTTACCCGCCCTGCCAGATGCGCAGCCAGTTGAGTCCACCGACGATCGCGAGCGTCAGCACCACCGCGATGGCGGCTGCGGTCACCCAGCGGTCGACGCTGCGCTTGCCGCGCGCCAGGATGCCGACGCGCTTCTGCGCCGCCACCTGCGGCAGCCGTTCCTCGCGCCAGCGCAGGCCCATCGCGATCAGCACCGTCAGCACGACGACGAGGGCGATGCTGGCCTTCATCATGGCGGGTCAGGCGACCTCGACCCGGAAGCTCTCGATGACGGTGTTGGCCAGCAGGCGCCGCGCCATCTCCTCCGCGGCCGCCTTGGCCTTGGCGGGATCGGTCTCGGTCAGTTCCAGCTCGATGACCTTGCCCGCGCGCACCTCGCCGATGCCGGCGAAGCCGAGCCCCTCCAGCGCATGGCCTATCGCCTTGCCCTGCGGATCGAGCACGCCCGTCTTGGGCATCACGGTGACCTTCACCTTCATGGATTGGACATCCGATTCACGTCTCCGGTGCTCACTCGCTCCGCTCGCTGCGCCCTGCAACGATCGGATGTCACTGGACGGTCTCCGGTCCCTTCATGTCGCGCACGCCGGCCTCGGGCAGGATGCCGAGGCGGCGGGCGACCTCCTGGTAGCCTTCCTCGACCTTGCCGAGGTCGCGGCGGAAGCGGTCCTTGTCCATCTTCTCGCCGGTCTTGGCGTCCCACAGGCGGCAATTGTCCGGGCTGATCTCGTCGGCCAGGACGATGCGCATCTCCTCGTTCTCCCACAGCCGGCCGAATTCCAGCTTGAAGTCCACCAGCGTGATGCCGACGCCGAGGAAGAGGCCCGAGAGGAAGTCGTTCACGCGCAGCGTCAGCGCCACGATGTCGTCGATGTCCTGCGTCGAGGCCCAGCCGAAGCAGGTGATGTGCTCCTCGGACACCATCGGGTCGCCGAGCTGGTCGTTCTTGTAGTAGAACTCGATGATCGAGCGCGGCAGCCGCGTGCCTTCCTGGATGCCGAGGCGGGTCGAGAGCGACCCGGCCGCGACGTTGCGCACCACGACCTCGAGCGGGATGATCTCCACCTCGCGGATCAGCTGCTCGCGCATGTTGAGGCGGCGGATGAAGTGGTTCGGGACGCCGATCTCGGACAGCCGCGTCATCAGGTATTCGCTGATGCGGTTGTTCAGCACGCCCTTGCCGGTGATGGTGCCCTTCTTCTGGGCGTTGAAGGCGGTGGCATCGTCCTTGAAGTACTGGACGAGGGTGCCCGGCTCCGGACCCTCGAAGAGGATCTTCGCCTTGCCCTCATAGACCTGACGGCGGCGCGCCATGGATGGGGGAACTCCTGATCTGTGCCGCGCGCCCGGGTCGGCACCGGTGCAGCGCGCAACCGCGGGGCGCGCGCGCGCCCCGGGGGAAAAACCGCTGCGGCTATAGCAGGGGTCGCCCGGTCCCGCCACGCCACGGGCGGGCAGGGGGCATGCGGCCCCGGAAAGGCCACCCTCGGCGGCGGCGGCCCTTCAGAAGGCGCCGGAGAGGATCGCCGCCACCACGCCAGTCGTGACGGCGATCAGGACCAGGTCGTTGCCGATGATCGAGTAGCTGTAGCCGGGATAGGTCGGCAACCGGACCAGGAGGTCGGGCGGGACGGCGCGGCGCGCGATCCCGGGCGGCAGCGGCTTGCCCTGGGCCAGGCGGTTCCGCATGCCCGGGGGCAGGGGCTGGGCGACGAAGCCCGGCGAGCCTCCGAGCCAGAGCTGGATCGTGCTGCGCTCGGTGGTGCCCAAGGTCACCGCGCCGCCGCGGCCGCCGGGCCCGCCGGCAGCCTGGGGGCCGCCGCGGTCGGGCGGGCCACCGC
>NZ_JAKJIB010000232.1 GCF_021864505.1 Falsiroseomonas oryziterrae
GCGCGGTTGCGCTGGTCGGCGGCGCGGCGGGCGGCGGCGTTGGCGGCCTCGATCTCGGCCGCGCGGCGGCGGGCGAGTTCCTCCTGCGCCTTCCGCTCGGCCTCGCGCTTGGCGGCGAGCTTCGCGGCTTCCTCGGCCTGCTTCGCGGCCAGCTTGGCGGCGCGCTTCTCGGCCTCGCGCGCGGCGCGCGCCTCGGCGATGGCCTTCTGCTCGGCCATGCGCTTCTGCACCTCGGGGTCCTCGAGGCGGGCCTTCATGGCGGCGAACTTCTCCGCCGCGGCCTTGCGGGCCTCCTCGGCGGCATTCTTGCGCTCGTTGAAGTCGAAGAGCTTCTTGGTCTGCATGGTCCTGCTGGCTTGGGGATGGCTGCATGTAGCCGCAGCGCGCGGCAAGGCCAAGGGGTTGTGGCCCGCCCGAGGCGCAACCCTCCCCCCTCATCACTTCGTGAGGGAACCGTCGCGGTGACCTCTGCGCGCCGCGCTAATTGGTCAGCGTCACCCCCGCCTCGCGCACCAAGGCGGCCCACCGCCCGACCTCGGCCTGGTGGAAGGGGCCGAAGGCGGCGGGCGGCATGGTCTCGATCCGGAAGCCGGCCGCCTCCAGCCGGCCGCGCACCACCGGATCCGCCAGCGCCGCCTCGGTCGCGGCATGGACCCGCTCCAGCAGCGGCATGGGCGTGCCGAACGGCGCGAAGAGCCCGAACCAGGCATCGGCCGAGACATAGTCGAAGCCGAGTTCCTTCAGCGTCGGCACGCCCGGCGCATCCGGGAAGCGGGCGTCGCCGCCCACCGCCAGCGCGCGGATGCGCCCATCGGCGGCCAGCGCCGAGACACTTGCCCAGGTCGCCATCATGAAGTCCACCACCCCGGCGACCAGGTCCTGCGCCGCCGGCGCCGCGCCGCGATAGGGCACGTGGGTCGCGTTCATCCCGTTCCGCCGCGCGAAGGTCTCGCTCATCAGGTGGGAGGAAGAGCCCGCCGAGGAGGAGGCATAGGACAGGCCCCGCCCCGGCCGCCGGCCGAGCTCCACCAGCTCGGCCACGGTCCGGGCCGGGGAGGCGGCCGGCACCACCAGCGCATGCGGCGCGCGCGCCACCAGGGTGATGGCGGCGAAGGCGGCCGGGTCGTAGGGTAGACCCGGGATCAGCGCGCCGTTGGTCGCATGGGTCTGGTTGTTGCCGAGCACCAGCGTGTGCCCGTCCGGGGCGGCGCGGGCGACCTCCTGCGTGCCGATCACCCCGCCGCCGCCGCCGCGGTTGTCCACCACCACCTGCTGGCCCCAGGCGTCCTGCCACTTGGCGGCCAGCGCGCGGGCCAGCACGTCGGTGGTGCCGCCCGGCGGGAAGGGCACGACCAGGCGCACGGGGCGTTGCGGGAAGGCCGGCTGCGCCGCCGCCGGGACGGCGGCCAGGGTGGCCAGGGCGATCAGGGCGCGGCGTGTCGGCATGGCGGACCTCCGTGTCGCGATCCTCGCCGGAACCCGGCCGCCGCGCTATATGCGCCGCATCATGAGCGAAACCCTGGTTGCCGACGCTGTCGCGCGCGAGGCCGCGCGGCGGCGCACCTTCGCGATCATCGCCCATCCCGACGCGGGCAAGACGACGCTGACCGAAAAACTCCTGTTGAAAGGCGGCGCGATCCAGCTCGCCGGCGCGGTGCGCGCCAAGGGCAACGCACGCCGCACGCGGTCGGACTGGATGAAGATCGAGCAGGACCGCGGCATCTCCGTCGCGACCTCCGTCATGACCTTCGAGCGCGCCGGCGTCGTCTTCAACCTGCTCGACACGCCAGGCCACGAGGATTTCTCCGAGGACACCTACCGCACGCTGACGGCGGTGGACGCCGCGGTGATGGTGCTCGACGCCGCCAAGGGCATCGAGAGCCAGACGCGCAAGCTCTTCGAGGTGTGCCGCCTGCGCGACATCCCGATCGTCACCTTCGTCAACAAGATGGACCGCGAGGCCCGCGATCCCTTCGAGCTGATCGACGAGATCGAGAAGACGCTGGCGCTGGACGCAGCCCCCGTCGCCTGGCCGGTCGGCCGCGCCAGCGAATTCTGGGGCACCTATGACATCCTGGCGAAGCGCCTGATGCCGGTGGACGCGACGGAAGACGAAGGCATCCCGGTCTCGGGCTACGACGAACCGAGGATCGCGGAACTCGTCGGCCCTGCGCGCGCCGAGGCGCTGGCCGAGGAAGTCCTGCTCGCCGAGGCCGGGCTGAAGGCCTTCGACCTGGAGGCCTTCCGCGAGGGCACGCTGACGCCGGTCTTCTTCGGCTCGGCGCTGCGCGACTTCGGCGTCGGCCACCTGCTGGAAGGCCTGTCCCGCTTCGCCCCGCCGCCCGGCGCGCGACCTGCCGACCCGCGCGACGTGGAGCCGGCGGAGCCGCGCCTCACCGGCTTCGTCTTCAAGGTCCAGGCGAACATGGACCCGAACCACCGCGACCGAGTCGCCTTCGTGCGGCTGTGCAGCGGGCGGCTGACCAAGGGCATGCGCCTGCGCCAGGTGCGCACGGGCAAGCAGGTGCCGGTGAACGCGCCGCTCTTCTTCTTCGCGAAGGAACGCCAGGTCGCCGAGGAAGCCTGGCCCGGCGACGTGGTCGGCATCGCCAACCACGGCACGCTCCGCATCGGCGACACGCTGACCGAGGGCGAGGAGGTCAACTTCAAGGGCGTGCCCTCCTTCGCGCCGGAGATCCTGCGCCATGTGCGGCTGGAGGACCCGATGCTGGCGAAGAAGCTGCGCACCGCGCTCGACCAGCTGGCCGAGGAAGGCGTCGTGCAGATCTTCCGCCCGCTCGACGGCTCCCCGCCCGTGGTCGGCGTCGTCGGGCAGCTGCAGCTGGACGTGCTGCAATCGCGGCTGAAGGTCGAATACGGCGTACCCGCCGGCTTCGACGCGACGCGCTGGCAGGTGCTGCGCTGGATCAGCGGCGAGCGCGCCGAGATCGAGCGTTGGGCCGCGACGAACCGCGGCGACACGGCCGAGGACCACGACGGCGAATACGTCGCGCTGTTCAGCTCCGACTGGCGCCGCAAGCGCGCGGAGGAGGACTTTCCGAAGCTGAAGTTCCATGCCGTGCGGGAGCAGCACGGCGTGGTGCAGATGGTGCGGTAGCGAGACGGACCCGGGCGTCAGACGCCCAGATAAGCCTCCCGCACCGCCGGGTCGTGCAGCAGGTCCGCGCCGGTGCCGCTATGGGCGATGCGGCCCGTCTCGATGACGAAGCCGCGGTCGGCGATGGCGAGCGCGGCACTCGCGTTCTGCTCCACCAGCAGCACCGTCACGCCGGCGCCCTTCAGGGCGACCACCGCATCCAGGATCTGGTCCACCAGCACGGGCGCCAGGCCCATGCTGGGCTCGTCGAGCAGCAGCAGGCGCGGGTCCGACATCAGGGCGCGGCCGATCGCGAGCATCTGCTGTTGCCCGCCCGAGAGGCCCGCGGCCTGGAGCGCCCGCTTCTCCTTCAGGATGGGGAACATGTCGAAGACGCGCTCCATGTTGAGCTCCGTCTCCGCGCGGCCGCGGCGGAAGGCGCCGAGGCGGAGGTTGTCCTCGACGCTCAGCGGCCCGAAGACCTGGCGGCCCTCCGGCGATTGCGCGATGCCGGCCGCGACGCGGGCGTGCGGGCTCCAGCCGGTGATGTCCTCGCCGTGGAACCGGATGCTGCCGCCGCTCGCGGGCTGCACGCCCGACAGGCAGCGCAGCAGCGTCGTCTTGCCGGCGCCGTTGCCGCCGACGATGGCGGTGATCTCGCCGGTCTCGACACGGAGCGAGACGCCCTTCAGCGCGAGGATGCGGCCATAGGCCGAGCGGAGGTCGGTCACCTCAAGCAAGGGAGGCCTCTCTTGCGCCGTGGGTACCGAGATAGGCGGCGATCACCTCGGGGTTGGTGCGCACCTCCTCCGGCGTGCCCTCGGCCAGCATCCGCCCCTGGTTCAGCACCACGACATGACGGCTGATGCGCATGACGAGCTTCATGTCGTGCTCGATCAGTACCACCGCGACGCCGCGCGCGGCGACCTGGACGATGAGGTGGTCGATCTCCTCGGTCTCGACCGGGTTGCAGCCGGCGGCGGGCTCGTCGAGCATCAGCACGCGCGGCTGCGTCGCCAGTGCCCGCGCGATCTCGAGCCGCTTCAGCGCGCCATAGGGCAGCGAGCCGGCGGGCAGGTCGGCCTTGTCGGCCAGCCCGACCTCGGCCAGCAGCGCCATCGCGGCGTCGCGCGTCGCCGCGTTGGCGCGGCGGCTGGCCGGCAGCCGGAACAGGTCGCCGAGCAGCGACGAGCGTTCCTGCAGGTGCCGCCCAGCCATGACGTTCTCCAGCGCGGTCATGCGGAAGAAGACCTGCAGGTTCTGGAAGGTGCGCGACAGGCCGCGCGCGGCGAGGGCGTGCGGCGGCGCCTCCGTCACGTCCTGGCCGTCCAGCGCGATGCGGCCGGAGGATGCGCGGTAGAGGCCGGTGACGATGTTGAACAGCGTCGTCTTGCCGGCGCCGTTCGGGCCGATGATGGCCAGGATCTCGCCGGCGCGGGCGCTGAAGCCAACGCCGTCCAGCGCGCGCAGCCCGCCGAAGGAGATGCCGATGTCCGCGGCGGTGAGCAGCACGGCCCCGCGAACATCTTCGCGCGGCCGATTCACGCCTTCGCGCCCTTCGGTCGCTTCGGCGATCGGACGCGTGGCGTTCACGACCGCCTCCGCAGCAGCGCCGCGAGGCCCGGCACGATGCCGGCGCGCAGGAAGATCATGAAGAGCATGATCAGGAGGCCGAGCACCGCGTGCTCGTAGTCGTGGAAGACGGTGAGCACCTGCGGCAGCAGCACGAGCAGCGCCGCACCCGCCACCGCGCCGGGCACGCTGGCCAGCCCGCCGATGACGACCATGGTCACGTATTCCACCGAGGCGAGGAAGCCGGCGAAGTCGGGCGAGGCGCGGCCGTTGAGGAGCGCGAGCAGGCCGCCCGCCACCGCGGCGTAGACCGCGGAGATGACGAAGGCGCGCAGCTTGTGGCGGGCGACATCGATGCCGACGGTACGCGCCGCCACCTCGCTGTCGTGCAGCGCCGCGAGCGCGCGGCCGGAGGGGCTGTCCTGCAGGTTGAGCGCGATCCAGACGCCGACGAGCAGGATCGCGCCGGTGATCCAGTACCAGGTCTCGCCGCCGCGGATGCGCCAGCCCAGGATCTCCGGCCGCTGTACGTTGATGCCGTCCGGCCCGCCGGTGAGCCACACCTCGTTGCCGAGCACCATGGCGACGAGCATGCCGAAGCCGAGCGTGGCCACCGCGAGGTAGTGCCCCTTGAGGCGCAGGATCGGGCGGCCGACGAGGAAGGCGACCGCGGCCGCGACGGCGGCGCCGAGCGGCAGGCAGAGCAGGACGTCGAGGCCGAGATACCTGGGCCCGAGCGCGGTCGCATAGGCGCCAATGCCGACGAAGCCGGCATGGCCCAGGCTCACTTGGCCCGCCTGCCCCATCAGGATCTGCAGCCCGACGGCGGCGAGTGCCGTGACCCAGACCAGCGCCGCGACGCGGAAGTAGAAGCCGGACGGGAAGAACCAGGGAATCGTCGCGATCACCGCGGCGAGGACCAGCAGCGTCGTCCAGCGGGCGTTCAACCGGAAGCGCGGCGGCGCGGCGGCGACCGGGAGGGGCTCGGCCTTCGCGTCCATCAGACGCGCTCCACGCTGCGGCGCCCGAACAGGCCCTGCGGCATGACGAAGAGCACGCCGAGGATGACGATGAAGGCGACCGCGTCCTTGTAGGCGGAGGAGAGGGTGCCGGCCGCGAAGCTCTCGAGCAGGCCGAGCAGCAGCCCGCCGATCACGGCGCCGAGCGGGCTGCCCATGCCGCCGAGCATGGCGGCCGCGAAGCCCTTGAGCGCGAGCAGCGTGCCGACGTCGAAGGAGGTGAGCGTGATCGGGGTGATGAGGATCCCCGCGAAGGCGCCGATCGCGGCGGAGAGGCCGAAGGAGAGGGCGAGCACGAAGGAGGTGTCGACGCCCACCAGCCGCGCCGCGAGGCGGTTGGCCGCCGTCGCCAGCACCGCCTTGCCGAGCAGCGTGCGCTCGAGGAACAGGAACAGCCCGGCGAAGACGATCAGCGCACCGCCCAGCACCCAGAAGCTCTGTGGCAGGATCGCCGCGCCGGCGACGAGGATCGGATCGGCGCCGGAGAAGGCCGGCAATTGATGAAAACGCTTGTCGAAGACGATCTGCGCGATGCCGCGCAGGAAGATCGAGGCGCCGATGGTGATGATGATCAGCGTGACGGCCGAAGCCCCGCGCGCCGGTTCGATCGCCAACCGGTGCAGCAGCAGGCCCACGATCACCGCCACGGCGATGGCGAGCGCCGCGGCGAGCGGCAACGGGACGCCGGCGGCGAAGGCGAAGACGGTGACCATGCCGCCGAGCATGACGAACTCGCCCTGTGCGAAATTCACCACGTCCGAGGCGTTGTAGATCAGCGTGAAGCCGAGCGCGACCAGCGCATAGACCGCGCCGACGGTCAGGCCGGAGACGAGGAACTGCAGGAGTTCGGCGAGCATCGGCGGCCCTCTCTCCCTCCCCCGCAAGCGGGGGAGGGCTGGGGTGGGGGTGCGAGGATGAGGGCGCGCTGCGTGACCGAGCCCCCCCCCCGCGCGCTCCCCCCGCTGGGGGGGGGGGAGAGGGG
>NZ_JAKJIB010000233.1 GCF_021864505.1 Falsiroseomonas oryziterrae
CCTGCCGCGCGGCCTCGGCCTGCGCCGCCTGCTCGGTCGCGCGGCGATGGCTGCCGAGCTCCTCGAGCCGCGCCGCGACGCGGTCGGCGAAGCCGATGCGGAAGCTGCGGAGCGCCGCCTGGGCCTTGGCCGAGGCAGGCTTCCGCCCGCCCGGCGCGACGCGCGCCGCATAGTCGGCGCTGGCGCGGTACTGCGTCTCCTCCCAGGCGAGCGCCGTGGCGACGACATGCATCAGATACTCGGCCATCTGCACATCGGGCTCGAGGCCGAAGATCACGTAGTCGGCGCGGCCGACGGTCCAGCCGCGGCATTCGGTGAAGCGGAGCAACGCCGGGAACAGCCAGCCCATCGCCTGCCGCCGCGGATCGTCGAAGACGATGACGCGCTGGATGCAGGCCTCCTCGCGCAGCTCAACCTCGGACATCGACAGGCCATAGACCTCGAGCAGCTCGCCCACCTTGGCGGCGGCCGCCATCGCCTCGGCCTCGGAACAGCCGCGCTCCACCGTACGCGCCGCCAGCGCGCGGATGCGCGCCTTGACCTTCGCGAGTTCGCTCTCGTGCCCCATGCCCGCCCATATACGCAGCCCGGCCGCGATTGACAGCACGCAGCGCCGCGCGAGGATCGCGGCATGGGACGCGATCCGATCATCGTCGCCGGCGGCGGCATCGGCGGCCTCGCGGCCGCGCTCGGCCTGGCCCGCGCCGGCTTCGCGGTGCAGGTGCTGGAGAAGGCGCAGCGCCTGGGCGAGGTCGGCGCCGGCATCCAGCTCGGGCCCAACGCCTTCCACTGCTTCGATGCGCTCGGCATCGGCGACGTCGCGCGCGGCATGGCGATCACCGTGGACCGGCTGCGGCTGATGGACGCGCTCACCGCCGAGGAGATCTGCCACATCGACCTCGGCGAGGCGTTTCGCGCCCGCTTCGGCAATCCCTATGGCGTGGTGCATCGCGGCGACCTGCACGGCGTCTTCCTCAAGGCCTGCGAGGCGCATCCGCGCATCGCGCTGCGCACCGGCGCCGAGGTGGCACGCTACGACCAGGACGGCGCGGCGGTGACGGCGTTCCTGGCGGATGGCGAGGCGGTGCGCGGCGCCGCGCTGATCGGCGCGGACGGGCTCTGGTCGAACATAAGGCGCCAGCTGGTAGGCGACGGGCCGCCGCGCGTCTCGGGCCACACCACCTACCGCAGCGTGATCCCGACCGAGCAGATGCCGGAGGATCTGCGCTGGAACGCGGCCACGCTCTGGGCCGGGCCGAAGTGCCACATCGTCCACTACCCGCTGCAGGGCTGGAAGACCTTCAACCTCGTCGTCACCTACCACAACGACGCGCCGGAGCCGGTCGCCGGCAAGCCGGCGTCGGAGGAGGAGGTACTGGCCGGCTTCCACCACGTGCATCCGACCGCGCAGTCCATCATCCGGCATGGCCGCGACTGGAAGCTCTGGGTGCTGTGCGACCGCGAGCCGGTGGAGCGCTGGACGGCAGGCCGCGTCGCGCTGCTCGGCGACGCCGCGCATCCGATGCTGCAATACATGGCGCAGGGCGCCTGCATGGCGATGGAGGATGCGGTCTGCCTCGCCCACGAGATGGCGGCGCATGACGGCGACGTCGCCCGCGCCCTGCCGGCCTACAACGCGCGGCGCAGCCTTCGCACCGCGCGGGTGCAGCTGACCTCGCGCGCGATCGGCGAGCATGTCTATCACCCGGCCGGCGCGCATGCCGCTCTGCGCAACGCGGTGATGCGCGCCAAGTCGCAGGCCGAATGGCGCGACACGCTCGCCTGGCTCTATGGCGGCGACGGGTTGGAGGCTGGGCCCGCCTGACCGATCAGGCCAGGGCCTCGGCCGCCGTGAACCACGCTTCGAAGGCCGCGAAGGTGTCGAGGGCGCCCTGGATCATCCGCGCGCGCGCCTCGGCCTCGGCGCCGCAGCGCTCGATCGCGGCGCAGCAGGTGCGCCACATCTCGCCATGCCGCTCGCCATGGCCGAGCAGGAAGCGCCGCCCGTCCATGCCGGGCGGCAGGAGGCCGTCGAGCGCACGCGCAAGATGCCGCCCGCCGAGCGTCGATCCCTCCGCGACATAGAGCGCGCCGAGGGCCGCGGCCGTGGTGTCGTAGCGCGGCAAAGGCGCGGGTTCCGCCTCTGACGTCACGCCAAGCCAGGCGAGGTCGGCGCGCAGCAGGTGGGAGCGCCGGCGCGCAGCGAGATCGACGCCGAGCGATGCCAGATCGGGCGCCTCGGCCAGCCGCGCCTCGAGCGCGGCGTGGAAGCCGAGCTTGCGGCGGAGCAGCGCGGCATAGGCCGCACGCGTGATGCGGCCTTCGGCCAGCGCCTCGAAGACGGGTATGGCGTGCAGGCGGAGATGCACGGCCTCTGTCGCGCCCCGCAGCGCCGCGCGCGCGGAGACGGCGAAGCCATCAGGCATCGTCCCAGGGCTGCGGCTTCTCGGCGCCGAGCTGCCGCGCCAGCATCTCCAGCACCTCGGTGGTGCGGGCCACGGAGGCGCGCACGCTTTCCAGCATCTCCGGCATGCGGCCGACCTCGACGCCCTCGGCGATCTCGAGCGCGGCGAGCTGCGCGTTCTCGACGAGCGACGCGAGGATGCCCTGGAAGACCATGTCGGCGTGGCGGTCGAGCCATCCCGCCCGCGTCCGGTGGCTCTCGGCGATCACGTCCTGGAAGCGCCGTCGCGCGGCATCGGCCGCCTTGCGCTCGCCGAGGTCGTTGAACAGCAGCACGAAGCCGAGAATGCGGTCCGGCGAGGAGAAGACCGGGTCGGCGCGCACAAGCATCGGCCGGCCGGCTTCCGCATCGTCGTCGGCCAGCCGCAGCTCGCCGCTCCAGGACTGGCGGTTCTCCACCAACTCGTGCAGCCGCCGGCGGATCTCGGCGGGATGGGCGAAGAAGGGCGCGAGTTCCTCGATGCGCCGTGGTCGCGCGCCGCGCAGGCCGGGCAGCAGGCGGTCGAAGGCGTCGTTGACGAGGGCGATGGCGCCGCGCGCATCGCAGATCAGCACCGGCTGTTCGGACACGGCGACCTGCCGGCGCACCTGGGCCAGCTGGTCCTCGGCGATCAGCAGCCGGACGGAGCGGAACTGGATGACGACATCGGCGACGGAATCGCCGATGAGGCGCGCGGTCGCGACGTCCTTCGCCGACCAGGGCTCGGCGCTGCCCTCGACCAGCTGGTGCCACTTCGCGAAGGAGCGGCGCGGCGCGAGGGTGCGGAGCCCGTCCTCGCTGATCTCGACCGGCTTGGTCGGATCGCCGCCCCAGATCAGCGTGCGCTGCTGCTCCGGCCGCATCCACACCAGATACTCGCCGGACGAGGCCGAGATCGGCACCGCCAGGATGCCCGCCGCCACCGGCGTGATGGCGTCGAGGCCGGGCGCCTCCTGCCGCAGCGAATGGGTCTGGACAAGGCCGCGCGGCTGCGCGTCGAGCCAGTCGCCGAGGGCGCGAAGATGCGGCGTCGCCGGAACCTCGCCCAGCGTCTGCACCTGGCCTTCGAACAGCAGCACCGCGCCGGTCGCACCGAGCGGGTGCAGCAGCGTCGCGGGGCTGTCGAACAGCGCCGCGCGCCAGTCGCCCTCGCGCGAGATCGCCTCGACCAGCCGCTGCTCCAGGCGGCGCACGGACAGCTCGGCCTGCGCCTGCACGAAGGATTCCAGCGCGGCGATGCGGGTGCCGAGCGCCTCGGCCAGCAGCTCCGCCGCGGCGCGCACGGCCAGCGGCGGGCGGCGCGGTGTCTCGTGATGGCATGCGACGAGGCCCCAGAGCCGCCCGCCGACCATCACGGAGGCGACCATGGTGGCGCCGACACCCATGTTCTTCAGGTACTGGACGTGCATCGGCGACACGCTGCGGAGCATGGACAGCGACAGGTCGAGCTCGTCGCCGGTCAGCGGATTGAGTCGCGGCTCGAGCATCACCGGCTCGTAGTGCACGTCGGCGACGACGCGCAGGCGGTTCTTCTCGTAGAGGCGGCGCGCGACCTGTGGAATGTCCGAGGCCGGATAGCGGTTGCCGAGATAGGATTCGAGATCGGCGCGGCGCTGCTCGGCGAAGACCTCGCCATGGCCTTCGTCCGCGAAGCGATAGACCATGACGCGGTCGTGGCCGCCGATGTCGCGGAAGACCCGCGCCGCCTCCTCGCAGAGCTGGCGCAGCGCATAGCAGGAGAGGAACGCCTGCAGCGCGGTCTCCACGCGCCGCGCGATGTCGTGCGGTGGCTGGGCCGGCTCGAGCTCCACCATCAGGCCGCCGCCCGCCGGCCGGTGCAGCATCGCGTCGAAGGCGCGGCCTTCCGCGCCGGCGGTGACGCGCATGGTGGTCAGGCCGGCGTCGAGCGCCTCGAGCGTGCGGGGCAGGACGGCCGCAGCGAGATCGCCGCCGAGATCGCGAAGCCGCTGCCCGAGGACCGCGTCGAGACCCAGAAGGGCGGCTGCGTTGGCGCTGGCCTGGATCACGACATGGTCCGGCTCGCGCACCAGCAGCAGCAGGCCATGCGGCTGGATCGAGCCGGCCAGGTGGATCCGCTCGCGCTCGCAATTCGCCAGGTCGGCTTCGCCGAAGGCGGGCTCCGCCTCGACGCCGAAGGCGGGCTCCGCCGGCCCGGGGGCGGGCCCCGGCTCGCTCATCCCGCGAGCTCCTCTTCGGCCTCGCGCGATTCGTGCAGGCCGTAGCGCTCGAGCTTGGCGTAGAGGCTCTGCCGGCTCAGGCCGAGCGCGTCGGCGGCCGCGGTGCGGTTGCCGTTCGCCTCCTGCAGCGCCTGCTCGATGCAGGCGCGCTCCACCACCGCGGCGGTGTTGCGCACGAGCACGGGCAGCGGCAGGCGGCCCATCTCGCTCAGCACCTCGGCCAGCGCGCCGTGCAGCGCGTCGTCCACGGCCGGCCGCGGCGCGGCGCGGCGCGTCACGTCGCGGACCAGGAAGCCCATGGCGAGCGGCCCGCCCTTGCTGCTGGCACTGGCCGAGATCTCGACCATCGCTTCGCTGCCGAGGATGCCGGTGATGGTGGTGGTGAAGAGCCGCACCTCGCCGTGCTCGCGCAGCGTCCGGATGAGGACCGACGCGTCCTGGCCGGGGGTGGCGAGCCAGCGGCCGAGCGGCTCGCCGAGCACGGCGCCTTCGGTCGCGCATTGCACGAGTTCGAGGAAGGCGCGGTTGGCGCGTCGGACGCGGCCGTCGGCGTCCGCGACGACGAAGGCGTCGGGCAGCGCTTCGAGCAGCTCGTCGGTGCGCGGCGGCACGGCACGCGGCAGCCCGCGGCCGGGCTCGTTGGCGCCGGGCGCGAGCTGGATCAGGAACACCGGGCCCGTCTCGCGCGCCATCAGCGAGACGCGGAGCAGCCAGGGCCGGTCGGTCGCGCCGAGATGCAGCAGCACGCCCGGGGTGCGGCCGTGCTCGCGCGCCCGCGCGAGGAGCTCCTGGAAGGCAGCCCGGTCGCGCAACGCGACTTCCTGCCCGAAATCCCAGCCGGGCGCGAAGCCGAGCTCGCGGATCGCGACCGGGTTGGCCTCGATGATGCGCAGATCGGCGGCGGAGATCACCAGCACCGCCTCGGACGAGGCGTCGAAGAGCAGTCGCGAGCGCATCTCGATCTCGCGCAGCTTCCAGTAGTCCTGCTCGCGCGCCTGCTGCGCCGCAACGAGGCGGCTCTGCAGCTCCTGCACCGCGAGAAGGCTCTTGCCCACGGCGATGATGCCGTCGCGGCTGCCGAGGCGGACGGTGGTGTACTCGATCGGAAGCTCGAGGCCGGAGGGGAAGCGCTGCGTCACCTGGAGGAAGGCGGAGATGCCCCGATCGCGCGCATCCTCGACAAGGCGGCGGACCTGCTCGGAGGCAGTGTCGCCGACCGTCTCGGTCCAATGGCGGCCGACCCAGCCCTCCAACCCTTCCTTGGCGATGCTGGAAGATACGGACGCGTCACGGATGATCCCGTCCCAATCCAGGACGAGCGTGACATCGGGTTGGGTGATCGCGACGCGCGTCATGCGGAACGTCCCCGGTCTCACAGCCGGACCGCTGCGGACCCTTTTCGGGCGCGACGGTCCTTCCTTCCTCGCTTCCATCTGATGCGACACAGCCCTGGCGTCAATAAGGAATGACGCCTGGCGGCGAGGGATATGCCAGCCTGTGATGACAGCGGCACAATTCTTGTCGGACCCCGCACGGCGCACGTGTGTCAGGCGCGCTTGACACAACCGCACCGCGCCGCCTTCATGGGCCATGGCCCTTCGGACCCGGCCAGTGGTGGTGATCGGCGCCGGCATGGGCGGCCTCGTCGCGGCGGCGCTGCTCGCCGCGCGCGGCCGCGACGTGCTGGTGCTGGAACGCGCCGCGCGGCCGGGCGGGAAGATCCGGGAGGTCGAAGCGGGCGGCGCCATGGTCGGGGCCGGCCCGGCCCTACTTACCATGCGCGACGTGTTCGAAGGCATCTTCGCCGAGGCCGGCGGCAGCCTGTCCGCCAGCCTGACCCTGCGGCCGGAGACGATGCTCGGCCGCCATGCCTGGGTGGATGGTGCCCGGCTCGACCTGCCGGTCGAGGCAGACGCGGCGGAAGCGGCGGTCGGCGCCTTCGGCGGCGCCGCCGCGGCACGCGGCTACCGCGCCTTCCGCGAACGGGCGCGGCGCATCCACGACGCGTTGGAAGGGCCGTATCTGC
>NZ_JAKJIB010000234.1 GCF_021864505.1 Falsiroseomonas oryziterrae
GCAGCCGCCATCGCGGCGGCGAGTTCGGCCGCGCGGGCGGCCCAGGCCTCGTTCATGCCGGCCTCCGCGCGCGCCAGGGCGTCGCGCGCTCATAGGCGTCGGCGAGCCCGATCATCGCGGCTTCGCGGCCGGGCGGCACCATCGCCTGCCACGCCAGCGGCAATCCGCCGGCGGAGAATCCGTTGCACTGCACCAGCGCGGGCAGGCCCGCGAGGCTCGCCGGCGTCAGCATCGTCTCCATCGTGAAGGCGGTGGACTCCGGCTCCACGCCGAGCCGCGGCGGCAGGTGCAGCGGGCCGAAGCCCAGCAGCACGTCGTGCTCCGCCCAGAGCGGCTCCAGCGCCTCGGTGAAGGCGCGGCGGAAGCGCTGTGCGGCGAGGTAGTCCACCGCACGCACGCCGATCCCTGCCAGCAGCTTGTCGCGCAGCGCCGTACCCATCACCGCCGCGCGGTCACGCAACTCCGCCTCGTGGATCGAAGCCGACTCCGCGGCGCCGATCAGCCGCGCTGCGTCGAGGCAGTTCGACGTCGGCCACGGCAGGCGCACCTCCGTGATGCGCGCGCCGAGCCCCGACAGCACGCCGAGGCCTTCCTCCAGCGCGGTGGCGAGTTCGGCATCCGCCGCGGGCAGCCCGGGACCCGGATCGCGCAGCACGCCGACGCGCAGGCCGCGCGCGTCCTGCCCGCACGCGTCGCGCAGCCTCGTGCCGCAGAGCGCATCGGCGACGATCGCGGCGTCCTCCACCGTCCAGGTGATCGGGCCCGGTCGGTCCATCGAGAAGGTGTTGGGCAGCGCGCCTTCCATCGGCAGACGCCCCGGCGCGAGCAGCAGCCCGACGCAGCCCGTCGCCGCCGCTGGCAGGCGGACGGAGCCGGTGGTGTCCGATCCGATGGCAAAGAGCGCCATGCCCGTCGCCACCGCGACGCCGGCGCCGGTGGAGGAGCCGCCGGTGAATCGCGCGCGGTCCCAGGGATTCCGCGCAGGCGGGAAGGGGAGGTCGAAATGCTCGGCGCCCGTGCCAGTGCCGTATTCCCAGGTCGCGAGCTTGCCGATCAGCACCGCGCCCGCCGCGCGTGCCGCGGCGACCAGCGGTGCGTCGGCGGTCGCGACGCGCCCGGCGCGCAGGCGCGAATTCGCCGTGCAGGGCAGCCCGGCGACGTCGAAATTGTCCTTGATGCCCCAGGGGATGCCCGCGAGCGCCCCGGCGGGATGCGCGGCCGCGCGGGCGCGCGCGCCCTCCGCATCGAGGTGATGGACGGCGTGCAGCGCGCCGTCGAGCGCCGCGACGCGTGCAAGGCACGCCTCGAGCACCGCGGCCGGATGCAGCTGCCCGGCGGCCATTGCGGCGAGCGCCGAGGCGACCGTCGGGACACTCGATTGTATGCAAGGTGTGTGCAAAGCGTCCGTCATGCGGCACGCCTGCCGGCCTGCGCGGAGCCCGCCGCGAGAAAGGCGGCCTTGCCCGCCTGGACATGCGCGCGCATCACCGCACCGGCCCAGGCCGGATCACGCGCGGCGATCGCGGCGATCATCTCGCGGTGCTGGTCGAGGCTGCGCCGCAGCCCGGCAGCATCGAAGTTCCGGAAGTTCCGCAGCACCATCGGCGCGACCGCCAGGCCGTCGAGGATCGCGCGGCAGCGCGCCTGGCCGCTCATCTCCCACAGCGCGCGGTGGAAGCGGACATTCGCCGCCGAGATCGTCTCGAGCGCATCGAGGTCCCCGCCCGGCAGCGCCGCCTCCGCCGCGTCGCAGGCAGCCCGCATCGCGGCCAGCGCGGACTGGTCCGCCACCGTCGCGGCATGCTCCGCCGCATGCGCCTCGAGCAGCGCGCGCAGCGTGAAGATCTCCTCGGCGTCCTGGCGCGACCACTCGGCGGCGAAGGCGCCCTGGTTCGGAACCACGCGCAGCCAGCCTTCGGCATCGAGGCGGCGCAGCGCCTCGCGCACCGGCGTGCGGCTCACGCCGAGCTGCGCGGCCAGCTCCTCCTCCCGCAGATGCGACCCGGGGGGATAGGTCCCGTCCGCCAGCCGGCGGCGCAGCGCGAGATAGGCCTGTTCCGAGGCTGTCGCCACCTGCTCCCCCGGTCGCGGAGGGCCGTCCTGGCCCCCTTGTGAAATACATCGTCCCGTCAGATGTATGCAACGAAAGGCACCGGCGCAAGCACTCTCGCGCGCCCCGCCACAAGGGAGATCCCGATGCCCCGCACGTCGCTGAAACCGCTCCTCGCCCGCGGCAAGTGCCTGGTCGCGCCCGGCGTCTTCGACCTGATCTCGACCCACATCCTGAACCGCCACGGCGCCGAGGCGACCTACATGACCGGCTTCGGCGTCGTCGCCTCCGCGCTCGGCCTGCCCGATGTCGGCCTCGCGACCTACACCGAGATGCTCGACCGCGCGCGCCGCATCGCCGAGTTCTCGAAGGCGCCCGTCATCGCCGACGCCGACACCGGCTATGGCGGCCTGCTGAACGTGCGCCACACCGTGCGCGGCTACGAGGCAGCGGGCATCGCCGCGATCCAGCTCGAGGACCAGGAATTCCCGAAGAAATGCGGCCACACGCCGGGCCGGCGCGTCATCCCGCTGGCCGACATGGTGCGCAAGATCGAGGTCGCGGTGGACAGCCGCTCCTCCGCCGATTTCCTGATCATCGCGCGCACCGATGCGCGCAGCTCGCTCGGCCTCGACGAGGCGCTGCGCCGCGCGGAGGCCTTCGCGAAGGCCGGCGCCGACATCCTCTTCGTCGAGAGTCCGGAGAGCGAGGCCGAGATGGAGGCGATCGGCCGCGCCTTCCACCAGCCGCTGCTCGCCAACATGGTGGAGGGCGGCCGCACGCCGATCCTGTCGCGCGCGCGGCTCGCCGAACTCGGCTTCCAGGTCGCGATCTACCCGGCCGCCGGGTTCCTCTCCACGGCGGCGACGCTCGATGCGCTGTACCGCCACCTGACGGCGACCGGCAGCAGCCTCGAATCACCGGTGCCGATGTTCGACTTCAAGGCGCTCACCGAGGTCCTCGGCTTCCCTGACGTCCACGCCTTCGAGCGGCGCTGGGCCGAGACGCCGTAGCAGCCGGAGAGGATCCGGCCCCCGGACACGAAAACGCCGCGCGGCGGGGCCGCGCGGCGCTGGAATGCATGGTGGCGGGGGCCTGGCGGGCCCCCGCGCAGGTCCGGTCAGACCGAGTAGTACATCTCGAACTCGACCGGGTGCGGGGTGTGCTCGAACTTGTACACCTCGCCCCACTTCAGCTCGATGTAGGACTCGATCTGGTCCTTCGTGAACACGTCGCCGGCCAGCAGGAACTCGTGGTCGGCGGCGAGGGACTGCAGCGCCTCGCGGAGGCTGCCGCACACCGTCGGGATGCCCTTCAGCTCTTCCGGCGGCAGGTCGTAGAGGTCCTTGTCCATCGCCTCGCCCGGATGGATCTTGTTCTTGATGCCATCGAGGCCGGCCATCAGCATCGCCGCGAACGCCAGGTAGGGGTTCGCGCCCGGATCCGGGAAGCGCACCTCGACCCGCTTGGCCTTCGGGTTCGTCGCGTACGGGATGCGGCAGGACGCCGAGCGGTTGCGCGCCGAGTAGGCGAGCAGCACCGGCGCCTCGAAGCCCGGGATCAGCCGCTTGTAGGAGTTGGTCAGCGGGTTGGTGAAGGCGTTCAGCGCCTTGGCGTGCTTGATGATGCCGCCGATGTAGTACAGCGCCGTCTCGGACAGGTCGGCATAGCCGTTGCCCGCGAAGACCGGCTTGCCGTTCTTCCAGATCGACTGGTGCACGTGCATGCCGCTGCCGTTGTCGCCGTAGATCGGCTTCGGCATGAACGTCGCCGTCTTGCCGTAGCTGTGGGCGACGTTGTGGATGCAGTACTTATAGATCTGCAGGTGGTCGGCCATCTTCACGAGCGTGCCGAACTTCATGCCGAGCTCGTGCTGCGACTGCGCCACCTCGTGGTGGTGCTTCTCGATCACGACGCCCATCTCGCCCATGGTCGAGAGCATCTCGGCGCGCAGATCCTGCTCGCTGTCCACCGGCGGGACCGGGAAGTAGCCGCCCTTGACCACCGGGCGGTGGCCCATGTTGCCCTCGGGGTAGTCCTTCAGGCTCGCACCCGGCCCCTCGACGCTGTCGAGCTGGTAGATGCCGTAGTTGCCGCCCGTGCCGAACTTCACGCTGTCGAACACGAAGAACTCGGCCTCGGGGCCGAAGAAGGCGGTGTCGCCGATCCCCGTGCTCTTCAGGTAGGCCTCGGCGCGCTTCGCGGTGGAGCGCGGGTCGCGCGAGTACATCTGGCCGGTCGACGGCTCGATAATGTCGCAGAACAGGATCAGCTGCGGCTTGGCGGAGAACGGATCCATGCAGGCCGTCTCGGCGTCCGGCATCAGGATCATGTCGGACTCGTTGATCGCCTTCCAGCCGGCGATCGAGGAGCCGTCGAACATGATGCCTTCCTCGAAGACCTCGGGCTCGATCGTCGAGACGTGCTGCGCGGTGTGCTGCCACTTGCCGCGCGGATCGGTGAAGCGGAAATCGACGTATTCGACGCTGTGCTCCTTGATCATGTCCATGACCTTGGAGACGGCGCCATTGCCCCCGCCTGCCGGCTTCTTCGCCATTGCTGTGTGTCCTGATCCCCTGCGTGTCCCGGTCCCATGTGCCGCGCGGCGGAGGCCGGTCCCCGTCGCGCGCCCAGTTCGCCGCCGCCCCGTTTTGAAGGGACGCCCCCGGCGATCCGGTCTGCCCGCGTCACGCCGGAGGCAGGCCTCCGTGGCGTGGTGCGCGGGCCAATCCCTGTGCCCGCGGCTACACCGCTTCCTCGCCCCGCTCGCCGGTGCGAATCCGGACCACGTCCTGGATGTCGCTGACGAAGATCTTGCCGTCGCCGATGCGGCCCGTGCGCGCGGCGGCGGTGATCGCCTCGATCGCGCGCTCGGCCAGGTCGTCCGGGCAGACCACCTCGATCTTCACCTTGGGCAGGAAGTCCACGACGTATTCGGCGCCGCGATAGAGCTCCGTATGGCCCTTCTGGCGGCCGAAGCCCTTCGCCTCCACGACCGTCAGCCCCTGCAGGCCGATCTCGTGCAGCGCATCCTTCACCTCGTCGAGCTTGAAGGGCTTGATGATGGCCTCGATCTTCTTCATCGGCTCCGTCGCTCCGCACGCCGCGCTGCCAGCATGCGATCCATCACCCGGGGTCCACCCGCATGGCCGCCGTCTCCGGTCGCCACGGGCGGTGCCGGCGGTCAGGCCGGCCGGCGCGGTTTTGCATGGGCCGTGCCACCCAGACAACGCCGCCCGCCGCGGAATCTCGCGCTGGCGTCATTCGAGATGACCACAGACGGGGCAATCTGCCTAGACATGCGGCAGGCACTGCTGCTGGCCGTTGCGAAGACCGAGACGCATCGCCATTCTCCGCTCCCCCGCGGGCCGGCCCGGCCCGCGCGCCCACCGGAACCGCGCCGTGAAGTCCCAGAACGACCTGCTCTCCGCCACCGGCACCACGATCTTCACCGTCATGTCGGCGCTCGCCGTGGAGCATGGCGCGATCAACCTCGGCCAGGGCTTCCCGGACTATGACGGGCCCTCCGACGTCATCCACGCCGCCGCCGCCGCGCTGCTCGACGGCCGCAACCAGTACCCGCCCATGACCGGCCTGCCCGAACTGCGCGAGGCCGTCGCCGCCGCCAACCGCCGCTTCTACGGGCTCGAGGTCGACCCGAAGGCCGAGGTCGTCGTCACCTCCGGCGCCACCGAGGCGATCACCGCCTGCCTGATGGCAGTGCTGAACCCGGGCGACGAATGCGTGCTGATCGAGCCGCTCTACGACACCTATCTGCCCGTCGTCCGCCTGCTCGGCGCCGTGCCGAAGCTGGTCCGCCTCAGCCCGCCGAAATGGGAGCTGCCGCGCGCCGAGCTCGCCGCCGCCTTCGGCCCGAAGACCAAGGCGATCCTGCTCAACACGCCGATGAACCCGGCCGGCAAGGTGTTCACCGCCGCCGAACTCGCCTTCGTCGCGGATCTCCTGCAGCGGCACGACTGCTACGCGATCTGCGACGAGGTCTACGAGCACCTGACCTTCGACGGCTGGAAGCACATCCCGCTGATGACGCTGCCGGGCATGCGCGAGCGCTGCATGCGCATCGGCAGCGCCGGCAAGACCTTCAGCCTGACCGGCTGGAAGGTGGGATACGTGACCTGCGACCGCTCGCTCGCGCCCAACGTCGCCAAGGCGCACCAGAACCTGACCTTCACCACGCCGCCGAATCTGCAGCGCGGCGTCGCCGTCGGGCTGATGAAGGACGACCGCTACTTCGCGGAGCTCTCCGCGACGCTGCAGGCCAAGCGCGACCTGCTCGCCGCCGGCCTCGCGCGCCTCGGCTTCGGCGTGCTGGAGACGCAGGGCAGCTACTTCGTCACCACCGACGTCCGCCCGCTCGGCTGGACCGGCGACGACGTGGCCTTCTGCCGGACGCTGACACAGGAGGCGAAGGTCACCGCCATCCCGGTGACCGCCTTCTACGCCCAGCCCGACGCGCCCAATCACTACGTCCGCTTCGCCTTCTGCAAGGGCGACGCGGTGCTGACCGAGGCGCTGCGCCGGATCGAGGCCTGGCTCGCGGCGCGCCGCGGCACGGCGGCGGCCGTCGCCTGAGCGTGCGCCGCCTCGCCCC
>NZ_JAKJIB010000235.1 GCF_021864505.1 Falsiroseomonas oryziterrae
TGCCGATCCTCTGCGCCGGGACAGGAATGTATTTCGCCGCGCTGGTCGAGGGGCTGGCCGAGGTGCCGCCGGTGCCGGCGCCGGCGCGGGAGGAAGCGCGGCGCCTGCTGGCGGAGGAAGGCCCGGCCGCGCTGCATGCGCGGCTGGCGGTGCTGGATCCGGAGACGGCGGCGACGCTGCGCCCCTCCGACAGCCAGCGCCTGGCGCGTGCCTATGAGGTGGCGACCGGCACGGGACGGGGGCTGAAGGCGTGGCAGCGCGAAGGCGGCACCGGCCCGGCGCCCTGGCGCTTCGCGGCCATCCTGCTCGACCCGCCCCGCGACCGGCTGCGCGCGGCGATCGCGGCGCGGTGGGAGGCGATGCTGGCGGGCGGGGCGCTCGAGGAGGTGCGGGCGCTTGGCGCCCTCGGCCTCGATCCGGCGCTGCCGGCGATGCGGGCGCATGGCGTGCCGGAACTGCTGGCGCATCTCGCCGGGCGGATGACGCTGGCGGCGGCGTCGGAGCGGGCGATCCTGAACACCGGGCAGTACACGAAGCGGCAGGCGACCTGGTTCCGCCACCATGCGCTGGCGCCAGCGGCGCAATCGAGAATGATTGCGTCCAGATGGGAAGATGCGACGCAATATTCGGAAAGTTTGTTAGAATATTGCGCAGCTTTCGTTGAAGAGTCACGTTGACGTGCTGCGGTGCGGCGTGTAGGGGTGCCCGCCCCGCCAGGGATGGGCCCGGCGGGCGACGCTTTGCGCAACAAGGTTGCGCGCAGGAAAAGACCTCCGCTCATGTCCGCCACCCAGCACGCTGACGCCGCCGCCCTGACCATGTCGGGCGCCGAGGTCGTCCTCCGCGCGCTGAAGGACCAGGGCGTAGAGGTCATCTTCGGCTATCCGGGCGGCGCGGTACTTCCGATCTACGACGCGCTGTTCCAGCAGAACGCGATCCGCCACATCCTGGTGCGGCACGAGCAGGCCGCGGTGCATGCGGCGGAAGGCTATGCGCGCTCCACCGGCAAGGTGGGCTGCGTGCTCGTCACCTCGGGCCCCGGCGCCACCAATGCGGTGACGGGCCTGGTGGATGCGCTGATGGACAGCATCCCGATCGTCTGCCTGACCGGCCAGGTTCCGACGCATCTGATCGGCAACGACGCCTTCCAGGAAGCCGACACCACCGGCATCACGCGGCCGGCGACGAAGCACAACTACCTGGTCAAGAAGTCCGCCGACCTCGCCCGCGTGGTGCACGAGGCCTTCCATGTCGCGCGCAGCGGCCGCCCCGGCCCGGTCGTCATCGACCTGCCGAAGGACATCCTGATCAACAAGGCGCCGTATCAGGAGGCGCCGCCGGCCGACCAGCCGCACCGTTCCTACCGCCCGCAGGTCGAGCCCGACATGGCGCAGATCCGCAAGGCGGTGGCGCTGCTCAAGGCCGCGAAGAAGCCGATCGTCTATGCCGGCGGCGGCGTGATCAATGCGGGGCCCGAGGCCTCGCGCCTGCTCACCGACTTCGTGCGCATGACGGGCTTCCCCTGCACGAACACGCTGATGGGCCTCGGCGCCTATCCGGCCTCCGATCCGCAGTTCGTCGGCATGCTGGGGATGCACGGCACCTACGAGGCGAACCTCGCCATGCATGGCTGCGACGTCATGCTGAACATCGGCGCGCGCTTCGACGACCGGGTGACCGGCAAGCTCAGCCACTTCTCGCCGGGCTCGAAGAAGATCCACTGCGACATCGACCCGTCCTCGATCAACAAGAACGTCAAGGTGGACGTGCCGATCGTGGGTGATGCGGGGCGCATCCTGGCCGCGCTGATCGCGGCCTGGAAGGACGACGCCGCGCAGCCGGACCGCGAGGCGCTGGCCGCCTGGTGGCGCCAGATCGACGCGTGGCGCGCGAAGGACTGCCTGCGCTACGTCCAGAAGGGCAGCATCATCAAGCCGCAGCACGCGGTGAAGCGCCTGTTCGAGATCACGCAGGAACTCGGCAAGGAGACCTTCATCACGACGGAGGTCGGCCAGCATCAGATGTGGGCCGCGCAGTATTTCGGCTTCGACAAGCCGAACCGCTGGATGACCTCGGGCGGGCTCGGCACCATGGGCTACGGCCTGCCAGCCGCGATGGGCGTGCAGATCGCGCACCCCGACGCGCTGGTGATCGACATCGCCGGCGAGGCCTCGATCCTGATGAACATCCAGGAGATGTCGACGCTCGCGCAGTACCGCCTGCCGGTGAAGGTCTTCATCCTGAACAACGAGTACATGGGCATGGTCCGCCAGTGGCAGGAGCTGCTGCATGGCGGCCGCTATTCCGAGAGCTACTCGGCGGCGCTGCCCGACTTCGTGAAGCTCGCCGAGAGCTTCCACGGCGTCGGCCTGCGCGCGACGAGCGCGGACGACCTCGACCGCGTGATCCGCGAGATGATCGCGATCGACCGGCCGGTGATCGCCGACATCTGCGTGGACCAGAAGGAAAACTGCTTCCCGATGATCCCCTCGGGTGCCGCGCACAACGAGATGATCCTCGGCCCGGGGCAGGAGGGCGGCGTCGCGGGCGTGACGGACGAGGGCAAGGTCCTCGTCTGACATCGCCGCGTCGTCTTTCGTCGCGGGCCGCGAGGCGGCCCGCATGATCCTGCCTGTTCCGGACCGAGATCCATGCCCGACCCGACCGACAACAACATGCGCGCCGCGACGATCGCGGTGCTGGTGGAGAACGAGGCCGGCGTGCTCGCGCGCGTCATCGGCCTGTTCTCCGGCCGCGGCTACAACATCGAGAGCCTGACCGTCGCCGCGGTGGACGAGACGCGCCGCATCTCGCGCATCACCATCGTCACCACGGGGACGGAGATGGTGATCGAGCAGATCAAGGCGCAGCTCGATCGCCTCGTGCCCGTGCACAAGGTCTCCGACCTGACGATGGAGGGCGCGCACCTGACGCGCGAGCTGGCGCTGATCAAGGTGGTCGGGCGCGGCGAGCATAGGGTGGAGGCGCTGCGGCTGGCGGATGCCTTCCGCGCGCGCGTCGTGGACGCGACGACCGAGAGCTTCGTCTTCGAGATGACCGGCAATGCCGACAAGATCGACGCCTTCTGCGCGCTGATGCGGCCCATCGGGCTTGCGGAGGTCAGCCGCACCGGCGCGGTCGCCATGCTGCGCGGGGCCACCGGCCTCACCGCCTGAACCAGCTTTTCCGAGTTCCTAGAAGGGAGTGCGCGAGATGCGCGTGTATTACGACCGCGATGCGGATGTGAACCTGATCAAGGCCAAGAAGGTCGCCGTCATCGGCTTCGGCAGCCAGGGCCATGCCCATGCGCAGAACATGCGCGACAGCGGCGTCAAGGACATCGTCATCGGGCTGCGTCCCGGCGGGTCCTGGAAGAAGGCCGAGGCCGCGGGCTTCAAGGTCATGACGCCGGCCGAGGCCGCGAAGTGGGCCGATGTCACGATGGTGCTGACGCCCGACGAGCTGCAGGGCGACCTCTACCGCGACCATCTGCACGAGAACCTGCGCCCCGGCTCGGCCATCGCCTTCGCCCACGGCCTCAACGTGCACTTCAACCTGATCGAGCCGCGCGCCGACATCGACGTCTTCATGATCGCGCCGAAGGGCCCCGGCCACACCGTGCGCGGCGAATACCAGAAGGGCGGCGGCGTGCCGTGCCTGGTGGCCGTGCACCAGAACCCCTCGGGCAACGCGCTCGAGATCGCGCTGTCCTATGCCTCGGCCGTGGGTGGCGGGCGCTCGGGCATCATCGAGACGACCTTCAAGGAGGAGTGCGAGACCGACCTCTTCGGCGAGCAGGTCGTGCTCTGCGGCGGTCTCGTCGAGCTGATCAAGGCAGGCTTCGAGACGCTGGTCGAGGCCGGCTACGCGCCCGAGATGGCCTATTTCGAGTGCCTGCACGAGGTGAAGCTGATCGTGGACCTGATCTACGAGGGCGGCATCGCGAACATGAACTACTCGATCTCCAACACCGCGGAATACGGCGAGTACGTCACCGGCCCGCGGATCATCACGGCCGAGACGAAGGCCGAGATGAAGAAGGTGCTGGAGGACATCCAGTCCGGCCGCTTCGCGCGCGACTGGATGCTCGAGAACAAGGTGAACCAGGCAAGCTTCAAGGCCACGCGCCGCCGCCTCGCGGAGCACCCGATCGAGGAGGTCGGCGAGAAGCTCCGCGCGATGATGCCGTGGATCAAGAAGAACCAGCTGGTCGACAAGGCGCGGAACTGACGCCTTTCCCCGCGGCGCCGCAGCGCGCCGCGGGATCCTACCTCGCCGGGGGCAGCAGCACCTCGGCGAGGTCCTCCTCCTCAGGCTTCCTGCGGTCCGTGGCGTCCGGCGCGCTCGCCCGTCGCCCCGCCGTGCCGCCGTGGAGGCCCGGCGTGCGGCTGGTCCAGCCCGCCGCCTCGAGCGTCGAGCGCGCCTCCTCGATCGCCTGCTCCCCTGTCCCGTCGGCCAGTCGCACCAGCACCAGACGCTGGGCATCGGCGACATCCTTCAGCAGCCGGGGCGCCTCGCCGGGCCGCAGCAGGCGAAGCGGCCTGTGCTCCGGCGCCTCGCCCAGCAGCGCGCCGACCAATCCGACGCCGTCGGCGCCGTTCGGGACGAGGATGATCGCCTCCGGCGTCGCTTCCCGTGTCGCTGCCGCCATCGCCGGGCGCGTGAGCTGCCGTGTCGCCTCGCTGAAGGGCAGGGCGGCGATGCCGGCAAGCTGCAGCGCGAGCACGCTGCCGAGCAGCGCCTGCGCCGAGCGTGGCGCGCGCGACGCCAGATCGCGGAGCGCGCAGGCCGCGACGATGCCAAGGAACGGCACCGCGAAGCCGAGATAGCGGTACTCGATCGGGATGCGTGCATGCAGCACCCCGAGCAGGATCAGGCCGAGCGGCACGGCCACACCCGCACCGAGGAGGATGCGCCGCACCGGATGGCTCAGCAGCGCCGGGGCGCGCCACAGCGCGACCAGCCCGACGGCCAGCATCACCGCGGCGATCGCCGCCGTGGCGGCAAGCCGCCCGACCTGCCCGAAATGCAGTGGCGTCGCGCCGAAGAAGGCGGCGGCCGTCATCTCGGCGGAGCGGAACAGCGCAGCGTCGAAGTCGAAGGACGGGAACTGCCAGTCGCGGCGGTCCTGCGCCAGGTGGAAGGTGGCGGCGTAGGCGACGAAGGGCGCGGCGCCGAGCGGCGCGGCGAGGGCGGGCGCCCAGCGGCCTCGCTGCAGCGCCATCAGTCCGAACACACCGATCGCGCCGGCCGCGGGCAGGGCCGCGAGGAAGCCGGTGAGGATCGCCGCACCCAGCAGCGCCCCACCCGCGAGCGCGGGGAGGATGCGGGCCGCGCCGCCACCGCGCGCGACATCGCGGCAGAGGAACCACGTGCCCCAGACGAGCAGCGCCAGCGCCAGCGCATAGCCGCGTGCCGTGGCGCCGCTGTGCACCGTGGCGAAGGCGAGGGCCGGGATGGCGAAGCCCGCCATCGGCGGCGCCTCCGCGAGCCGCACGAGGCGCCAGAGGCCCGCCAGCATCGCGGCTGTGGCGAGCACGGAGAACAGCCGCGCCTCGACGAAGCCGCCTTCCACCACGTGCCGCCAGAGCCCGAGCGCCCAGAAGTAGAGCGGCGGATGGACGTCGGTGCGCCGCAGATCCTCCGCGATGCCGCCGAGCGGGCCGGGCCGCTCGAAATAGTCGGCGATGTCCGCCTTGGTGAAGACGCCCTCCGGCCAGGGCGGGCGCGCGACGCCGTGGGTGAGGAAGATGCTGTAGGCCTCGTCGTATTCGAACGGCCGCAGCAGCGCGGCGGCGACGGCGAGCGCAAGCGCCGCGGCCGCGACCAGCTCGGCGCCGGCCTCCGGAACGAAACGGCGCGTGACCACCGAGGCGTCTGGCGCCTCGCTTGCTGGCGAGTTGTGGGGCATGCCGCGGAGCGATACGCAGGCCGCTCCGCCGGGAGAAGGCGGAAATCCGCCGTTTCCCGCAGCCGTGAACCCGCGGCGGGGCCGGCTGACGCGCCCGCGCGGACAGGTCTAGGCTTGGTCAACCCTCGATCGGGAGCGCGCCATGCCGACCATCGCCTGCCTCCACACTGCCGCCGGCAACCTCGCCGTCTTCGACGCTGCGTGCCCGCCGGGCGTCACGCTCACGCACACGCTGCGCGAGGACCTGCTGAAGGACGCCGAGGCCGCGGGCGGGCTGACCGAGGAGATCGCGGCGCGCACCGCGCGCGCGCTGGAAGCGTTGGCGACGCCCGGCGTGGACGCGGTGCTGCTCACCTGCTCCACGGTGGGTCCGGGTGCCGCGCTCGCGGTCGCGAAGGTGCCGGTGCTGCGCGTGGATGCGGCGCTGGCGGAGACGGCGACCAGGGGCGGCGGTCGCGTCGTCGTCCTCTGCGCGGTCGAGACGACGGTGGAGCCGACCCGCGCGATCTTCGAGGAAGCGGCAGCGCGCAACGGTGCGGTCGTGGAGGTGCGGCTCGTGCCCGGCGCCTGGGCGGCGTTCCGTGGCGGCGACCCGGCGCGCTACCACGCGATCATCGCCGCGGCCGCCGACGCCGCCCTCGCCGAAGGCGCGCAGGAGGTCGCGCTGGCACAGGCGAGCATGACCGGCGCGGTGGCGCTCGCGAAGGGGCGCAAACCGCTGGC
>NZ_JAKJIB010000236.1 GCF_021864505.1 Falsiroseomonas oryziterrae
ATCAGGGCGGGCTGCTGGCCCTGCGGCGGCCTCGCCGGCTGGGCGCCCTGCCCCTGCGCGCCCTGCGGCCGCTGCTGGCCCGGGATGAACCAGTCCTGGCCGCCCTGCTGCGCCGCCGCGGGCCCGGCCGCGCCGGTCAGCGCGAGGATGGGTGCGGCGAGCAGGAGGAGGCCGGGAAGAAGGTGGCGCAAGCGCATCGCAAGGGGGTTCCCGAAGCTGGTCAGAATCGCGTGCCGAAGCCGAACCGGACGATCTGCGTCTCGTCATAGTCCTTCTTCACGACGGCCTGCGCGATGTCGATGTTGATGAGGCCGACTGGCGTGCGCCAGGAGATGCCGACGCCGGCGCCGACACGCGGCGAGCTGTCGTCCACCACGCCCACGCCGGTCACCGGCGTGTTGGACAGCGAGCCGACATCGACGAAGGCGCGCCCGATCAGCCCGAGTTCCGAGGGCAGCGGCAGCGGGAAGCGGAATTCCGTCGACTGCGTCCAGATCAGGCGTCCGCCGAGCGGGTCGCCGGTGGTCAGGTCGCGCGGCCCGACGCCGGCGAGGCGGAAGCCGCGCAGGTTGTCGCCGCCCAGGAAGAAGCGGTCGATGATCCGCTCGTCACGGTCGCCATAGGGCTCCAGCAGGCCGACGCCGGCCTGCAGGACCAGCACGTAGTCGGGATCGCCGAGCAGCCGCTCGAAGGGGATGTAGTACGCCGCGTCGGCGCGCAGCCGCACGTAGCTCACGTCGCCGCCGAGGCCGGCGAAGTCGCCGCCGAGGCGCAGGATGTAGCCCGAGCGCGGCTCGATGCGGCTGTCGCGCCTGTCATAGGCGATGGTGGTGCCGAGCTGCGACAGCAGGGTCTCGCCCGCCTGCTCCTTGATGAAGCGCGACGCATCGGGCTGCACGTCGAAGACGTTCCGCTGCACCAGGCTGTAGGCCCAGGACTGGCGCAGCCGCTCGTTGAACTCGTAGCCGGCACGCAGCACGATACCGTAGCGCCGCTCGGAGTAGGAGGCGACCTCGCGCAGGTTGCGCTGCAGGTAGAAGGCGTCGAAGCCGGCCGCGAGGTTGCGGTCGAGGAACTGCGGATCGGTCACCGAGAAGTCGAACTGGCTGCGCCGCTGCGCGAGCAGCGTCTGCAGCCGCGCATCCACGCCGGTGCCGAGGAAGTTGCGCTCCCGGATGCCGAAATCGGCCAGGAAGCCCGCATCGGTCGAGAAGCCGCCGCCGAGCGAGACCTCGCCGGTCGGGCGCTCGCTCACGCTGGTGTTCAGGATCACCCGGTCCGGACGCGAGCCCGGCGAGGGCTGGATGTCCACGTTGCTGAAGAAGCCGAGGTCGCGCAGCCGCTGACGCGAGCGGCGCAGCGCGGCGGGGTTCAGCGGGTCGGTCTCCGCCAGGCGGAACTCGCGCCGGATCACCCGGTCCTGGGTGCGGGTGTTGCCGGTGATCTCGATCCGCTCGACGAAGGCGCGCGTGCCCTCGCCAACCTCGAAGGTCACGTCCACCGTGCGCGCCTCCGGGTTGCGCGCGATGCGGGGGCGGATGTCGACGAAGGGCTGGCTGGCGAGGGCGGTGCTGTCGGTGAGCGTGTCCACCGCGCGCTCGATCGCCTCGCCGTCGTACCAGTCGCCGGCCGAGAAGGGCACGTCGCGCCGCAGCAGGTCGAGGTCGACGCCGCGCAGCGTGGTCGTCACGTCGACGCGGCCGACGCGGTAGCGCGGGCCCTCGTTGATCGTGAAGGTCACGAAGAAGCCGCTGCGGTCTGGCGACAGCTCGGCGGTCGAGCTGGTCACCTGCACGTCGGCGAAGCCCTGGCGCAGGTAGAAGCGGCGCAGCAGCTCGCGGTCGAAGTTCAGCCGCTCCGGGTCGAAGACGTCCGAGGAGGAGAGCAGCCGGTACCAGGCCTGCTCGCGCGTCGCGATCACGTCGCGCAGCCGCGTATCGGAGAAGGCCGCGTTGCCGACGAAGTTGACGCGGCTGACCAGCGCGGTCGGGCCTTCGGTGATCTCGAACACCACGTCCACGCGGTTCTGGTCGAGCTGGATGATCTTCGGCTCGACCTGCGCGCCGAAGCGGCCGCGGCGGGCATAGAGGTCGAGGATGCGCTGGCGGTCGGCCTGCGCCTGCTGCGGCGTGAAGACGGCGCGGGAGCGCAGCGTGACCTCGGGCCGCAGCACGTCGTCGGACACGCGGCGGTTCCCCTCGAAGGCGACGCGGTTGACGATCGGGTTCTCCTCCACCGTGACCTGGATGCGGTCGCCGCTCCGCGCGACCGTCACGTCGCGGAACAGGCCGGTGGCGAAGAGCGTCCGCAGGCTGCGGTCGAGCCGGTCCGCATCGAACGGGTCGCCGGGCTGGAGCAGCATGTAGGAGCGGATCGTGTCCGCCTCGATCCGCTGGTTGCCGGTCACGTCAATGCCCCGCACGACGCCGGAGGGCGCGGCCGGCGCGGCGCTCGGCACGCGCGGGCGCTGCTGCGCCTCGGCGGGAAGCGACAGGGCGACGGGGATCAGCGCGCTCGCGGCGAGCAGCAGGAGCCTGTGTGCGGCCAAGGCGGTCATCCCTGCGGTGGAGAAACGGCCGCCTCTCCTAGCGGATGGACCCCCATCCCGTCACCCCGCCCAAGGCGCAAGCTGGGTTTCAGCGCGTTTCAGGGCGCGCGGCAGGCCCGCGACTCGGGGCGCTCCGGTCGCCCCCGGGTGCTGCAGGCCACCGCCGCTCAGCCGAGCAGCCCGCCGACCCAGCGCACCACGCCGAGATTGGTCAGGTCGTTCCAGGTCGCGAAGACGAATAGCGTGATCAGCAGCGCGAAGCCGGCCCGGAACCCGATTTCCTGCGCCTTGGCCGGCAGCGGGCGGCCGCGGATCGCCTCCGCCGCGTAGAACATCAGGTGGCCGCCATCGAGGATCGGGATCGGGAAGAGGTTGATCAGCGCCAGATTCACCGACAGCACCGCCATGAAGACGATGAAGGTGTCGAAGCCGAGCCGCGCCGCGTCGCCCGAGATCTTGGCGATGCCGAGCGGCCCGCCGAGTTCCTCCGTCCCCCGGCTGCCGGTGATCATCTGCCCGACCGCCGCCAGCGTCTGCCAGCTGACCGAGGCCGTGCGCTCCACCCCCGCCCAGAGCGCGCTGAACGGATCGACCGATTCGTAGCGCACGGCGGGCGCCGCCTGGATGCCGAGCCGCCCGACCGTGGCACCGTTCGCCTCCACCGGGCGCGGCGTCACCTGGATCGACAGCTCGCGCCCGCCCCGATCCACCGTGACCGTGATCGGCTGCCCAGCGCGCGGCGCGACATGCGCCTGGATGTCCTCGAAGCGCGCCACCGCGCGGCCGTCGAGGGCCACGATGACGTCGCCGCGCCGCAAGCCCGCCTCGGCCGCCGCGCCGCCGCCCGAGAGCATGCCGATGCGCGTCTGCACGCCCTGCGGATCCGGCACCTCGCGCCCGATCGCGAGGAAGAGCGCGGCGAACAGCACCGCCGCGAGCAGGAAATTCGCAAGCGGGCCAGCCGCGACGACGATGGCGCGGTCCTTCACCGGCTTGTCGTGGAAGGTCTCGCCCGGTCGCCAGGCCGCCTTCTGTTCCGGCGTCGCATCCGCCGGCGTCTCCTGCCCGTGCAGCTTCACGTAGCCGCCGAGCGGGATCCAGCCGATGCGCCATTCGGTGCCGCGCCGGTCCTCCCAGCTCGCGATGGAACGGCCGAAGCCGACCGCGAAGCGCTCCACATGGATGCCGCGCCAGCGCGCCGCGAGGTAGTGGCCGAGCTCGTGGATAAAGATGAGGACGCCAAGCACCACCACGAAGGCGAGGACGGTGCGGACCGGGTCGGGCAGGAAGTCCAAGGAAACTCTCCGTCTGCCGCCGTCAGGCGAGCGCGGCGCGTGTCTCGGCCCGGCGGGCCGCCTCGGCACGGGCGGCCGCATCGAGCGCGAGGATGCCCTCGAGCCCGTCCGGATCGGCGGCGGGAAGCCGCGCCAGCGTCTCCTCCACCACCGCGGCGATGTCGAGGAAGCCGATGCGCCGTTCCAGGAACAGCGCCACGGCCACCTCGTTCGCCGCGTTCAATATGGTGGGCGCGCCGCCGCCCGCCAACAGCGCCTCCCGCGCCAGCCGCAGCGCGGGGAAGCGCACCGGATCGGGGGCGAAGAATTCGAGCTTCGCCAGCGCCGCGAGGTCGAGGCGCGGGATCTCCGCCGTCATGCGCCGCGGCCAGGCGAGCGCATGGGCGATCGGCGTGCGCATGTCGGGACTGCCGAGCTGCGCCAGGATCGATCCGTCGGCGTATTGCACCATCCCATGCACCGCCGACTGCGGATGCACCAGCACCTCGATCTGCCCGGCCGGCAGGGTGAAGAGGCGCGCCGCCTCGATCACCTCGAGGCCCTTGTTCATCATGGTGGCGCTGTCGATCGAGATCTTCGCACCCATCGACCAGGTCGGGTGCTTCAGCGCCTGTTCGGGCGTCACGCGCGCCATGCGCTCGAGCGGCCAGTCGCGGAACGGGCCGCCGGAGGCGGTCAGCACCACCTTCTCGATGCCTGCCCCGTCGCAGCCGGCGAGGCACTGGAACACCGCGTTGTGCTCGGAATCGACCGGCAGCAGCGTCGCCCCGGCGCGGCGCGCCGTCTCCAGCACGAGGTCGGCGGCGCAGACCAGGCTTTCCTTGTTGGCGAGCGCCAGCGTGCCGCCGCGGGCGAGCGCGGCAAGGGTGGAGCGCAGCCCGGCCGCGCCGACGATCGCCGCCATGGTCCAGTCGGCCGGGCGCGAGGCGGCCTCGACCACCGCCTCCGGCCCGGCGGCGAGTTCGATCCCGCTGCCGCCCAGCGCCTCCTTGAGCGCCGGCCAGGCGTCGGGGTCGGCGACGGCCGCGAAGCGGGCGCGGAAGCGGCGCGCCTGGGTGGCGAGCGTCGCGACGTCGCGGTTGGCGACCAGCGCCTCGATGCGGAAGGCGCCGGGCTCGGCGGCCTCCATCAGCGCCATGGTGGAGCGGCCGATGGACCCGGTCGCGCCGAGGATCGAGACGGAGCGGGTCACGCTCAGCGCCAGTCCCACAGCACCCGGCCATAGCCGAGCGCGAAGGACAGCAGCGCCGCGACGGGAGCGGCGGCGAGGACCCCGTCGAGGCGGTCCAGCAGCCCGCCATGGCCGGGGATGAGGTGGGAGCTGTCCTTCACGTGGAAATGCCGCTTGATCGCGCTCTCGAGGAGGTCACCGGCCTGCGAGGCTACGCCGAGCAGGGCCGCCACGGCTACCACCGCGCCGACCACCGGGTTCGTGGTGAAGGCGAAGGCGGCCACGAGGCCGATGGCGATGGCGGCCAGCAGCCCGCCCGCAGCCCCCGACCAGGTCTTGTTGGGCGAGACCGCCGGCCAGAGCTTCGGCCCCCCGAAGCTCCGGCCCGCCATGTAGGCGCCGATGTCGGAGGCCCAGACGACCAGGAACAGGAACAGCACATTGGCGCGCCCCGCGTCCGTGTCGTGGCGCAGCTCGATCAGCGCGATGCCGGCCAGCCCGATGTAGAGCACGCCGATGGCGAGACGGCCGGCCGGCTGGGTCAGCGTCTCCGCCATGCGCTGGGCGAACCACCAGGCGATGCCGAAGCCGACCAGCAGGACGAAGAGCGCCCAGCGGACATGATCCCCGACCGCGAGCGCACCGGCCGCGAAGACCGCCAGCGGCACGGCGAGGCCCGGCAGCACGCGCACGCGGCGGCCGCACATATGCACCCATTCCCAGGCCAGCAGCGCAACCGCCAGCGCCAGCATGCCGGTGAAGGCCTCGGCGCCGAGCCAGATGCAGGCGACGGCCGCGGGGCCGAGCACCGCGGCGGAGATGGCGCGCTTGCGCAGGTCGCCCCAGCGCTTGGCGCGCGCGGCCGCCTCGGCGGTAGCGGCGCGGGGCGCCGGTTCGATGTCAGCCATGCAGGTGGAAGGTTAGCAGGACAGATCGCGACGGTGCATCCGGGGCGGCATCAGGCCACGCGCGCGCCGTAACGGCGCTCGCGCCGCGCGAACTCGGCCAGCGCCGCGCCCAGTTCCACCGCGCCGTAGTCGGGCCAGAGCACGTCCTGGAACACGAACTCGGCATAGGCCGCCTGCCAGAGCAGGAAGTTGGAGATCCGCTGCTCGCCCGAGGTGCGGATGATGAGGTCCGGATCCGGCATCCCCGCGGTGCCGAGGAAGCCGCCGAACATCCGCTCGTCGACCGCGTCGGGGTCGAGCGTGCCGGCGGCGACGCGGCGGGCGATCTCCCGCGCGGCGGAGGCGATCTCGGCCCGCCCGCCATACGACAGCGCGATGTTGAGGTTGAGCCGCGCGCCGCCCGCCGTCGCGGCCTCGGCGCGGGCGATGGCGGCGACGAGGTCGGGGCCGAAGCGCTCGCGCTCGCCGATCACGCGCAGCCGCACGCCCTCCCGCGCCAGCCGCGCGACCTCGGTGTTGAGGTAGTGGCGCATCAGGAGCGTGAGGTCCTGGACCTCGTCGGCCGGACGCCGCCAGTTCTCGGAGGAGAAGGCGAAGAGCGTCAGCCAGCCCACCCCGGCCTCGCCCGCCGCCTCGATGGCGCGGCGCGCGGCCTCGGCGCCGGCCTTGTGGCCGAGGGCGCGCGGCAGCCCGCGGGCGG
>NZ_JAKJIB010000237.1 GCF_021864505.1 Falsiroseomonas oryziterrae
GGCGCATCGCCGGCGCCCGGCCGGGCCGCCCCGGTGGCTGAGCGGCGCCCCAGAACGCTGGCGCTGGCGCTGGCGCTTGCCCTCGGCCTCGCGGCCCCGGCGGGCGCGCGGGCGGAGTTCGCTCTGCCACGTGCCCTGTCCGATACCGACGGTGTCGTCGGCCTCATCAGCCGCCCACCGATGCCGCCCGGTGGTCCGCAACGCCTGCCGGCCGTGCTGCTGGTGCATGACAGCCTCGGCTACGACTCGCGCAGCGAGGTCTATACGCGGCAGCTGCTCGGCGCATCGCTGCCGGTCGCGGAGGTCGAGCTGCAGGTGCTCTCGTCCGATGGCGTCATCGCGCCGGAGGAGGAGACGGGCCGCCTCCGGCGCGCCCTCGCCGCGCTGGCGGCGGCCCCAGGCATCGACCCGGATCGCATCGGCGCGATCGGCTTCGGCGAGGGTGCGCGTGCGCTCGTGCTGGAGTCCGATGGATTGCCGCTGAGAGCCGTGGTCCTGCTCTATCCCGGTTGCGGCACATTGGCGTCCGAGCTGGGCGGTGGCGATCCGCAGCCGAGCCAGCCCTTCGGCGCCGTGCTGCTCATGCACGGGACGGCAGATCCCGCCAATCCGGCCAACGGTTGCGTCGCGCTGGCCGGGCTGCTCGCCGAGCGGACGCCGGATGTGCGGCTCCAGGCCTGGGCAGGAGCAAGCTATGGCTGGGACATCCCAGACGGCATCGGCGCCAGCAACTTCCGCTATCCGGCCCCTGGCGACGGACCTCCGATCCGCATCGAGCCCTGGCCCGAACTCGCCGACCTGTCCGCGGCGCGCGCCGCCGCCTTTCTCCACACGAGCCTCGCAGGAACGGAGCGATGACCGCGCGGCGCTGCGCTCGGCGCGCCATCGTCGGCGCGGTGCTCGGCCTCCTCGTCGCGCTCCCGTGGGTCGCGAAGCCGAGTTGGGCGGACCACGGCACGACGGACGAGCCGCGCGTTGCGACGAGCCGCTATGTGCCGCCGCAGGGCCTTGACGGCGGGCTTCTGTCCTTGCCCGCCCATGCTGATGCCGAGGGAGCCCTATCCGCGGTGGTCCTGCTCGGTGACGGTGGCGCAGACGGACGCGTGCAGTTCTATGCCCTGCGCCTGCTCTCTCTCGGCTTCGCCGTGCTCGAGGTGGACGACGATGGGACCGGGTGGAGTGACAGCAGCGACACGGCACCGGACGAGGTGCCGGCCGAACGGCGCCTCGCGGCCTCGCTGGCGGCGCTTCACGGCGTGACGCAGATCGCGCCCGCCGCGGTTGGCGTGATCGGCATCGGATCGGGTGCGCATGCCTTGCTCGAGGGCAGTGCCGGCTGGCGCAGCATGGTGGCCGCTGCCGTTCTGATCTACCCGGCCTGCGAGAAGGCACTGGCCAGCGTGCCGCCCGAGCCATCTCTCGACAATGCACCGCCCAGGCCCAGGCTGCTGCTCGTGCATGGTGACGCCGATCCCGCGGCCGCGGCCGCCTGCGCCAGCCTTGCCGCCGCATTGGGCGGGGCCGAGGCCGGAGTGCAGCGCTACGTGCTGCACGGCGCCGGGTTCGGCTGGGACGTCAGCGGCATCGGATCGGCCAGCGCCCTGATGCTGCCGGATCCGGCACGCTCCGGCTCCCGATGGCGCGCCGTGCCCGATCGGCAGCGCGCGCTGATCGCGCTCGACCAGATCCTGCTGTTCCTCGGGAGTACCCTCGACCGCCGCACCGCGACGCAGTGACGGCCGGCCGACGCCCGGCGACAGCGCGCGCTCAGAACACCGATCGCGCGATCAGCCCCGCCTCGCGCGCCTCGCGCTCCAGCCCCTCCCGGAAATCGGGATGCGCGAGGCCGATGATCGCCCTCGCGCGCTCCGTCACCGACATCCCCTTCAGGTTCGCGATGCCGTATTCGGTGACGACGTACATCATGTCGGACCGCGGCGTCGTCACCACGTTGCCGGGCGTCAGGTTCAGCGCGATCCGGCTCTTGCGCTGCCCCTTCCGCTCATAGGTCGAGGCAAGGCAGATGAAGCTCTTGCCGCCCGCCGAGGCATAGGCGCCGCGCACGAATTGCAGCTGCCCGCCGGTGCCGCTGATGTGGCGGTGCCCGTCGCTCTCGGACGAGGCCTGGCCCTGCAGGTCGAGCTGCGTGGTGTTGTTGATCGCCACCGCCTTCGGGTTGCGCGCGATCACCGCGGGGTCGTTGGTGAAGTCCACCGGATGGCAGAGAAAGTCGGGATTGCCGCGAATGGTGTCGTAGGTCGTCTTCGAGCCGAGCGCGAAGGTGTAGGTGATCCTGCCCGGATCGACGACCTTCTCGTCGCCGCGCACCCGGCCCGCGCGATAGAGCTCGACGATGCCGTCGTTCAGCATCTCGGTGTGCACGCCGAGATGCTTCACCCCGGCTTCCAGCAGCAGCGTGCAGACCGCGTTCGGCATGCCGCCGATGCCGACCTGCAGGCAGGCGCCTTCCTCGATCTCGGCCGCGATCAGCCGGGCGACGGCGCGGTCCACCTCGGTCGGCTCGGCGTTCGGCAGCTCGGGCGTCGGGGCGTCGTCGCCGGCGATGACGTAGTCCACCGCCTCCGCCGGCACGAGATTGTCGGTGCCGTGGATGCGCGGCATGTCCGGCATCTCCTCGATCACCACCGTCTTGGCGCGCTCCAGCACCGCGCGGTGCCAGAGGCTGTTCGGGCCGAGGTCGAAATGCCCGTCCTTGAGCGGCGCGGCCTTCAGCACCGCGACGTCCACGCGCTCGATGAAGCGGCGGTAGTAGTGCGGGATCTCGCCGAGGTTGCACGGGATGTAGCGGCAGATGCCGGCGTCGTGCTTGCGCCGGTCGTAGCCCGAGAAATGCCAGTTGAAGCAGGCGACGCGCCAGCCTTCGGGATCGGCCTCGAGCACGGCGCGCGGACGGACCGAGAGGCAGTTGCGCAGGTTGAAGCCGCCGCCCAGCGCATCGAGCCGGGCCGCGAGCGCGCGGTCGAAGGCGTCGGGCTGGTTGAAGGACGCGCCGTAGTCGACCCAGTCGCCGGGCTTCACCAGCGCGGCCGCTTCCTCGGCCGAGACGCGACGCGGTCCTGCCATGCGCGATCCTCCCCGCGCCGTTCCGGCGCGTTGCCCGAGACCTACCGCCGAACACGCCGTCGCGCTATCCGGGCGGCCAACCAACCGAGGAGACCGATCCATGCGCCGCAGGTCCGTCCTGGCCGCCATCGCCGCCACGCCCCTCGCCCGCCCGGCCCTGGCACAGGAAGCCTGGCCGGCGCGCCCGGTCACGCTGGTCGTGCCCTGGGCGCCGGGCGGCTCGAACGACGTCGTCGCGCGCCTCGTCGCGCCGGTCCTGGCCGAGCGGCTCGGCCAGTCGGTGGTGGTGGAGAACCGCGCCGGCGGCGGCGGCTCGATCGGCATGGGCCAGGTCGTGCGCGCGCGGCCCGACGGGCACACGCTGCTGATCTCCTCCGCCTCCAACCACGTCTTCCACGCCCTCGTCGCGCATGACCTCGGCTACGACGTGCGCGAGGCGCTGCACGGCATCGCGATGATGGTGGACGTGCCGAACGTGATCGCCGTGAACCCGGGGCTCGGCGTCTCGAACGTGCAGGAGCTGCTGGCGCGCGCCCGCGCGACGCCGGGCGGCCTGTCCTTCGGCTCCTCCGGCACGGCGAGTTCCAACCACCTGGCGGGCGAGCTGCTGCGCATGATGACCGGGGTGGAGCTGACCCATGTGCCCTATCGCGGCGGCGGGCCGGTCGCGACCGACCTCGTGGCCGGGGTGATCCCGATGGCCTTCATGAACCTTCCAACGGTCGTCGGTCCCGCCCAGACCGGTCGCATCCGCGTCATCGCCGTCTGCACCGAGGAGCGGGTGCGCGTCCGCCCCGACATCCCGACCGTCGCCGAGCAGGGCGTCCCCGGCTATTCGGTCCGCAGCTGGACCGGGCTCTTCGCCCCGCGCGGCACGCCGCGGCCGGTGATCGACCGCCTGGCGGCGGAGATGCGGGCGGTGCTGGAGCTGCCGGCCATCGGCGCCCGCCTGACCGACCTCGCCAGCGAGCCGATCTACATGGATCCCGCCCGCACCGACGCCTTCGTCCGCGCCGAGTTCGACCGCTGGGCGCCGGTCGTCCGGGCCGCCCGGGTCACGCTGGACGGCTGAGCGAGGGGTGAGGGGGGCGCGAATAATATCGCCCCTCCCCCTGGGCGCGACCTTGTGCGTTCGTCCAATCGTCACGATAACGCCGGGCGCGCAACAGGGGGTCTCCCAATGCCGAACGGTCCCGAGGTGGTCGAGCTCGCACGCATCTGGCGTGGCCCGGTCGTCGAGAGCATGCATCACGGCGTCGTCACCGTCGCCGATACCGGCGGGCGGCTGCGGCATGCCTGGGGCGATCCCGGCTGGACGGCGCCGCCGCGCTCCGCGCTCAAGCCCTTCCAGGCGATCGCGCTGGTGGAATCCGGCGCGGCCGACGCGCTCGGCCTGACCGACGAGCACATCGCGCTCGCCTGCGCCTCCCACGCCGCGCAGCCCTTCCAGGTCGCCCTCGTCGGCGACTGGCTTGGCCGGCTCGGCCTGACGGAGGACGCGCTGATCTGCGGTCCCGCGCTGCCGCGCGACCTCGCGGACCAGGGCTCCGCCTTCGCCCATGGCGGACCGCGGCGCATCTACCACAACTGCTCGGGCAAGCATTGCGGCTTCCTCAGCGTGGCGCGCCACCTGAATGCCGGCCTCGACTACGCCGATCCGGACCATCCGGCGCAGAAGCTCTACCGCGACATCCTCTCGGAGTTCACCGGCCTCGACGCCGATCGCCTGCCCTACGGCGTCGACCATTGCGGCCTGCCGGCGATCGCGCTGCCGGCCGGCGTCATGGCCAAGGCCTGGGCCCGCTTCGGCGTCGGCCAGGCGGTCTCCTCCGAGCGCCGCGCCGCCGCCCGGCGCGTGCTGAACGCGATGCTGGCCCATCCCGACCATCTCTCGGCCACCGACAGCCCGCTGGCCCGCATGATCCGCTACTGCGACGGCAACGTCGTCGCAAAGACCGGCGCCGAGGGCTATCTCGCCGCCTGCGTGCGCGACCGCGGCCTCGGCATCGTCATCAAGGTGGCGGACGGCGACAACAGCGGCCGTGCGCGGATGGGCGTCCTCGCCCGCATCCTCGGCCGCATCGGCGCGCTGCCGACCGCCGACGCCGAGCTGCTCGTCGCGGCGGTCGAGCCCGCCATCGCCGACAGCAACGGCCGCGAGGTCGGGCGCGTCGAGATCACCATCCAGCCGCCCCAGCCCAAGACGCCGACCCAGGCCAATCTCGGCTTCTGGCTATCCGGCACGCCGGTCGAGGGCATCGAGGAGTACCTGCCGAAGCTCAGCTGAGCCTCGGCGGGGTCCTCCGGCCCGGCGCGTCGAGCACGTGCCGCACGGCCTCGACGCCGAACACCTTCACGACGCCCTCGGGCCGCATGCCGATCTTCTCGAGCACGCGGCGCGAGGCGATGTTCGCCTCCATCGCGTAGCCGACAAGCCGCGCGATCCCGAGCCTGCCGAAGGCTTCGTCGCGCGCGGCAAGCGCGCCCTCGGTCGCGAGGCCCCTGCCCCAGGCCGTGCTGTCCAGCAGGTAGAGTACCTCCGTCTCGCCGCCGAGTTCAGGAAGCAGCCGCAGGCCGAGATGGCCGATCAGCGCCCCCGTCGCGCGATCCTCCACCGCCCAGGGCCCGAAGCCACGCGTCTCCCACTGCCGCGCGAAATCGGCGACGAGCCGCGGCGCGTCGGACTCTGCCGTGGCGCAACGCGCGATGCCGCCGGGCATGAACCGCATCACCTCGGGCTTGGCGCGGATCGCGCCATAGGCAGCCGCGTCTTCGGGGCGGAACGGACGCAGCAGCAGCCGCGCCGTCGCGACCTCGCGCGGCGCGCTCATCCCATCGCGGGCAGCGCGCGGCCGCCGGCAATCCGCAGGATGCGCGTCGGCCGCTCGACCCCGATCAGGCGGTGCACGATCAGGATCACCGTGCGCCCGGCCGTCGCCTCGCCCAGGGTCTCGAGGAAGGCGCGCTCGGTGTCGGGATCAAGGCCGGCGGCCGGTTCGTCCAGGATCAGCACCGGCGACTCCGACAGCAGCGCGCGCGCGAGCGCGATGCGCCGCGCCTGACCGCCGGAGAACCGCGCCCCCGCCTCGCCGCAGCGCGTCGCCAGGCCCTCCGGCAGCGTGCGCACCAGCTCGCCGATCCCAGCGGCATCCAGCGCGCGCCACAGCGCCGAATCCTCGGCGTCCGGCTGCGCGATGCGCAAATTGTCGGCGATGCTGTCGTCGAACAGCCGCGCATCCTGCGTCAGGCAGGCGATGCGCCGCCGCACGTCGTCCGCGGCCAGGGTCGAGAGATCAGCACCCCCCAGCGTGATGCGCCCGGCCTGCGGCGCCGCCAGCTTGAGCAGCAGCGAGGTCAGCGTGGACTTGCCCGCCCCGGACGGGCCGAGCAGCGCGAGGCGCGCGCCCTCCGGCACGTCCAGCTCAAGCCCGTCGAAGACCGGCCGGTCGGCCCCCCAGGCGAAGCGCACGCCCTCGATGCGTATGGCATGGCCGGGCGGCGGCGCGGCGGGGCGCGCCGGCTCGACCACCGGCGGC
>NZ_JAKJIB010000238.1 GCF_021864505.1 Falsiroseomonas oryziterrae
TCCCGCCAGGCGTCCTCGATGGCGCGGCCGGGCGGCGTGGCGAGCCACGCGTCGAGCAGCGCCATCGCTTCCGCATGTCCCGCCAGGCCGGCAGCCGCGGCCGCATCGCGGACCGCCTGGCGCTCGGCGGCGTCGAGCGTGCCGTCGGCCCAGGCCACCAGCACGAGCGGCACCCAGGCGAGCGCCGCGACCGCCGCCGGCGCAAGGTTCAGCGCAACCCAGTGATCCAGCACGCCCTCGTCGGTGATGCCCGAGGCGCGGGCCATCGCCTGCTTGCGCTCTGCGACACGGTCGCGTTCGCGCAGCCGTTCGAGCAGCGCCTCGTCCTGTCGCGCGAAGAACGCGTCCTCCAGCACCCGGCCGCGTTCCTCGAGAATGCCGGCACTCATCCGCCCGCCTCCCCTGCGTTCCGGGAAAGGCTAGACCGAGCCCGCCAAGCCTTCCAGGGCGGGCGGCGCGTCAGAGGCCGAGGATGGTGCGCGTGGCGAAGCCGGCGGCCGCGGTGACGCCGAGCGTGCGCACCACGCCCAGCTTCAGCACGAAGAGGCACACGGCAGCGAGCGCCGTCAGCGCCAGCGCATCCGGCACCATGCTGAGCGGGTCGGGCAGGCCGAGCGTCAGCGGCCCGACCGCCGTGGGCTCGACCCTCGAGAAGACGACGCGGAGCCCGAACCAGAGCGCGAGATTCGCGATGACGCCGACCACCGCCGCGGTCACGCCCGCCAGCGCACCCTTCAGCCGCGGCGCATCGTGCAGCCGCTCGACATACGGCGCGCCGAGGAAGATCCATGCGAAGCAGGGCGCGAAGGTCACCCACACCGTCAGCAGCGCCCCGGCGAAGCCGCCGAGCACGCCCGCTTCCCGATAGGCAGCCAGGAAGCCGACGAATTGCAGCACCAGGATCAGCGGGCCTGGCGTGGTCTCCGCAAGGCCGAGTCCGGCCAGCATCTCCTGCGCCGTCAGCCACCGGTAGCTCTCCACCGCCTCCTGCGCGACATAGGCGAGGACCGCATAGGCGCCCCCGAAGGTCACCACCGCCATCTTCGAGAAGAACCAGGCGATGTCGCCGAAGAGCCGCACGTCGGTCAGCAGCGCGACCGGCCAGACCCAGAGCAGCAGCGCGACGAGCCCGGCCCGCCGGGCCAAACGCGCCATGCGTTCGGAGCGCCCGGGATCGGCGGCGAGCACGGCGTCGAGCAGGGCCGGCGCCTCGTTCTTCGCCGCCCCATGCCCGCTGGCGGCGAAGGCCTGCGGAAGCGCATAGCCGATCAGCGCCGCCGCCAGCACGACGACGGGGAAGGGGACCGCGAAGGCAAAGAGCGCGAGGAAGGCCGCGACGGCCACGAACCACGGCAGCGCGCCGTTCAGCGCGCGCCGCGCCACGCGCAGCAGCGCCTCCACCACCAGCACGAGCACGGCGCATTTCAGGCCGAAGAACAGCGCCGCGACGACCGGCACCGCGCCGAGCGTCGCGTAGATCAGCGACAGCGCCATCATCACGACGACACCGGGAAGGATGAAGAGCAGCCCCGCCGCGAGACCGCCCCTCACGCCATGCATCAGCCAGCCCAGATAGGTGGCCAGCTGCTGTGCCTCCGGGCCCGGCAGCAGCATGCAGAAGTTCAGCGCGTGCAGGAACCGCGCATCGCTGACCCAGCGCCGTTCCTCCACCAGCTCGCGGTGCATCAGCGCGATCTGCGCGGCCGGCCCGCCGAAGGACAGCAGGCCGATGCGCCACCAGACCCGCACGGCGTCCCAGAAGCTCGGAAACCCAGGCTGCCGCGTCCCGTCCATGCTCGCGCCCCATCGCGGGGCGCGGGGTAGCGCAGCCGCCGCCACCTGCTATGGTCTGGCGGGGCAACGCGTCAAGCGCTGCCCCCGGCATCACCCCGGCGTCAGGACGCCCTCCGGCGCGCGCCGCCCCGCCGGTTCTCGTTGGAGGCCTGCTCCTCCATCTCGCTGCGGGCCTCCTCGATGAAGGCCATGTTCACCTCGGACTCGGCAAGGCGCGTCAACTCCTCGTCCATGCGCTTCTCCTCGGCCAGGGTCTGCCCGAGCATCTCGCCAAGCTCGGCCATCCCTGCCGCCTTGGCGAGCGACGCCATCGTGCCGTAGGCCGCGATCTCGTAATGCTCGATGCGCTGGGCAGCGGCGATGAGCACCACGTCCATCATGGCGCCCCTGTCGTTCTCCTCGATCTCGTGGCTCGCCTCCTCGATGAGGCCGCGCATCGCCTCACAGACCTTGCGTCCGGGCTTGGCGCCGAGCAGCTCGAGCGCCTGCTCGACCCGTTCGACCTGGCCCTCGGTCTGATCGATATGCATCTGGAAGCCCTGCTTCAGACGCTCGTTGGTGGCGTTCTTCATCATCTTCGGCATCGCCCGCAGCGCCTGCTTTTCCGCGCTGTAGGCATCCTTCAGCTGCTCCACCATCAGCTTCGTGATCTCGTCCATGCGTCGTCCTCCGGTCCAGCCGCGGCCTGCGGCGTCGCGGTCGGAACGGGGGCATGGCGGCCGGGTTGCCGCGACGGCTGAGACTATTCGGCCGCCAGCAGGGACTGGCCCGGTCGCACGCGCGTGAAGGCGACCGGCTGCCAGCCGAGGCCGATGCGGCCATCGGGACCGAGCGTCGTCACCGTCGCCGCCAGGCCATCCGTTTCGGGCGCGGTGCGCGGCGCATCGTCGCGCCAATGCGCACCGCGGCAGGCCGCCCCGCACCATGCGGGTGCAGCCGGATTTCCCGAGCAGCCCCTTCACCGCGACCGTCACGCGAAGCTCCGGCGCGCCCGTCTTGGCGTGCAGCGCGCCGAGCAGCCCGGCGCCGCCGGAGCCGAGGACCAGCACATCCGTGATGCGTCGCGTGACGGGACTGGCCATGCGGGCGACCTTGTCAGCGAGGTGGGCCGGGCAGGGTGGGTCGCGGCGGCGCGCCCCGCAGCGCAATTGCCCGAACGGGATAGCCCTGCCGGTTGCCGCCAGGGCGGCTCACGGGAAAGCTCCTGCCGCCTGGGATGGCGGAAGGGAGTGGGTCCGATGCGAGCGAAGATGCTGATGGCCGTGACTGCCGCGCTGCTCGCGGGCTGCGCGGCGCCCGATGGCGGCGGAACCCAGGCCGGCGCGGCGCCGCCGGGCTTCGCCTGCCCGCCCACCGGGACGGTCATCGCCTTCGCAGACGGCCGCCGCCTGACCTATGGCGGCGCCGCAACCGGCGATCCTTTCGTCTGCGAGGCGCGACGCGCCGATGGAGGCACGGCACGGATGCTGGCGAACCACTTCGAGGTCCCGCTGCAGGACGAGGCGAACATCCGCCGTGGCATGGCCGCGCTCTTCCCGCTGCGGTCCGGCAGCAGCACGAGTTTCGTGCGCGACCGTCGCACCGCTGACGGTGCGCTGGTCCGCTTCAGCGAAAGCTGGCGTGTCCTGCGGGAGGGTTCGGCCGAGATCGGCGGCGTCACGCGCAGCGTGCTGCTGATCGAGCATGCCGAGGAGATCCCCCAGATCGGCGGCTATTCAGGCGTCTGGACCTATCTCTACGACACGGAGGCACGCGCCATCGTCGGCGGAGATCTCCGGGTGATCCGCGGCGTGAACCGGGCGCCGAATTGGCGCGCGGCCAGCGTCTCCGTGCCGCGCTGAGTGGACGGGCCCCGGCAGGGACGTCAAGCGACGCCCAGCTTCGCCAGTGCGGCGGCGCGGCGGTCGGCCACGCTCCGCTGCACCTCGGCGTGGGGACTGCCGCCATGGCTGTCCATCGCGACCAGCAGGGGGCCGAAGTCGCGGATGCGGAACGTCCAGAGGCTCTCGGGATGCAGGTCGTCGAGGTCCACATCCTTGATCGCCTCGATCCAGGTGGTCTCCAGCGCTGCGGTGCCGCCGATGATCGCGAGATAGACGCCGCCGAGGTCCTTGAAGGCGCACGCGCTGTCCTCCCGCAGCCCACCCTTGCCGATGACGATGCGCACGCCCTCACGCTCCATCAGCGGGCGGGTGAAGCGCTCCATCCGGGGCCTGGCAGAGCAGGTTGTCGGCGCGTTCGGCGACGCCGATGTTCTCGATCGTCGTCGCCAGGATCGCCTTCGCCGTGCCGTCGGTCTCCGCGGCGTCGAGGCGCGTGAAGCCGGACTTGATGTCGTCGGGCAGGATCCTGAGCGCGCGGATGTAGAGCAGCTTCGCTGCCTCCTCGATCGCCTCGGGGGCGATCCGCAGGGGCTCGGCCGCGGCCTTGGTCATCAGCGTCATCGGCGTTCCGACTCAGACCAGCAGCGACAGACCGGATAGCAGAAGCAGGCCGAGCAGCGCGACGCGGAAGCCCTGCGCGGGGAGCACGCGATAGGCGCGCAGGCCGACCCAGGTGCCCGCGAGCAGCGCGGGGACGGAGAGTGTGGCGAGCAGCAGGGCCTCGGCCGTGAAGAAGCCGGCGACCGCCAGTCCTACACTCGTGATCGCCTGCATGGCGGCGATGAAGGGCTGCAGCAGGGCGCGCGTCTCGCGTGGCGGCATACCCTGGATGTCGGCCCACATCGCGGGCAGCGCGCCCACCACGCCGCCGATGCCGCCGAGGATGCCCGACGCGAAGCCGACCGCCGCGTCGCGCGCGGGCCCGTTGGCCACCTGCGGCGGTGCCATGCGGAGCGCGAGGCGGGCCAGCATGTAGCCGGAATAGACGACGAGCAACGCGCCGACGCCCGCCACGATGGCGGGCGCAGGGCCGGTTGCGAGCATCCAGAGCCCGAGCGGCACGCCGAGCGTCGCGGTGACGACGAAGAGGCGGAGGCGCGGCCAGGCGATGTCGGGCCAGACCGCCCGCGTGCCGATGGACTGCACGATCAGGCTGCCGATCACGAGCACCGGCGCGGTCAGGCTCGGCGGCATGACGTGCAGCAGGATGCCGGCGGCCACCATCACGAAGGCGAAGCCGGCCATGCCGGCGCAGACGGCGGCGACGAAGCAGCCGGCCGAGACGAGGAGCGCGTCAGCCCACATTCAGCAGGAACAGCAACGCGGCGCCGAGCGCGACGCCCGCCGAGCGAAGCCCGGCGGCAAGATGCGCGGCCAGCAGGATCACCAGCGCCGTCTCCGTCGCCTTGAGCATGCCGTTGTCGGCCCAGCGCAGGAAGCCCTTGGCGTCGAGGGCGGCACGACGGCGAACTCGTCGGGCACCGCGTCGTCCGTCGCATCCTTCGGCTGGAAGGTGCCGCGCGCGCGCGACCACTTGTCGAAGAAGGGCGCCATGTCGGTGGCGAGATCGCGGATCACCGGCAGGTTGGCGAGCGGCCGCAGCTCCAGCGCGCCATCCTGCGCGACGCGCTTCACATGCGTCCGGCAGGTCCAGCGCGCGCGGCCGTTCACCTCCATTGCGCACGACCCGCACATGCCGACGCGGCAGGCGAAGCGGTAGGCAAGGGAGGGATCGATCTCGCGCTGGATGTGGGTGACGACGTCGAGCACGGTCCGGTTCTCGCGTGCCGGCACCTCGTAGCGGGCCATCGCGCCGCCCTCGGCATCGCCGCGCCTGACGCTGACCTTCAGGACGTCCCCTTGCATCTTCAAAGGCTTGCATGGTCTTCTATAAGACACAAGAGCTCTGGAATCCCACAAATGAAACAGCGTGGTGCCGATCTCCTGGTGCGGGGGCTGCAGGCGGCCAGGGTGACCCGGATCTTCACCCTGTCCGGCAATCACATCATGGAGGTGTTCGACGCGCTGGTCGGGTCGGGCATCGAGATCGTGCACACGCGGCACGAGGCGGCGGCGGTGCACATGGCGGACGCCTATGCGCGGCTGACGGGCCGCATCGGCGTCGCCATGGTCACGGGCGGGCAAGGGCACGCCAACGCCGTCGCGGCGCTGCCCACCGCGCTCGCGGGCGAGGTGCCGGTGCTGCTGCTCTCGGGTCATGCGCCGCTCGCCGAACTCGGCAACGGTGCCTTCCAGGAACTGCCGCAGGCGGCGATGGCCGAGCCGGTCTGCAAGGCGGCCTGGACCGCGCGGAGTGGCGCGGGCCTCGCCGCGGATCTGGCGCGCGCGATCTCCCTCGCCCTGTCGGGCCGGCCGGGCCCCGTGCATCTCAGCCTGCCGACCGACCTGCTGGAGGCGGAGGTCGGCGATGTCGCCACGCCCGAGGCCGCGGCCTTCGCGCCCGTGGCGATGCCGCTCCCCGCCGAGACGGCGCGCATGGCGGCGGAGATCGTCGCGCGCGCCGCGCGGCCGGTGCTGATCGCGCCCCCCTCGCTCGTCACGCCGCATGGCGTCGCGGCGCTCGCCGCGCTGGAGACGGCGACCGGTCTCCCGATCGTGCCGATGAACGCACCGCGCGGCCTCGCTGACCCGACGCTCGGCGCACTCGCGGAAATGCTGCCGGAGGCGGATCTCGTCGTGCTGCTCGGCAAGCCGCTCGACTTCACCACGCGCTTCGGCCGGCCGGCGGCGCAGGCGCGCTTCGTGGTGCTCGAGCCGGAGGCCGCGCTGCTCGGCCGGGCGCAGCGGCTGCTCGGCGAGCGGCTGGTGCTCGGCGCGCTCGCAGATCCTGCGTCCGCGGTGGCTGCGCTGACCGCCGCAGTGACGCGGAGCCCGGCGACCGGCTGGGCGAAGCGGCTGCGCGAGGCGGTGGCCTG
>NZ_JAKJIB010000239.1 GCF_021864505.1 Falsiroseomonas oryziterrae
AGAGACGTGTGCTCTTCGGATCTTGGCGCCCGCGGTCGGGCGGATCGCCGGCGCGCTCGCGCGCATGGCGGCGGGGGGCGGCACCAGCTGGCGGCAGGACATCCCCGCGGAGTTGCTGGCGCCGATGGACGAGGGCGATCTCATGGAACTCCTGGGCGCCCTGCTGGAGAACGCCGCCAAATGGGCCGTCTCCGATGTCCTGGTCGCCGCCCGGGCGGAGGGCGCCTCGGTCGTGTTGCTGATCGAGGATGACGGCCCCGGCATCCCGTCGCAGCACCGCCTCGCGGCGCTGGCCCGCGGCGTCAGGCTCGACCCGGGGCGGAGCGGCACCGGCCTTGGCCTCGCCATCGCGGACGACATCGTCCGGGCCTATGGCGGCGATCTTCGGCTGGAAGAGGCCGCATCGGGCGGGCTGCGCGTGCGGGTCGTGCTGCCGGTCCGTCCGGGCGCCGCACCGGCGACGCCGGCGCCGGCGCGGATTTCCCTCGCCCCCACCGGCGATCCTGCGCTAGACTAGGACGTCGGTCCTATATCGGGACTGCCCGATCTTTGAGCCTGTCCATCCGCCCCCGAGCACCCGACCGGGAAGACCGGTCAATTTGTCCGAAACCGCCATCCGGCAGCACGCCGCGCTAACCCCTCGATCGGATACGATCTGGCCGCGACCCGATCCGGCGAGTTTGTCCGAAACGCGCACCCGCCTCGCGCGCCGCCTGTCCCGCCCAGATCGCCCCTGGCCCGCCCCGGCGAGTTTGTCCTAAACCCGCCGTATCTCCCTCCCCCGCAAGGCGGGGGAGGGCTGGGTGGGGGTGGGTCCGCATTCTCCCGCCATCCCGCCCCGGCGATTTCGTCCGAAACCCGCGTCCGCCTCGCGCGCCGCGTGCATCCCTCCGCCGCGGCCCCGGTCGTGCAATTTGTCCGAAACCGCGCCGCGCGACGCGCCGGGTAAAGTCGTAAAGCGCCAAAGCGATAAAGTGCCGCGCCCCATCCGCCCCGCCGGGCGCCGCCCACCCCCTGCGGCCCGTGCCCCGGCCCCTGTCCGCCCCCTGGCGCCCTGCCGTGGGTCCCCCACGGCAACGCGAAGCGTTGTCGTGGGGAAGAAGACGGGGCCCCCGCGGCGTTGCGAAGCAACGTCGTGGGGAAAACTACATTGTGGCGCCCGAAGCGCGGACCACCGGCGTCCAGCGCGCCGCCTCGCCGGCGACGAACCGCCCGATCTCCTCGGGCGAGGGATCGCCGAGCGAGACCAGCCCCAGCCCGTCCAGCCGCTCCCGCACCGCTGGCTCCGCGCTCGCGGTTGCGATCGCCGTGCGCAGCCGCGCGACGATCTCGGGCGGCAGCCCCGCCGGGCCCGCCAGCAGGAACCAGTTGCTCGCCACACTCCCGGGGAAGCCGGCCTCGACCACCGTCGGCACGTCGGGAAGTGCGGCCACCCGCCGCTCCGAACTCACCGCGATGCCGCGCAGCGTGCCGCCCCGCACGCTGCCGACATGGGCGCCGACCGTGTTCCAGATGCTCGTGACGTTGCCGCCGAGCACTGCCTGCTCGGCCTCCGGCGCGCCGCGGAAGGGCACGTGGAGCATCTCCACCCGCGCCTCCTGCGACCACAGCACGCCCGCCAGGTGCCCCATCGAGCCGGCGCCGGAGGAGCTGAAGCTCACCGCCTCGCGCCGCTGCCGCGCCGCGGCGGCGTAGTCGGCCAGCGTGCGGATCGGCCCGTTGGCCGCGACACCGCAGAGCAGCGGCGCGCCGCCGAACATGGTCACGTAGGTGAAGCTGCGCGCCGGGTCGTAGGCGATGTTCGCCATCATGGACGGCGCGACCGCCAGCGGCCCGGTGTTGGTGATCAGCAGCGTGTGCCCGTCCGGCCGCTCCGCCGCACCGGCCGCGGTGCCGACCGCCCCGCCGGCCCCGGCGCGGGTGTCCACGATGATCGGCTGGCCGAGCATCCGCTCGAGATGCGGCGCCAGGACGCGCACGATGATGTCGGTCGTGCCGCCCGGTGCATAAGGGTTGATCACCCGGATCGGCCGGTTCGGCCAGGCCTGGGCCAGCCCGATCCGGGGCAGGGCGAGCAACGGGGCAGTCAGCAGCAGGCTTCGGCGCAGCATGGCGAGCTCCTTGGATGCCCGCCGGCCATGCAACTTCCGCGCCTGCTAGCCGAACACCTCCGCCCAGGCCGCCATCAGGGCGGAGTCGGCCTCCTCCATGGTCGCCAGGACCCCGAGCCGGTGCAGGCTGGTGACGCCGTGCTCCGCCACGCCGCAAGGCACGATGCCGCCGAAATGGGACAGGTCCGGGTCCACGTTCAGCGCCACCCCGTGCCAGCTCACCCAGCGCGTGACCCTGACCCCGATGGCGCCGATCTTGTCCTCGGTCCCGCGCGCCCGGTCAGCGACCCAGATCCCGACCCGCCCCTCCCGCCGCTCGCCCTTGACGTTGAAGCGGTCGAGCGCCCGGATCAGCCACTCCTCGAGCCCGTGGACATAGGCCCGCACGTCGCGCGGCCGCACCGTCCCGTGCGGCCGCGTCAGGTCGAGCATCACATAGGCGGTGCGCTGCCCCGGCCCGTGATAGGTCCACTGCCCGCCGCGCCCGGCCGCGACGGCGGGGAAGCGCTTCTCCAGCAGGTCCTCCGGCCGGGCCGAGGTTCCGGCCGTGTAGGTCGGCGGGTGCTCGACCAGCCAGACGAGCTCGCCCGCGCTGCCCTCGCGGATCGCCGCCACGCGCGCCTCCATCGCGGCCACCGCCTCGGCGTAGGGCGTGAGCCCCGGGGCGGCGATCCAGGCCGCTGGGGCGATTGTCGGGGCGTCGGTCATCGGTTATACGCCGCGCCTCTACCGGATCAGCGGTCGTGGCGGAATGGTAGACGCGCCAGCTTGAGGTGCTGGTGGGGGCAACCCCGTGGAAGTTCGAATCTTCTCGACCGCACCAACCGGCCGGCGCCGGGCGCCTAGCGACCCTTCCCGCCGCCCTTCGGCTCCGCCGGCTCCACCACGGACGCGTCCCGCTCCCAGCCCTCGTTCTGCAGCGTGATCCGCTCCAGCGCGACGGAGGTGCCGTTCGCATCCAGCTCGGGCAGCGCCTGGTATTCCGACACCCAGCAGCGATAGACGTTCCACGCCATCACGATCTGCCCGGCCTCGTTCCGCAGCTCGATCCTGACGTCGCGCCTGAAGTCGCCGAGCGACACCTCGGCCCCGGCGCCCGCACCCAATTGCCAGACCTGGTTCGCCCAGGCCTCGAAGGCCGTGTCATGCGTCACGCCGCGCTCCAGCACGATGGGCGGGAAGCGCGTGACGCCTGGCGACTTCCGCGTGGTGGAGGGATCGCCGCCCTCGCGATGCTCGATCACCTCGGTGACGCGGCTGAGCCCGCTGATGCGCGAGACCCCGGCGATCGCCCGGCCGTCCCAGACGATGCGGAACTTGTGGTTCTTGTAGGGATCGAAGCGCGACGGATTGACGGTGAACTGGGCCATGGGTCCCCCCTGTTCGACGCCCGGCCGAGGCTCGCACAGGGCCGCGCCGCGGGCCAGGACCCGCCCTGGCAAGTGGCGGCCCCGCGGGCCATTATCGGGACAACGACGCCGGTTGAGGACAGCACAGCAGGATGGACGAGGATTTCCGCAGGGCCGCGCTCGACTACCACCGCCTGCCGCGGCCCGGAAAACTCAGCGTCGAGCCGACCAAGCGCATGGCCACCCAGCGCGACCTGGCGCTCGCCTACTCCCCCGGCGTCGCCGCCGCCTGCGAGGAGATCGCGAAGGACCCCGACAAGGCCTGGGACTACACCGCGCGCGGCAACCTGGTCGCGGTGATCTCGAACGGCACCGCGGTGCTCGGGCTCGGCGCCATCGGCGCGCTGGCGGGCAAGCCGGTGATGGAGGGCAAGGCCGTCCTCTTCAAGAAGTTCGCCGGCATCGATTCCATCGACCTTGAGGTGGAAGAACGCGACCCGGAGCGCTTCGTCGAGGCCGTCGCCGCGCTCGAACCCTCCTTCGGCGCCATCAACCTCGAGGACATCAAGGCGCCCGAGTGCTTCGCGATCGAGCGTGCGCTGCGCGAGCGCATGAAGATCCCGGTCTTCCACGACGACCAGCACGGCACGGCGATCATCGTCGCCGCCGCGGTGCGCAACGGCCTGCTGCTGCAGGGCAAGCGCATCGAGGATGTGCGCCTGGTCAACACCGGCGGCGGCGCCGCGGCGATCGCCTGCCTCGACCTGCTCGTCGCGATGGGTCTCCGGCGCGAGAACGTCACCATCTGCGACATCGACGGCGTGGTCTGGAAGGGGCGGCCGAACACCGACCCCTTCAAGGCGGCCTATGCGCAGGAGACGGCGGCGCGGACGCTGGAGCAGGTGCTGGAGGGCGCGGATGTCTTCCTCGGCCTCTCGGCACCGCGCGTGCTGAAGGCGGAGTGGCTGCACAAGCTGGCGCGCAAGCCGCTGGTCCTCGCTCTCGCCAACCCCGAGCCCGAGATCCTGCCCGAGGCGGTGCGCGCCGCGCGACCCGACGCGATCGTGGCGACGGGAAGGTCGGACTATCCCAACCAGGTCAACAACGTCCTCTGCTTTCCCTTCATCTTCCGCGGCGCGCTGGATGCGGGGGCGACGACGATCAACGAGGCGATGAAGGTCGCCGCCGCCGATGCCATCGCGGCCCTCGCGCGCATGGAGGCGAGCGAGGTCGTCGCCGCGGCCTATGGCGGTAGCGCGCCGGTGTTCGGGCCGGACTACATCATCCCCAAGCCCTTCGACCCGCGGCTGATCCTGGAGATCGCGCCGGCGGTCGCGAAGGCCGCGGCCGAGAGCGGCGTGGCGCGCCGTCCCGTGGCCGACCTCGACGCCTACCGGCGTGAGCTGGAGCGCTTCGTCTTCCGCTCCGGCAACCTGATGCGCCCGGTCTTCGAGGTGGCGCGCCGCCAGCTGGCCCGCGTCGTCTTCGCCGAGGGTGACGACGAGCGGACGCTGCGCGCGGTGCAGACCGTGCTGGACGAGGGCCTCGCCGAGCCGATCCTGATCGGCAAGCGGGATGCCATCGCCGCGCGCGCCGCCGCCATGGGCCTGCGCATGGACTTTTCCGAGTCCGTCCGCGTGCTGGACCCGGTCGCCGACCGCGCGGTCTTCGACCCGCTCGTGCCGCTCTACCAGCGCAAGGTCGGCCGCCGCGGCGTGCCGCCGGATGCCGCGGCGCGGCGCGTCGGCAACCGCCCGACCGTCGCCGCGGCGCTGCTGCTGGAAAGCGGGCAGGCGGATGCCTGCCTCTGCGGCGGCACAGGCGACTGGCTGAGCCACTGGCACCACGCCTTCGACGTGATCGGCAAGCAGCCGCAGGTGGACCGCGTCTATGCGCTCTCGGCGCTGATCCTGCAGACCGGCCACCTGTTCTTCGTGGACACCCACCTGACGGTGGACCCGACGCCCGAGCAGATCGCCGACATGACGCTGCTCGCCGCCGAGCAGATCCGCGCCTTCGGCATCACGCCCAAGGCCGCGCTGCTGTCGCATTCCTCCTTCGGCGCCTCGGGCGCGCCGGGGGCCCAGAAGATGCGGCGCGCGCTGAAGGCGCTGCGCGCGCGCAACCCGGATTTCGAGGTGGATGGCGAGATGCACGCCGATGCCGCGCTGGTGCCGGCGATCCGCGATCGCGCCGTGCCGGACAGCCCGCTGACGGATGCGGCGAACCTGCTGGTGATGCCGGACCTCGATTCCGCCAACATCGCCTTCAACCTGCTGAAGGCGGCGGCCGAGGGGCTGCAGGTCGGCCCGATCCTGCTGGGCATGGCCAAGCCCATCCATGTGCTGGTCCCGAGCGTGACCGCGCGCGGCATCGTCAACATGACGGCGCTGGCGGCGGCGCAGGCCAACGGGCTGAAGGCGGGGGGCTGACGCGGGCGGTGGCCGCGCCCACATCCCGCCCATGAGCAACCTGCCCGACAAGCCGGGCAACGCCGCCGTCGCCGCCTTCCTCAACAAGGTGGCCTCGATGCCTGCCGTCCGCCCGGCCTCCGGCCGGCCGGGCCGGCTTGTCTTCGCCATCGACGCGACCGCCTCGCGCCAGCCGACATGGGATCGCGCCTGCCAGCTGCAGGGCGAGATGTTCCTGGCCGTCCGCGACGTCGGTGGCCTGGCGGTTTCGCTCGCCTACTACCGCGGCTTCGGCGAGTTCGCGGCGACCCCCTTCCTGACCAATGCACAGGACCTCGCGAAGCGCATGACCGGCGTCTCCTGCCTCGGCGGGCAGACGCAGATCCTGCGCACGCTGAAGCATGTCGCCGCCGAGACCGCGCGCGAGAAGGTCAATGCCGTGGTCTTCATCGGCGACGCGATCGAGGAGGACATCGACCCGATCTGCCACGTCGCCGGGGAACTCGGACTGCGCGGCACGCCGGTCTTCACCTTCCAGGAAGGACGGAACCCGGTGGTCGAGACCGCCTTCAAGCAGGTCGCGAAGCTGTCAGGCGGCGCCTGGGCGCCCTTCGACGCGGCGAGCGCCGAGGCGCTGCGCGACCTGCTGCGCGCGGTCGCCGTCTTCGCTGCCGGCGGGCGCCAGGCGCTGG
>NZ_JAKJIB010000024.1 GCF_021864505.1 Falsiroseomonas oryziterrae
CAGGGCGCGGCGAGCGCGAGCGACAGGGTGGTGCGGCGGGTCGGCATGTCGTTCTCTCCCGGCTTCGTGCCGGGACGAGCCGACACGGCGGCCCGCCGCGCGTCAAGCGCCCCCAAGGGCGCCGCGGGCGGGCGCCACGGGCGCGCGTCAGCCGCCCTTGATCTCGATCCGCTTCGCCTGCGGCTTCGATTGCTGCGGGCGCGGGATGGCGATGTGCAGCACGCCCTTGTCGAAGCGCGCCTCCACCGCCTCGGCCTCAGCGTCGAAGGGCAGCGTGAAGCGGCGGAGATAGGTGCCGGACTGGCGCTCCAGGATGTGCCAGCGCTTGTCCTTGTCCGCCTCGGTCCGCTCGGCCTTGCGCTCGGCGCGCAGCGTCAGCACGCCGTCGTCGAGCTCGATCTGCACATCCTTCGGCTCGATGCCCGGCAGTTCCGCCGTCACCTCGATCCCCTGCGGCGTCTCGGCGACATCCACGCGCGGCGCGATCACGCCGGTGGCGAAGGGCGCGGGCATGCCGAAGCCGCCCATCACCTGGTCGAAGAGCCGGTCCATGCCGCGCCGGAGCGAGTGGAAGGGGTCGGTCTCGCGGGTCATCTGGCCGCCGCCGACCGGGGTGGGTGCATTGCCGCTCATGCCTGGGTCTCCCGTGCTGCGTCTCGCACGCCCGCGGCTGCGCAGGGCAACCGGCCGGGCGCAGGTGGAAGCTGCCACCGCGCCCGGGGTTGCGCCTTGCTGCGGATCAATCGAGGGCGGGCTTGGCCGGCAGGCGCGCGAAGAGTGCGTTCCGCCAGGAAGGCGGAAGCGCGCCCACGCATCTCGCCGCCCGGTAGAGCGGCCAGGGATAGACGACGCGGAGCCTGCCCTTCGCGATGCCGTGCAGGGTGCGCCGCGCGGCCTCCTCGGCGTCCATCAGGAAGGGCATGGGAAAGGGGTTGCGCGCCGTCATCGGCGTGCGGACGTAGCCCGGGCAGACGGCATGCAGCCGGACCCCACGCAGGCGCTCCGTCGCGTCCAGCGCCTCCGCCCAGCGCTGCACGGCGGATTTCGAGGCGCAATAGGCCGGCGCGCCGGGTGCGGCGACGAAGGCGGCGATGGAGGCGATTACGGCGATGCGCCCGCGCACCCCATCGGCGCCCGCGGGCTGCGCCGCCATCGCGGCGATCGCCGGCAGCGCGGTGTTCAGCACGCCGCCGACATTCGTCGCGAAGATCCGCTGCACCTGGTCCGCGGGCTCCGTCGTCCCGCCCGTGCCGCCCGAGATCCCGGCATTCGCGATGACGAGGTCGAGCCGTCCCGCGCGCCGCACCCAGGCTGCCGTCGCCTCGGCATCGGTGACGTCGAGCACGGTGGCGCAGGCGGTCGCACCGCGTTCCCGGCACGCTGCCGCGGCGGCCTCCAGCCGGCCGGCGTCCCGGCCGGAGAGATGCAGCGTGACCCCTGGGCCGGCGCAGGCCTCCGCCAGCGCGCGGCCGAGGCCCGACGAGGCGCCCGTGATCGCGACGGACTGCCACGCGCCGGCCGTCACTTGCGGAGCGCCCCGCCGCGAGGGAGAAACCGGCCCATGACCCTTGCCTCCATGACCGGCTTCGCGCGCGAAAGCGGGACGCTGCCGGACGGCGCCTCCTTCGTCTGGGAACTCCGCAGCGTCAACGGCCGAGGCCTCGACCTGCGTCTGCGCGTGCCGAACGGCCTCGACGCGCTCGAACCCGCGCTGCGCGAGGCCGCCGGCAAGCGGCTGAAGCGCGGCAACGTCTCCGCCACCCTCACCCTGAAGCGGGAGGAGCGCGCGCCGCGCCTGACGCCCGACCCGGCCGCGCTCGACCAGGCGATTGCGCTGGCGACGTCCGTGGCGCAGCGGCTGAACGCGCCGCCGCCGCGCGCCGAGGCGATCCTGGCCCTCCCCGGCGTGCTGCGCGCGGAGATCGCGGAGCCCGACGAGGCGGCGGAGGAGGCGAAGCGCGCCGCGCTGCTCGCGGCCTTCGAGACCGCGCTCGGCGGACTCGTCGGATCGCGCGCGCGCGAGGGTGCGCAGCTGAACGCGATCCTGGCCGGCCTGCTCGACGAGATCGCCGCATTGCGCGAGGCCGCGGGCGCGGAGGCCGCGACGCAACCCGAAGCGCAGCGCCAACGACTGATGGAGAATCTTGCGAAGCTGCTCGGCGAGCCAGATGTCCGCAGCCGCGTGCCGGAGGAGCGGCTGGCGCAGGAGGTCGCGATGCTCGCCCAGCGTTCCGACGTGCGCGAGGAACTCGATCGCCTCGCCGCGCATGTGGCCGAGGCGCGTCGCCTGCTGGTGGCCGGCGATGCGGTCGGCCGGAAACTGGAATTCCTCACCCAGGAATTCGTGCGCGAGGCCAACACGCTCTGCAGCAAGAGCGCGAGCGTCGGGCTGACGCGGATCGGCCTCGACCTGAAGGCCGCGATCGAGCGGCTGCGCGAGCAGGCGGCGAATGTCGAGTAGCCCCCAGGCGCGGGACGCCACCTTCGGCGGCTTGGCACACCCCAGGCGGGGCGGCGGCCATTCGGCCGCCCGGCGTGTGGCGCACCCCGCTCGCACCCGATACGAGTGTCGCGCATGATGGACAGCATTCCCCGCCGCGGCGTCTGCCTCGTGCTGGCTTCGGCGCCGGGCGTCGGCAAGACCAGCGTCTCCCGCGCGCTGCTCGAGATGGAGCCGAACCTCTCGCTCTCGATCAGCGCGACCACACGCGCGCGCCGCCCCGGCGAGATCGACGGCGTGCACTACTTCTTCCGGACGCAGCCCGAGTTCGACGCGATGGTGGAGCGCGGCGAGCTGCTCGAATATGCCCGCTTCCTCGACCGATCCTACGGCACGCCGCGCGCGCCGGTGGAAGAGGCGCTGGCCGCCGGCCGCGACGTGCTCTTCGACATCGAGTGGCAGGGGCATCTGCAGCTCCGCCAGAAGCTGCCCGCCGATGTGGTCGGCATCCACCTGCTGCCGCCGTCGCTCGCCGAGCTGGAGCGGCGCCTGCGCGGCCGCGCGCAGGAAAGCGAGGCGGAGATCGCGCGCCGGCTCGACGTCGCGCGCGCCGAGATCGCGCATTGGTCGGATTTCGACCATGTCCTCGTGAACCGTGCCTTCGACCGCACCGTGGCCGAGGTCCGCTCCATCCTGCATGCGGCGCGCAGCGCGCGCACGCGCCAGTCCGGCCTGCCTGACTTCGTCGCCGCGCTCCTCAAGGACTAGCTCGCGCATGGCGGCGGTGCTGGAGGTCGTCGCGCCGGTCTTCCTGCTCGTGGCGCTCGGCTGGGCCGCGGCGCGATGGCGGATCCTGGACGAGGCGGCGTTCCGGGGCCTCACGCTCTTCGTCTTCGGCCTCGCCTCGCCCGCGCTGCTTTTCGCGGGCGGCTCCAAGCCGCATGAGGGCGGCGCGGGGGCGGCGCTCGCGCTGGTCGGGGGCTCGGTGATCCTCTACGCGATCTGTGTCGTCGGCGCACGGCGCATCGCGCGCATGAACCTCGCCGACGCGGCGCTGTTCGGCCTGGCCTGCGTCTTCGGCAACTCGGTGATGATGGGCATCCCGATCATCGTCGCGGCCTATGGCGAGCCCGGCGTGCCGCCGCTGCTCGCCATCCTGGCGCTGCAGACGATGGTGCTGCTCGGCATCGCGACGATGCTGACGGAGGTCGGGCTGCATGCCTCCGCCTCCTGGAAGCGCGTGCTGCGCGCGACGGCGAAGGGCGTGCTGCGGAACCCCGTGCTGCTCGCCGTGATCGCCGCGCTGGTGTGGAGCAGCTTCGCCTTGCCGGTGCCCGGCGTTGCGCGTCGCACGCTGGAACTCGTCGGCGCCGCGTCGCCGCCCGTGGCGCTATTCTGCCTCGGCGGCTCGCTCTACGGCCTCGGCATCGCCTCAGCCTGGCGCGAGACGCTCGCGATCGCGTCGCTGAAACTGCTCGCGCTGCCGGTGCTGGTCTTCGCGCTCGCACAGATCCTCGCCCTGACGCCGGTCGAGACTGCGGTCGCGGTGACGATGGCCGCCCTGCCCACCGGCGCGACAGCCTTCGTCGTGGCCCGCCGCTACGCGACGGGAGCCGACCGTTCGGGCAGCGCCGTCGTGCTCACCACCGCGCTGTCGGTGCTCACGCTCTCGGTCCTCATCGGTCATTTCCGCGCGACTTTGCATTGACGTGCGCCGCTGGTCCGAGTCGCAAGGATGCGTCCCGATTCGCGCTCGATTCATCGTTGACGTAATGGTCACCAGGGTTATGCCCTTCGTGTCGTGATGGATCGGGCGCTGCGAGTCGCGCAGCGCGCGTCCTCCGCAACCGGGGCGAGCGATGACATGAGTCGCGATGTTCAGTCCGCGCACAGGCAGGCGCAGCGCACCACCGGCGCGCGACGCGATCATCGCCGGTTCGCGAAGGCTGCAGCAGCCGCGACGCCGCTCGCCTTCCTCGTCGCGTGCGCCGACGGTGCGCGCGGCACCGCGGAGACGGCCACCGCGACGCCGGCGCAACTGCGCGTGATAGCCGCCTCTGCCGCCGTGCCGCAGGGCGATCCGGCGCTGTCGGCGCTGCGGCGCGCGGCGGTCGCCGAGCCCTCCAACCCCGCGACGCAGGCGCGATTCGGCGCGGCCCTTGCGCGCGCTGGCGAGCTTGCTGCAGCGGAGGACGTGATCCTCGGCGCGCTCGCCACCCATCCCGATCATCCGGCGCTGCTGAACCAGCTCGGCCGACTGCGACTGCGCGCCGGCGCGCCGGAGGTTGCGCTCGCCCTGTTCGACCGCGCCGCGCCGCTCGACCGCAGCCACGAATCGCTGGAAGGGCGCGGCATCGCCCTCGACCTGCTCGGACGCCACGAGGAGGCGCAGGACGCCTACCGCGCGGCTCTCGTCGTCGCGCCGCGCCAGGCCTCCGTCCAGAACAACCTCGCCATGTCGCTCCTGCTGACCGGTCGCGCGACCGAAGCGCTCGCCTTGCTCGAGCCGCTGGCGGCCCGCCGGGACGTGCCAGCGCGCGTGACCAACAATCTCGCCGTCGCGCGCAGCATGGCGGGCGACGCGCCCGGCGGATCCGCGAGGGATCCCGCGCAACTCGCGGAGGCGACGGTCTCTCTCCGCACCATGGTGGGCGCCGCGCCGGCGCGACCGCCTGCCGGCGACACGCTGCTCGCCGCGCCGCGCCTGCCAGCGGAGACCTTCGCGGCCTCGATCGAGCCGGCGCAGTCGACCGGCACGATGCAGGCCGCCGCCGTGGCAGCGCCTTCCGTCCCGCCACCCACCACCACGACCTCGACCGCACCCGCAAGCGAGGCGGAGCCGCCCCGCCCTGTGACCCTGGCCGCACTGCCGGTGGTGCCGCCACCCGCGCCGGTCGAGATCGCACCGCTGCCATCCCCGGTTGCCGCCCCGCGGGCGGCGGGCGCCGAGTTGCCGCCGCGGCGCCCCGTGGCCGCGGCACCGGTCCGGCCTTCGGCGGAGTTCCGCACCGCGCGTTTCACCGTCCAGGTGGCGGCCCTTGGGTCGGAAGCCGCGGCACGCAGCTATTGGGCCAGCCTGCAGGAACGACGTCCGGATCGGTTCGGCGACCGCGAGGCGGACATCTTCCGCGCCGAGGTGAACCAGGCCGTCTTCTGGCGCGTCCGCGCGAGCGGCTTCGCCACGCTGGCCGAGGCGCGCGCCTTCTGCGAGGCGCTGCGCGCCGACGGCCGCGCCTGCTGGGTGCCCTCCGCGCCGGAGCCGCGTGACGCGACCACTGCGGCGGCGGCTGCCGTTCAATCCGCCTCCGATCGGCAGGACGACGGCGATCGCAGCCTTCTCTAGAGCAATATCCAATCTGACTGGATCAGTCAGGTTGGATTTCTTGCTCTAGGATTCTTGAATCCAGAGCAGCGGATGCCCGATCAGCGGAACCGCGAAGCGATTTCACCCGCTCGGGCGCTGCTCTAGCGCTGCGACTCCTCGCGGCGGGCGCCGTCCAGGACAGCCTCGCGCCTCGCCGTCTCAGCTTCGCCCACCGCCCGTTCCGCCTTCGTGCGTCCATGGCTGGCGCGGTTCGCGGCCGCCTGGCGGGCCTTCGCGGCTCTCGCCAGCTCCTTCCGCACGCGCCGCAGGTTGACGATCTCCGCCATGGCGGGACAGTAGCGCCGCCTGCTGCACGGAGGAACCGCGACATGTGGATCGAGCTGACCGCCGCCGACGGGCATCGCCTGGCTGCCTGGCGGGACGGGCCTGAGGATGCACGGCGCGCCCTGGTCGTCGTGCAGGAGATCTTCGGGGTGAACGGCCATATCCGGAATGTCTGCGCGCGCTTCGCCGCGGAAGGCTACGCGGTGGTCGCGCCGGCCCTGTTCGATCGCGTCGAACGCGGCGTCGAGCTCGGCTATGCGCCCGGCGACGTCACGCGCGGGCGCGAGTTGCGCGGCCATGTGCCGGCCGACGGCACGCTGGCCGACATCGAGGCCGCCGCGGCCGCGCTGCCGGCAAAGGCCGCTCGAGGCATCGTCGGATACTGCTGGGGCGGCACCGTCGCCTGGTGGGGCGCGACGCGCAGCCGCAGCTTCCGCGCCGCCTCGGGCTGGTATGGGGGTGGGATCGCCGCGGCGAAGGACGAGCGCCCGGCCTGCCCGGTGCAGCTGCATTTCGGCGAGAAGGATGCGTCCATCCCGCTATCGGACGTGGAGGCGATCCGCGCCGCGCAGCCCGGCGTCGAGATCTTCGTCTACGAGGGGGCCCAGCACGGTTTCGGCTGTGACGAGCGCGGGACCTTCAGCGCGCCCGACGCCGCGCTGGCGCAGAGCCGAACGCTGGAGTTCCTCGCGAGGCACCTCGGATAGGTCGTGGGCTGCCCACGGCGAGACGCGCCGGGGCGAGGGGCGGCCTATCCGCCGACCGCGTCGAGGATGCGCAGCGCCGCGGGTCCGCCCAGCACGATGAAGAGGCAGGGCAGGATGAAGAGGATCATCGGGAGCACGAGAAGCGCGGGCAGCCGCGCCGCCTTCTCCTCGATGCGAACCATCCGCTCGGTCCGCATCTCGGCCGCGAGCACCCGCAGCGCCTGGCCGACCGGCGTGCCGTAGCGCAGCGTCTGGGACAGCGTGCTGCCCAGCCGCTGGAAGCTGGCGAGACCGGTCCGCTCGCCGAGGCGGGTGAGCGCGGCGCGCCGGTCCGTCGCGATCCGCATGTCGGACAGGAGCGTGTTGAACTCCGCGGCGATCGAGGGATTGGACTCGCGCATCTCCGCCGCGACGCGCTCGAGCGCGCTTTCGAGGCCGAGGCCGGCCTCGGCGCAGACGACAAGGAGGTCGAGCGCGTCCGGAAGGCCCTTGCGCAGCGAGTCCTGGTGGCTCCTAATCGCGAAGGCCAGCAGCCAGTTCGGCAGGAAGGTGCCGAGCGCCATGCCGATCATCACGGTCAGCGCCTGCCCAAGCAGGCCCAGGTTCCACGAGATGGCGAGCACGTAGCCAATCACCGGGCCGGCGAAGAGCAGCATCACCTTGCCGCCGATGACGACCGGAACGGCCCGCGCCGGATCGAGGCCGGCCGCGCGGGCCGTCCGCTCGATCGTCTCGATATCCTTCGGCGCGAAGAGGAAGGAGCCGCGCAGGGCGTTGCCGATCCGGCCGATGCCGCCCAGGAACGCGCCGAAGGGCGAGGTCGGCGCCTCGACGAGCGCGCCCTCTTCGGCCTCCGCAAGGCGCTGGGCCCGCTTCGTCAGCTCGCGTTCGGAGATGGCGTTGGAGATCAGCAGCGCCAGGAGAATGACGATGGCCGCCGCTGCGGCAAGGACCCAGAGCGGGACGGGAAGGCCTTCGAGCATCAGTCCCTCGTCGCCCGGGCGATCAGCGTGTTGATCGTGACGATGCCGAGAGTCATGAAGACGACGAACATGGCCTGCAGCGTGCCGGCCTTCGGATGCGTGAAGAGATCGCCGACGTATTCGGGGTTCAGCACCGTCAGGATGACCGCGACGACGAACGGCAGGCCGATGAGGATGAGCGCGGAGGTGCGCGCCTCGGCCGTGATGGCCTTGACCTTCGACACCATGGCCACGCGCTTGCGGACGAGGTCGGCGAGGTTGGCGAGCGTCTCGGTCAGGTTGCCGCCGGCCTGCGCCTGGAGGCCCACGGTGACAGCGAGGAAGGCGTATTCCTTGAGCTCGGAGCGCTGGTAGAGCGCCCAGAGCGCGTCCTCGACCGGGATGCCGATGCCGACTTCCTGCGACACGCGCCCGAATTCCTCGGCGGTCGGGGAGGGAACCTCGGAGGCGATGCTGCGCAGCGCTTCCACCACCGGCAGGCCGGTGCGCACGGCCCGGAGCACCAGCCCGATCGCATCGGGGATCTGGGCGAGGAGCAGGCTGGCGTAGCGCGTCCGCTCGCGGGTGAAGAGGAAGCGGAGGACGACGGCGCCGACCAGCACGGTGACCAGGAAGCCGCCGAGCTGGCCGAAGTTGTCGCCGATCGCCCACCAAGTGCCCGCCATCGCGGAGCCAGTGATGAGGATCAGGATGAGCGGCGGCGTGCGGTACTTGTCCGGAACCTCCGGGTTCTGGCCGAGCGCCATCAGGGCGCGCTGATGGAAGGGGCGTTCCTCTGCGGTCAGGGCGCGCAGGCTCTGGCGCGCGCCGCCCTCGAGCTGCTCGCCGCCGGCGAGGCCGAGGCCCATCGCGCGGCGCCGGAGGTCGCGCTCGGCCCGGCTGGGCAGCAAGGCAAGGGCAGCCATCACCAGCAGCAGCGCCGCCCCCGCCAGCAGGATGGAGAGGGTGACGCTCATGCGCGCGACAACGCCTCCATGTAGGCGTCGAACAGACCGTAGTACTGCAGGCGCGTCTCGAAGGAGGGCCGGTTCTTCTGCGGCGCATAGCGGCCGCGGATCCGCCCCGAGTAGTCCTCGCCCTCGTACTCGAAGGTGAAGATGTCGTTCATCGTGATCACATCGCCCTCGAGGCCGCAGACCTCGGAGACCGCGGTGACCCGGCGCTGACCGTCGCGCATGCGCTCCACCTGGATGACCAGGTCGAGCGCCGCGGCGATCTGGTTGCGGATCGCATCGTGCGGCAGGTTGCCGACCGCCATCTGGACCATGTTCTCTATGCGGGTCAGCGCGTCGCGCGGCGTGTTGGCGTGGATCGTGGTGATCGAGCCGTCATGGCCCGTGTTCATCGCCTGCAGCACGTCGAAGGCCTCGGGGCCGCGCGTCTCGCCGAGGATGATGCGATCGGGCCGCATGCGAAGCGCGTTGCGGACCAGGTGGCGCTGCGTGATCTCGCCCTGGCCTTCGAGGTTGGGCGGCCGGGTCTCAAGCCGGACGACATGCGGCTGCTGCAGCTGCAGCTCGGCCGCATCCTCGATCGTCACGATCCGCTCGCCGTTGTCGATCAGGCGCGACAGCGCGTTGAGCAGGGTCGTCTTGCCCGACCCCGTGCCGCCCGACACGATGATGTTGAGCCGGGAGCGTGCCGCGATCTCGAGCACGCGCGCCACCGGCTGGGTCATCGAGCCGTTCTCGACCAGGGCGTTGAAGTCGTAGCGCCGGCGCGAGAACTTGCGGATGGACACGGAGACGCCGTCGAGGGCGAGCGGCGGGAAGACGATGTTCACGCGGCTGCCATCCGGCAGGCGGCAGTCGCAGAGCGGGCTCGACTCGTCGACGCGCCGGCCCACCTGGGCCGCGATCTTCTGGGCGATGGAGGCGAGCTGGTCGTTGCTGCGGAACCGGATTTCGGAGAGCTGGAGCTTGCCGCCGATCTCGATGAAGACCTTGTCGGGGCCGTTCACCATGATGTCCGCGATGCGGTCGTCCTTCAGTAACGGCTCGAGCGGGCCGTAGCCCGTCATCTCGTTGACGAAGTCCTCCGTCAGACGCGCCTGCTCGCGCGCCGACAGCTCCACGCGCTCGCGGTTCGCGAGCTCGTGGATGAGGTTCTCAAGCTCGATGCGCAGCTGGTCGGGCGGCATCGCTGCCGCGACCTCGGGGCGGATGCGCTCCAGCACCGCCTCGCGCAGCCGCTTGAGCGCCGCATAGGCGACAATGGGCGAGGCCGGCGCCGCCGGCGTCTCGCCGATCGGTCCGACGATGCGCGCGACCTTCGCGGTGTCGTCGGCCTCCATCGGCCGATCGCTGTTCGCGGGGCTGTCGGAGGACAGCGGCCCGAGGCGGCGACCGAACGACCTCATCGGCCGAGCAGCCTGGCGAGGAGGCTGGTCTTGCGCTGACGGATCCCCGAGATCTCCTGCGTCAGCGGTCCGAGCGCGCGGCGCAGCTTCGCCGAATCCTTGAGCGCCGCCCGGCCGAGATTGGCCGCGCGCGACAGCGGTCGCGGCATGTCGGGGATCAGCACGTCCGGCTTCGCGCCGAGCGCCTCGGCCACAATGTTCGGCTTCAGCGCGCCAGGCATGTCGGAGCGGTTGAGCACCATCATCGTCCGGCCCGCGCCGGTAAGCGCATTCACCATCTTCCGCGCGCGGTCGGCATCGCGGAGGCTCGCCATGTCGGGGCCGAACACCAGCAGCGTCTGCCGCGCGACCGCGAGGGCCTGGCGGTCGGCCAGCGACGGCGGCATCGGGCAGTCGACCAGGATCAGGTTGAAGCGCTGGCGCAGCAGCTCCATCACGCGCGCGACGCCGTCCGGTGTCGGCCGCGGGTCGGCGTCGAATGGCTCGTCGGCGGCGAAGATGCGGACACGCTCCCCGACCGCCATCGAGACGCGCTCGAGGAAGAGGCCGTCCACCACGTGCGGGTTCTCCAGCGCGTGGCGCAGCGCGCTGGCGGGCTTCACGCCGCTCATCATGGCGACGTGTCCGCCGCGCAGATGCAGATCCAGCACGGCGACGTGGCTCTTGGTGGTCTCCGCGACCAGCTGGGCGAGGTTCACGCAGAGTGTCGTGGCCCCGACACCGCCACGCACGCCGCACACCGCCACGACACGGCCGCCGCGGCTCGCCTGGGCGTCGGCGCCCTCGCCGGCGAAATAGGGGCCGAGCAGTGTCGAGACCTTGTCGCGCGTCAGCGGCTTGGCGACGTATTCGTCAGCGCCGAGATGGCGCGTGATCTCGCGGTAGAAGTCGATATCGGTGCGCTCGCCGATCACTAGCACCTTGGTGTCGGGCGCGCAGACCCCGGCGAGGGCGTCGAGTTCCGCGATCGGGTCGGACGCCGAACTCACATCGACAAGCAGGATGCGGGGCGATTCCTCGCGCTCGAAGGACTTGACCGCGGCGCGGATGCCGCCCTGCCGCACGACGGGGGTCGCGACCATGTCCGCCAGTCCGCTGCGGAGCACGTCCTCGCTCGCCGCATCGCTCAGGAAGGCGACGAAAGCCCGCCGGCCACCGGCCGCGTCGAGCGCGGGACCGGTGCGGGCGGATGGCGGGGGCGCAGCCGTTGCGTCGGACATCTCTTCTTCTCTCTCTCGGGAGCGGCCTGGTCCGGATCGGCCTGCGTCAGCGGAAGATCACGTCGTTGACGTTGCCGCCCTGGATGACGCGCATGCGCGGCATCGCTGGCGTCTCCGTGCTCGAGAGGGCCGGAGAGACGTCGGCGCCGAAGACCGTGGTCGTCGGCCGCGCAGCCTGGTCGCCGTCCGGCGCGTCGATCGGCCGCAGGGCGAGGATCAGCTGCCCCAGCCGCTCGGCAACCGCGAGGCGCTCGGACTGCTCGGGCGAGACCTCGACGGTCACGGTGCGGGCGACCTGCTCGGTCGGACGCGCGCTGCCGGAGGGGATGATGGCGCCCTGGGTGATCATCTGGTCCACCGCGATCACGCGCACGCCGGTCAGCACGGTCTCGGCCGTGACGCGGCGGGCGATGGACGCGTCGGCGCCGCTGAAGGTCTGCGTCAGGATGACGTCGACCAGGTCGCCGGGGAAGATCAGGCCGGCCGCGCCGGTGCGGGCGTCCACGCCGATCGCCACCGCGCGCATGCCAGGCCGGAGGACGGCAGCGAGGAAGCCGCGATCCCGGGGCCGCAGCACGTCCTCGCGCGTCACCTGCTCGCCGGGGCCGAGATAGCGGCGGAGCATCGCGCCGCGCAGCTCGTCCCGCTGTTCCTGCGTCGCCAGCAGGGCGCCGTCGGGCACGTCGCCCGGCGGCAGCGCGCGTTCGCGGATGTCCTGGTCCTTGAGCAGCGTGCCGGGATGCAGCGGCGCTGCCGCGACCAGGACGCGGACCGTCGGGATCGGCGCCGGCGCGGCGGTGGCCGCCTGGCGGGGCGCGATGCCCTCATAGGCGACGTAGCCCAGGCCGGCGGCCATCGTCAGGAGAACCAGAATGAGGACCGTGCGCATCGTCTTGCCTCAGCTTGCGGTCGTTTGCAGTAGAACAAGTGTGCCACCCGCGGCTATGGCAACGCCATAGGGGAGTGGGCCGCCCCGTCGTATCCGCCAGGCTTCGACCACCGCGAAGCGGCGCGGCAGCGAAGCCGCGCGGTCGGGCCGGGTGGCGTGGCCGCGGCGCATCAGCCGCGGCAGGGCGAGGTAGATCAGGGCGAGCACGCCGCCCGCGAGCGCCGTCGCCACCACCATGTTCCAGGTGTCGAGCGGCGATAGGCCGAGCGCGAGAGCGGTGGCCAGCTTCACGTCGCCGCCGCCGATGTAGCCGCGGGCGTGGAGCAGAAGAAGGATCAGGCCCAGGACCAGCGCGCCGAGGGCGGCGGCCGCCAGCGCCTCGAGACCTGTCAGAGCCTTGGCGGCGACGCCGATGGCGGCGAGCGCGATACTGACGCCGTCCGGGATGGTGCGCGTCACCAGGTCGCGCCACGCCGCGACGCACAGAAGGCCGATCGCGACGGGGATGACGACGAGGGACATGCCGGGTGCTCCTGGCCGGTATGCCCCGCCCGGCGAGGCGCCGGGCGGGACGACACGCGGGACAGTCGCGCCGCGTGGCGCGACTAGATCAGCGCGCGGCCGGGAGCGAGCTGCCGATCACCGAGAAGGCGGAGTTCAGGCGGGTGCCGACGAGCGAGATCGCGGCGATGCAGACCACGATGATCAGCGCGGCGATCACGCCGTACTCGACGGCCGTCACGCCCTTCTTGTCCTTGCCGACGGACGAGAGGGCGGCGTAGGCGCGAACAGCGGCGAGGTTGAGCTTCTCGAACATGATGCGATCCCCTTGATCGAGAACTTCCGGAGGCGGAAGCCCGGGTTGCGAAAGACCCGTGGCGGCATCCGCCCGCCAGGGCTATCGGACCACGGCGCGAGCCCCGCACCTCAATCCGACAACTGGAAACGTAAAGGTTTCCACGCGCCCGTCAAGTCTCAAAAATCAGAAAATTCTAGCCGAACGGCGCGCCGATCTCAGTGGGCGGGCGCCGGCAGCGCCCGCCCAGCCGAACCGGATCAGCGCGGCGCGATCGAGCTCCCGATCGTGGAGAAGGCGACGTTCAGGTTGGTGCCGACGAGCGAGATCGCGGCGATGCACACCACGATGATCAGCGCGGCGATCACGCCATATTCGACGGCAGTCACGCCCTTGCGATCATCCGCGACGCCCCGGATCCGGGCGCCGGCGCTGCGGATGACCTGCTGGAACCTTTCGAACATGAGAACCCCCTCAACATGTGTTGAACAGACCGTCACAGGAAGACCGCGCGCAGGCCGGGGCCACGACACAGCGAAAACGTGTCGAGCAGACCGCCTCTTCGCGCGCCGGTCGTTCCGCGAACAACGAAACGCTCGCGGAGCTCGGCCGTCAACACGAATCGTTCAGAAATAGTGAATTTTTTGGATGTTGCGGGAATGGCGCCGCAACGGAGGGATTGCACGCGCGCCCCACTGGCGACCACGCCGGGCACCACGTAACGCGTCGTCTGGGGCTCGCCCTCCGACGCGTCAGCACTGATCGGGGGTGTCTAGGAGATGAGGCCGACCGGAGGGGTGCCGGGTCGGTCCCGCGCGCTAGCGCGAAACAGCAGCGTTCACCGAACTCGCGACCGGCTCGTAGTAGTTCGTCAGCAAGCCCGTCCCCGCCGCGGTGATGCCCGCGAGGCAGGCGACGATGATGAGCGCGGCGAGGACTCCGTATTCGACCGCCGTGACACCGCGCTGGTCACGGACCAGCTGCCGCACGGAGGTCCGGAGGCGATGCATGGCCAGCCCGATCCGCTCGAACACCACGCCACTTCCCCTCTGCTTGGGTCGGTGCGGTCGCCCGCGCCACCCGGTGGTTCGCTGCGGTCGCGGAACCCGTCTCGTTCGGACCGTTCCCGCAGCGGGATTATCTAGGGCACCGATCACAACACGGTCAAGGTTGAAAAACCTTGAACGTACGAAAAAAAGAGATGATATTGCGGATGCGCTTCGGTCTACCCCCTTCGACCAGGCAACGATACCATAGCCCCCCCGGTGGTGAACGCCCGGATCTAACGACGCGGTGAGACCAGCCATGACCCCTTCGCCCGCCCCGCCCTTCAACAATGTCGCGCGACGCCTCAAAGCCCTGCGCCAGGACCGCCGCGGCGCGACCGCCGCCTTCTTCGGTGTGGCGTCGCTCGTCGTGATCGGCTTCGCCGCCCTCGCGACCGAGGTCGGGCGCTGGTACGACATCCGGCGCGACCTGCAGAATGTAGCCGACGTCGCCGCCATCGCCGGCGCGAAACGGTTCTCCGTCGCAACGAATATCCTTGCGCCGGTCCAGACCGGCATCAACGCGGAAGCGCAGGCGAGGGTCGCGGCCATCGATGCGGCGTCGCGGAACGGCTACACGATCACGAATGCCGACATCAGCTTCCCCAACCTGACCTTCACGGTGAACCCGCCCCCCGGTTCCGTGGTCGCGCCTCCGCCCCTCTCCGTGACTGCCATCTCCGTCACGGTGAATCGGGACGAGAACAAGCTGTTGACGCGACTCTTTCCCCCGGCGACGACCACACAGCGCATCACCGCGACAGGGGTCGCCGGCCTGATCAACAACGGCAACGCCTGTATCCTCGCGCTCGAAGGCGGGCTCATCATGGGGGGCAGCACCAACATCCAGGCGCCGGGCTGCGTCATCGCGTCGAACCGGACGGGCAACAATTCGATCCGGGTGAACGGCAACCCCGTGGTGGTGGCAGCGTCGCTGGAATCGGTCGGCACCTGCACCGGCTGCACCTCATCGAACCGCATCAGCCTGACGAATGGCGTCTTTTCGACGCCCGGCGTGCCGGACCCCTATGCGGATCTGAAGAACATCCCGCTGCCGCTCGACATCTCCACCCAGTCCGGGCCGCAGAACAACCTGAACTCCACTTGGCGGGTCGCAGACGCCCTGGCGGCGAGCGGCCTGCCCATGCGCAACGACCCGTTGATTGGCGACTACTACGTCTTCGGCTCCAACGTCGACATCGGCAACGGCACCGTCGACCTCCTGCCCGGCACCTATTTCTTCCGCAATGGTGCGGGGCTGGAGATGCGGAGTGGCCGGCTGATCTGCTCCACCTGCACGCAGCCTCCGGTCCAGCCCACCACGCCCGGCAGCCCGCAGCTCAGCATCGCGGGGTCGGGCGTGACCCTCGTGTTCCTCGGCCCGAACGCTGCCCGCGGCCTTACGGCCAACCCGGGCGATATCGACATCAGCGCCAGTGCCGAAGTCGTGCTGAAAGCGCCCAGCACCGGACCGTATCGGGGCATGCTGATCTACCGACAGGAACCGGCCACGTCCCAGATCGGCGGCGGCAACGGCACCCAGGAGGTCTCCATCCAGGGCAATTCCAACAGCAACATCGCGGGGGCGATCTACGTCCCGAAGGCAGATGTGGACTGGCGCGGTAACGCTTCGCTGGCGCGCGCGGGCTGCCTCGTGGTCGTCGGCGGCTCGATCGATTCGGGCGGCAACAGCGCCTTCGGTGCTGGCCGCTGCGACGATCTTCGTGTGGGTCTCGTTCCGCGGACCCAGGTTTACCGCCTCCTGCAGTAGTGGCCGACATGCTCCGTTTCCGCTTTCCTGTGCTGGGTCGGTCACGCCGAGGCGTGGCGGCAGTCGAATTCGCGCTGATCGCGCCGTTGCTTATCGCACTGCTCGGCGCTTCGGTGGACCTTGGCCGTGCGATTATCACGGCCATCCGCCTCGAAACGGCGGTTCGGTCGGGAGCCGAGTTCATCATTCAGAACCCGGGCGCAGACCCTGCCACCGTCCAGACAGTCGTGCGGGACGCCTTCGGGACCGGCGCTACGGCGACGGTCACCTGGCCCCGTTGCGCGTGCCTGAATGCCACCACGGGCAGCCCGGAGTCCGCGCCGGGCGCGGCAGATCCGAACCTCTGCACCTCGCTCAACTGCCCCGGCGGGATCGTGGGCTACCGCGACGTCACGGCAAGCGCGGGCTTCACCGCGTTCTTCCCGGCCCGCCTCTACACAGCCTTCGTGGCGAATGTTGGTGGCACGATCACGCGCAATGTCACCGTCCGCATCTAGCCGCGCGGCGCGCGGCGGCTTGACGCTCGCGCAGGACCGTCGCGGCGCGACCGCCGTCGAATTCGCGGTGATCGGCGCGATCTTCCTCACGCTGCTGCTCGGCGTGGTCGAGCTCGGCCGCTACTACTTCACCGTCCAGTCGCTCCGCACCGTCGCGGCGGAGGCGGCCCGCGCCTACCTCGTCCGCTCCAATCTGGATCTCATCGCCAACCCGACCCGTTGCGAGCCCGTGATCAGCACGGTCACGGCCGCCGACCTGCAGGTCGCGAGCCGGACACCGATCCTCGACGTCTCGCGCCTGACCATCAGCGCGCCTGTCTTCGAGGACAACACGCCGCTGCCATCGCCCGCGCCGAGCTGCACCACACGGCGCGTGCGTGCCAACGTCTCCTATACCTTCAACTTCGTCGTGCCCTTCCTTCCCGGGGTAGTGCCCACGTTGGACGCAACTGCCTTCATGGACTTCCCCTGACCGCCCCGAACGAGCCGACTCCAACGCCAAGTTGTCGGTCGCGCGGCATACCAACCAAAGGCTGCGCCACGCGTCGCGAATCGGCGCGGCCACGAGAGTCAAGCCAATACCGCAACCATCTCGCGAAACATGTGCGCCGATGACACCATCGGCAGGACACCAATTTGTCAGAAGCGGCCGATGATCCGGCGAATCGCAACAAGACTGCTTGAGAAATCTGACAAAAAGCGTTCTACTTGCAGCTAATGAACGTCCGCCTTTGTCGCCTGACTCGGGCGGATCAAGTGGGATGGGGGACTGAGTTGGGCCGCATGGACACCCCGCGCTTCGAGCGCCTTTCGCCCGCCGGTTGGCATGTCGGCGCGACCGTCGCCCGCATCGGTCTTCCTGGCGCCTTTCTCTCCGCGGCGCTGATCGCCACGCCCGTCATGGCTCAGCAGCGCGGCAGCGTGGCGCCGACGCCGATGCAAGCCGCGCCGGCCCAGGTCGCACAGGCGCCGCAGATGCCGGTGGCGCAGCAGACCCTGCAACTCGAATCCGGCACCGGCATGCTGCTGCAGTTCCCGCGCAGCGTGACCACCGTCCTCGCCGCCGATCCCCGCGTCGCCCGCGTGCAGCCCGCCTCGCCCACCAGCGTCTTCCTGCTCGGCGGCGACCCGGGCCGCACCACGCTGATCGCGACGGCCGAGGACGGCACGCTGATCGCCCAGTACGAGGTGACGGTGCGCCCGTCATCCTTCACCGCGGTGCCCGGCGTCCCGGCAGCACCCGGCCAGCCCGTGCAGGCGCGGCCCTCGCCGCAGGCCATCGCCAACGCGATCCGCGCAGCCGTCCCGGGTGCAAGCGGCATCCGTGTCGCCATGGCCGGCCAGAACATCGTGCTGTCGGGCAACGTCGCGACGCCGAACGACGCCTTCCGCGCCACGGCCGTGGCCCAGAGCTTCGCCGGCGACACGACGATCATCAACAACATCCAGATCCTGGCTGCCACGCAGGTGAACCTGCGCGTCCGGGTGGCGGAAATCTCGCGCGACATCACGCGCGAACTCGGCTTCAACTGGGCGGCGCTGGGCAATCTCGGCAATGGTTGGACCATCGGCCTTGTCGCACCGCTCGGCGTGACCGGTGGTGGTCTCCAGAACGGCATCCTCAACGGCATCGCCGGCTCGACCATCGGCGGCGCGGCGTACCGCTCGCGCAACTTCTCGCTCGATGCCCTGATCGACGCGCTCGCGCGCGACCAGCTCGTTTCGATCCTCGCCGAGCCGAACCTCGTCGCGATGTCGGGCGAGCCCGCGACCTTCCTTGCCGGCGGCGAGTTCCCCGTGCCCGTGGCGGGCGGCCAGAATGGCCAGCTCACCGTCGAATTCCGTCAGTACGGCATCAGCCTGTCCTTCGTGCCAACGGTTCTGTCGAACGACCGGCTTAACCTGCGCGTCCGCCCCGAGGTCAGCGAACTCACCGATGTCGGCGCGGTCGAGTTGCCGCTCGGCGCCCTTGGCGGCACGGTCCGCGTGCCAGCCCTGACGGTGCGGCGCGCCGAGACGACGGTCGAACTCGGCAGCGGCCAGAGCTTCGCCATCGCCGGCCTTCTCCAGCGCTCGGTCCGCCAGAGCGAAACCGGCATTCCCGGCCTGCAGGACAGCATCCTCGGCCCGCTGTTCCGATCGGACCGGTTCCGCCGCGCGGAGACGGAACTCGTGATCATCGTGACGCCGGTCGTCGTCCGCGCGGTCTCGGAGCCCACCGCTGTCGCCGCGCCGACCGACCGCTTCCGCCCCGCCATCGACCTCGAGCGTATCCTGGAGCGTCGCCAGATCGGTCGCGTCTCGCCCGCGCGGCCGGGCGTTCCGCTGGACGCTGGCTTCATTGTGGATTGACGACCATGCGCATCACGCTCCTCGCCGCCCTCGCCGCCGTGCCGCTGCTCGCCGCCTGCGAGACGCCGCCCTTCAGCGACCCCTTCGCACGGCCCGGCAGCTGGCAGCCCACCGGCGTGAACGACGCCAACATCCGCGCGATGGCCGCCGATCCCGCCCATCTCCAGCGCGGTGTCGGCACGCAGACCACCCCGGCAACTCTGCCCGCTGCGGCGATCGGTCGCTTGAACGAAGGTCAGCGTGCGCCGCTGATCCGCGAGACCTCGGCGCAGGGCGCCGGCGGCTGACCGCAAGCTGGAAGGGGGGCCGGTCAATGGCCCGATCCGCTCGCCGCTCCGGGTTCGCATGCTGCGGCGTCGCGTTGTTGGGCGTGAGCCTGCTTGCTGCCGGCTGCGCGCGCCAGGATCCGCAGCCCGGTGCCGCCGAGGTCCGCCAGCGCATGGCGCAGTTCGCCGAGGCATCCGGCCAGTCGGACATGGCGCTCGCCATGTTCGCGCAGGCGGCCGAGGCGCGGCCGAACGACCCGGAGGCCCAGGCCGGCTACGCCCGGGCGCTCGCCCGCTCCGGCAACCTGGTCATGGCCGAGCAGGTCGTCGCAGGGGCCATGCAGCGGAGCCCGCGCGACATCACCCTGATCCGAACCCGTGCCTCGATCCATCTGATGGGCGGGAATGCGGAGCAGGCGCTCGCGGACTACGAGGCCGTGCTCGCCTCCCGCCCGTCGGACCTCGCCGCGCTGAACGGGCGCGGCGTCGCGCTCGACCTCCTCGGCCGGCATCGCGAAGCACAGTCAGCCTACCTGACCGCGCGGAGCGTCGCCCCGACCGACATGCGGACGATCAACAACCTCGCGATGTCCTACATCATCGAGGGACGCGCATCCGAGGCGGTCGCGCTGCTCGAAGGTATCGCGCGCGCGCCCGGGGCGCCGCCCCGCGCGCTCGTGAATCTCGCGATCGCGAACGCCGCGCTCGGCGATCCCTCCGCCGCGCAGCGGCTGCTTGGCAGCTCGATCTCGCCCGAGGAGCTCAACGCCCTCGTGCGAGACCTGCGGACCGTGCCGCCGGGCTGAAGTTCAGCCCGCGCGGGCGAGGACGCGTCCCGCCACGGCGTCGAGCTTCGCCAGCAGCTCCGGATCGCGCTTCTCCGGCGCCGTGATCAGCGCATGGTCGAGCGCACGGTCGCAGCCGGCCGGGCAGGCGCCGCGCCGGGCGCCGAGCGCCGGAACCACGTCCGCAACCAGCGCGCGCGCCTTGTCGGCGTTGGAGAAGAGGACCTTCACCACCTGCTCCACGGTCACGTGATCGTGATCCGGGTACCAGCAGTCGAAGTCGGTGACCATGGCGACCGTCGCGTAGCAGAGCTCCGCCTCCCGGGCGAGCTTGGCCTCCGGCATGTTGGTCATGCCGATCACGCTGCAGCCCCATTGCCGATACAGCTCGCTCTCAGCCTTCGTCGAGAATTGCGGCCCCTCCATCACGAGGTAGGTTCCGCCGCGCGTCACCGGCAGGCCGAGCTTCCGCGCGCTCGCTTCCAGCGCATCGCCGAGCCGTGGGCAGACGGGATGCGCCACCGAGACATGCGCGACGCAGCCCGAGCCGAAGAAGCTCTTCACGCGGGCGAAGCTGCGGTCGATGAACTGGTCCACGATGACGAAGTGGCCGGGCGGCAGCTCCTCCTTCAGCGAGCCGACGGCGGAGAGCGAGAGGATGTCGGTGCAGCCCGCGCGCTTCATGGCGTCGATGTTGGCGCGGTAGTTCAGCTCCGACGGCGGCGTGGGATGACCGCGGCCATGGCGCGGCAGGAAGCGGACCGGCACGCCGGCCAGGCGGCCGAACAGGATCTCGTCAGAGGGTGCGCCCCAGGGCGTCTCCACCCGCCGCCATTCGCGATCCTCGAGGCCGGGGATGTCATACAGCCCGGATCCGCCGATGAGGCCGATGACGGGGGAGATGTCGGACATGGCGGAGCTCCGGCGGGTGCGCGGCGCCTTTTAGCGGCCGCGGAGCGGACAGCAAAAGGGCCGCCCGACGGGGCGGCCCCTGCGTCCTCGGCGTCAGTGGCGCGGTACGCCGCGCCCGATGCCGTCAGTGCTTCACGTCGGCCCAGATCTTGCGCTTCACGGCGTAGGTCAGGCCGCCGAGCACGATCAGGAAGAGGATGATGCGAACGCCCATCTGCCGACGCTGCTCGAGTTCCGGCTCGGCGGCCCAGGCGAGGAAGGCAGTGACGTCGCGCGCCATGTTCTGCACCGTGGCCTCGGTGCCGTCGGCGAACTCGACCTGGCCCGGGTTCAGCACGTTCGGCATCGCGATCTGGAAGCCGGGGAAGTAGCGGTTGTAGTTCATGCCGTCCATCAGCTCGAAGCCAGGCGGCGGATCGACGTAGCCGGTGAGCAGCGCATGCACGTAGTCGGCGCCGTTCTTGCGCGCCTTCACGATGAGCGAGAGATCGACGGGATAGGCGCCGTTGTTCGCCGCGCGCGCCGCCTGCTCGTTCGGGAAGGGGCGGCGGAAACGGTCGGAGAGGCGCGCGGGCCGCTCGAACATCTCGCCCTGGTCGTTCGGGCCGTCCACCACCTCGAACTGGGCCGCGATGTTGCGCACCTGCGCCTCGGTCAGCCCGATCTCGAGCAGGTTGCGATACGACAGCAGGCGCATCGAGTGGCAGGCCGCGCAGACCTCCTTGTACACCTGGAAGCCGCGCTGCAGCTGCCCGCGGTCGAAGGTGCCGAACAGCCCGTCGAAGGTGAAGCGCACGTCGGGCGCGGGGTAGGCTTCGCCCGCCGCGCGGGCGGGCGAGGCGGAGAGGGCCGCGGCGGCGCCCAGCATCAGGGCGCCGATCAGGCTACGAAGACGCGGCATCAGGCCTTCTCCATCGGCTTCGCGGCGGCACCGGCGAGCACGGGCCCGCCCCCGCGCAGCACGGGCATCGAGATGCTCTCGGGCAGCTTGAGCGGGCGCTCAAGACGGCCGAGCAGCGGCAGGATCACGAGGAAGTACAGGAAGTAGTAGGCGGTGCACCACTTCGCGATGGTGACGTAGATGCCCTCGGCCGGCTTCGCGCCCACCCAGGTCAGGATGCAGAAGTTGATGCCCCAGAGCAGCAGGAACCACTTCGCGACCGGGCGGAACCGCATGGACCGCACCGGGGAGGTGTCGAGCCAGGGCAGGATGAACAGGACCGCGATCGCGCCGAACATCAGCATCACGCCGCCGAGCTTGTCCGGCACCGCGCGCAGGATCGCGTAGAAGGGCAGGAAGTACCATTCGGGCACGATGTGCGCGGGCGTCACCAGCGGGTTCGCCGGGATGTAGTTGTCCGGGTGACCCAGGTAGTTCGGCAGGAAGAACACCAGGAAGGCGAAGAAGATGAAGTAGACGATCAGGCCGACGCTGTCCTTGATCGTGTAGTAGGGATGGAAGGGCAGCGTGTCCTGCGGGCCCTTCGGGTCGATGCCGAGCGGGTTGTTCGACCCGGTGATGTGCAGCGCGGCCACGTGCAGGAAGACCACGCCGACGATCACGAAGGGCAGCAGGTAGTGCAGGCTGAAGAAGCGGTTGAGCGTCGGGTTGTCCACGCTGAACCCGCCCCACAGCCAGGTGACGATGCTGTCGCCAACGAGCGGGATGGCGCTGAACAGGTTGGTGATGACGGTCGCGCCCCAGAAGGACATCTGGCCCCAGGGCAGCACGTAGCCCATGAAGGCCGTCGCCATCATCAGCAGGAAGATCACCACGCCGAGGATCCACAGGATCTCGCGCGGCGCCTTGTAGGACCCGTACCAGAGGCCGCGCCAGATGTGGATGTACACCACGATGAAGAACATGTGCGCGCCGTTCATGTGCACGTAGCGCAGCAGCCAGCCGAAGTTCACGTCGCGCATGATGCGCTCGACGCTGTCGAAGGCGTAGGAGGTGTGCGCCGTGTAGTGCATCGACAGGAAGATGCCCGTCGCGATCATGATCAGCAGGTTGACCATGGCGAGCGCGCCGAAGTTCCAGAAGTAGTTGAAGTTCCGGGGCGTCGGGAACGTCCCGTACTCCTTCTGCATCATCGTGAAGACCGGCAGGCGGCTGTCGATCCAGCGCACCACCGGGTTCTTGAACTGGCTATCGTGAAGGCCGATGGCCATCGCGCCGAGCTCCTCAGGTTGTTGTCGGCGAGCGGGGCGCGCCGCGGCGCGCCACCGCACTCAGCCGATGCGGATCTGCGTCGGAGAGGTGAAGGTGTATTCGGGAACCGCAAGGTTCGACGGCGCGGGGCCGAGGCGGATGCGACCCGAGGTGTCGTAGTGGCTGCCGTGGCAGGGGCAGAACCAGCCGCCGAAGTTGCCGCGCGCATCGGTCGGCTTCTGCCCCAGCGGCACGCAGCCGAGATGCGTGCACACGCCGAGCACCACCAGCCACTGGTCGCGCTGCACGCGCGCCTGGTCGGGCTGCGGGTCCTTCAGCTCCGACATCGGCGTGGCGCGCGCCTGCTGGATCTCCTCCGCCGTGCGGTGCCGCACGAAGACCGGCTTGCCGCGCCACATCACCGTCACGGCCTGGCCCGCCGCGATCGGCGACAGGTCCACCTCCGTGCTGGCCAGCGCCAGCACGTCGCGCGCGGGGTTCATCGAGTGGATGAAGGGCCAGGCGATCGCGGCGACGCCGACTGCCGCGAAGGCGCCGGTCGTCAGTTTCAGGAAATCGCGCCGGGTCTCGCCACCCTCGGGTGCGGCGCCACCCGGCGCCCCGTGCGGCGCCCTCTGGGACACCATCGCGTCGGCCATCTCTCGTCCCTTTCCGCGGCGCGCCGCCAGCCAGCCCGGAACCGATGGGGCAGGTGTCGCGCGTCCCAGTCCTGCGCCGACGAGGCCCGCGCGTCC
>NZ_JAKJIB010000240.1 GCF_021864505.1 Falsiroseomonas oryziterrae
CCGCGGGGGTCGAGGTGCTGGGCCCGGCGCCTGCGCCGCTCGCGCTGCTGCGCGGGCGGCATCGGCGGCGGCTGCTGCTGAAGGCGCGACGCGACGTGCCGGTGCAGCCGCTGTTGCGCGACTGGATGCAGCGCGTGGAGTTGCCGAACAGCGTGCGCGTGCAGATCGACGTGGATCCCGTCGGCTTCCTCTGAGGGCGCCGTTCTCCGCGCGTTTCCGGCCGTGACAACCGGACCGCGTTCCGCCACGCTTCCGGCCGCAGAGAGAGGAGCCAGCATGCCCGTCAAGCTGTACGGACCCGCCTATTCCACCTACGCCCGGACCGCGCGCCTCGCGTTGGAGGAGAAGGGCGTCCCCTACGAATTGCACGAGGTGGACATCCTGTCGGGCAAGGGCAACGAGCCGGCGCATCTCGCGCGCCAGCCCTGGGGCAAGGTGCCGGCCTTCGACCATGACGGCTTCGGCCTGTTCGAGACCTTCGCGATCGCGCGCTACGTGGACGAGGGCTTCCCCGGTCCCGCGCTGCAGCCGTCGGAGCCGCGCGCCTGCGCGCGCATGACCCAGATCTGCGCGATCATCGACAGCTACGGCTACGGCGCGATGGTCGGCAAGGTGTTCTGGCAGGAGGCGATCGTGCCCATGCAGGGCGGCACGCCCGATGCGGCGCGGGTGGCGGAGGGCCGGCAGGCCGCGGAGCAGGTGCTCGACGTGATCCACCGCCTGATGGAAGGCCCGCTGATGTGCGGCGAGGCCGTGACCCTCGCCGACCTGCATGTGCTGCCGCCGCTCGAATACTACCGCATGACGAAGTCGGGCGCCTCGGCCTTCGCGTCACGGCCGAAGCTCGCCGCGTGGTGGGACCGGATGAACGCGCGCGAGAGCGTGGTGAAGACGCGGCCGAAGCTCGGCTGAGGCTTATGCCGGGCGGCCGAAGGTTTCACCTTCGGCCCCTCGATCGCCGGCGCTTCGCTTGGCTGCGCCGCATGAGCCGCGGCGCCCGTTCGGGCGCTCGGCCGGCACTCGCCGGCCGCAGGTCAACCCTTCGGCTGTCAATCAGGCCCGGATCTGCCGGTCCCGGCGCACGGCCTCGTCGATCAGGCGACGGTCGCGCGCCTCCTGCCGCCGGTTATAGGTCAGCGCCACCGCCCAGATCACGGCAACGAGCCAGCCGACCTGCCCGGCCACGAAGGGCAGCAGGATGAACAACAGGCTGCCGAGCCAGAGCAGCCCGTTGAAGATCGCCTGGAAGGGACGCCCCTGGAGCATGATCGCCAGCGGCGGGACCACGATCGAGAGCAGGTACATCATGTGCCGGATGTGGCCCTGGCGTGCCCGCGATTCAATCACCGCTACAGGCCGAGCGCGCGGCGGATGACGAGCGCGACAAGCGTGAGCGATGCGACGCCGCCGAGCCAGAGCGCGGCGAACCAGGCGAGGCGCGCGATCAATGATGGTAGCCCTCGCCGGGCCGCACCTTGCCGCGGAAGATCCAGTAGACGAAGCCGGTGTAGATCAGCACCAGCGGCACCAGCACCGCCGCGCCGACCAGCAGGAAGCCCTGCGTCGCCGGCGGCGCCGCCGCGTCCCAGATGGTGATCCCGGGGGGCACGATGTTCGGCCAGAGGCTGATGCCGAGCCCGACGTAGCAGAGCAGGAACAGCCCGAGCGCGGCGCCGAAGGGGATCGCGTCGCGCCAGAGCATCGCGCTGCGCGCACCTTCGATCGGCGCCGCCGCCAGCGCGCGGAACAGCACGACGGCGAGCAGGATCACCGCCACCGGCACGATCCAGACGAAGAGCAGGTGCGGGACCCCGAACCAGCGCGCCGCGAACTCCGGCTGCAGCACCGGCATCACCAGGCTCACCGCCGCGACGAAGCCGAGTGTGACGCTGCCGAGCGGCGCCGCCAGACGGCGTGCCTTCTCATGCAGCCCGCCTTCCGTCTTCCACACCAGCCAGGTGGCGCCGAGCAGCCCGTAGCCGGCCACCAGCGCCAGCCCCGTCAGCACCGAGAAGGGCGACAGCCAGTCCCACCAGCCGCCGGCATAGCCGCGCCCCTCCACCGCGATGCCCTGCACATAGGCGCCGAGCGCCACCCCCTGGCTGAAGGCGGCAACCGTGCTGCCGAGCCAGAAGCCGTTGTCCCAGGCGCGCCTGCCGCGCTCGGTCTCCTGGCGGAAGCGCATCTCGAAGGCGACGCCGCGGAAGATCAGCGCCAGCAGCATGACGATCAGCGGCATGTAGAGCGCCGGCAGCACGATGGCGTAGGCAAGCGGAAACACGGCGAGCAGCCCACCGCCGCCGAGCACCAGCCAGGTCTCGTTGCCGTCCCAGACCGGCGCGATGGTGGCGACCGCCAGATCGCGCTCCTCGCCGCGTTCGAGCCGCGGGAAGAGGATGCCGACGCCGAGGTCGAAGCCGTCCATCGCGACGTAGAGGAAGACGGCGGTCGCCAGGACGATCGCCCAGATCAGCGGCAGGTCGAGATCGCTCATGCTCTACTCCGCCGGCCCGGGCTGCGTGACCTGGCCCGCCGCGACGGCAGGCGCGGGGGTGATGCCGGCGGTGCGGATTGGCGCGCCCGGCGCCGGGCCTTCCTGCGCCGGATGCGGTGCGCGCTCCATCAGGCGCAGCAGCAGCCAGATGCCGGCGCCGAAGACGACAAAGTAGACGACGACGAACATCGCGAGAGAGGTCGCGACCGCCGGCGCGGCGATGGGCGAGACGCTGTCCGCGGTGCGCAGCAGCCCGTAGACCGTGTAGGGCTGCCGCCCGGCCTCGGTGACGATCCACCCCGCGGTGACCGCGACCAGCCCCGAGCCGCCCATCGCGACCGCCCAGCGGAGCAGCCAGGGCGTGTCGTAGAGCCGCCCGCGCAGCCGCAGCACGAAGGCCGCGAGCCCGAGTGCGACCATCAGCAGCCCGATGGCGACCATCACGCGGAAGGACCAGAAGACGAGCGGCACGTTGGTCGGCCGTTCCTCCTGCGGGAAGGATTTCAGGCCGGCGATCTCGGCCTCCCAGCTGTGCCCGAGGATCAGGCTGCCGAGGCCCGGGATGCCGAGCTCGAGATCGTTCCGCTCCGCCGCCATGTCGGGCAGGGCGAAGAGGATCATCGGCGCCCCCGCCCGCGTCTCCCAGTGTCCCTCCATGGCCGCGACCTTGGCGGGCTGGTGCTCCAGCGTGTTCAGCCCGTGCAGGTCGCCGATCACGACCTGAGCGGGGGCAACGATCAGGGCCATCCACATCGCCATCGAGAACATCAGCCGCGCATGCGCATTCGCCCGGTCGCGCAGCAGGTGGAAGGCGCCCACCGCGCCGACGATGAAGGCGGTGGTCAGGTAGGCCGCCGAGACGACGTGCAGGAAGCGATACGGAAAGGATGGGTTGAAGATGATCGCCCACCAGTCGAGCGGCAGGAACCGCCCGTCCGGCGCGACCTCGTGGCCGGTGGGCGTGTGCATCCAGGAATTCGCCGCGATGATCCAGAAGGTGGAGATCAGCGTGCCCGCCGCCACGCAGCAGGTCGCGGCGAAGTGCAGTCCCTTGCCCACGCGGTTCAGCCCGAACAGCATCACGCCGAGGAAGCCGGCTTCCAGGAAGAAGGCCGTCAGCACCTCGTAGCCGAGCAGCGGTCCGATCACCGGTCCCGCGCGGTCGCTCAGCACCGACCAGTTCGTACCGAACTGGTAGGACATGACGATGCCCGACACGACGCCCATGGCGAAGGCGACGGCGAAGATCCGCAGCCACCACTGGAAGGTCTCGAGGAACACTGCGCGGCCGGTGGCCAGCCACAGCCCCTCCAGCACGGCGAGGTACGAGGCCAGCCCGATGGTGAAGGCCGGGAACAGGAAGTGCCAGACGACGGTGAAGGCGAACTGGAAGCGCGCGAGGTCGAGCGCGCTCGGGAAGGCATCGAGCAGCATGGGCCGGTCCTTAACCGACCCGCAGACGCGCGACGCCGCGCGCCCGTCGCAACACGTGCGCGCGAGCCCGGTTAAGTCAGCGCAACCCTTACGTCAGGCCGCCGAGCGTTCATGGTGATCCGATGGCGCCCGGCGTCCTTCACGCCGGCAACGCGCATTACGCCGCGAGGCGCACCACGCGGCCTTCCATCGCCTCGACGCGGCGCACGCCGATGATCTGGCCGAGGTTGCCGGCGACGAGGTGCACCATGCCGAGCGGCATGGAGAGCGCGACCTCGGCGCGCATCGCGTCCCCGTCGCGGCTGGCGCGCAGCGTCTCGGGCACCAGGTCGCGCTTGGCGAAGGGTTCGAGGACGCGGGAAAGCAGGCCGGGCGAGGCCTCGGCGGTGACGGTGAAGCGCGCCGCCACCAGCGGCTCGTCAACGAAGTCGGACATGTTCGGAAGGCTCCGGATCGGGATCGAAGGGCAGGCGGCCGGCCGCAATGCCCCGCGCGCGGCGGGTCAGGCGGCCGGGCGGCTAATTCGATCCGTGACGATCCGGAAGCGGGTCATGCGGCGACGCTAGCCGGCGCGGCGGCCTTTGGGAAGTCCCCGAGGTGCTTCGACGCGGCATAGGGCTGCGCCGACAGCTCGATCCCGAGCTCCTCGAAGCGCGCGCGGATCCGCCGGTTGAACTCGCGCCCGACCGCCCAGCGCGCCGCCGGGTCGGTCTTCACCCGCGAGCGCACCGTGACGCCCGTCTCCGTCATCTTGTCCACGCCGAGGATCTCGATGTCGTCGCGGATCTGGCTCGCGAACTTCGCCTCCGCCCGCACCTCCGACGAGATCTGCCGCAGCGCCTCCGCGACGCGGTCGGTGTCCTCGCCATACGCGACCGTCACGTCGAGCACGGCGAAGCCGAAGTCGCGCGTCATGTTGGTCACCGTGGTGACGGCGCCGAAGGGGATGATGTGCACGCTGCCGTCCTGCGCGCGCAGCTTGATGGAGCGGATCGACAGCTGCTCCACCACGCCCGAATGGCCGCCGACCGACACGACGTCGCCGACCGCCATCGCATCCTCGAAGAGCAGGAAGGCGCCGGTGATCACGTCGCGCACCAGCTGCTGCGAGCCGAAGCCGATCGCGAGGCCCACCACGCCCGCGCCGGCCAGCAGCGGCGCGACGTTCACCCCGATCTCCGTCATGATGTTCAGCGCGACGAAGACCAGGATCACGATCGACAGCACGGTGCGCAGCATGGGCAGCAGCGTGCGCACGCGGGCGGAGCGCGCCGCCTGCGCGTCGCGCGAGAGCTTGGCGAGATGCCGCTGGATCGCGGCGTTCGAGAGCTCCCACACCGTGATCGCGACCACGATGGTCAGCGCGATCGACACCAGGGAGCCGAGCAGCCGCGCGCCGAGCTGGCCGCGGCCGAACCAGGCGAAGGAATCGAGCCCCCAGGCCTCCAGCAGGAACAGCAGGGCGATGGCGGCGATCACGCCGCTCACCGTGCCCTTGAGCACCGGCAGGTAGCGGTTCGCCCGCGCCTCCAGCCCCGGGTAGCGCTTCGCGAGGTCGGGCCCGATGCGGAAGCCGCGGGCGATGGCACGCCGCGCCAGCACATCCGCCAGCTTCGCCGCGCCCAGGATGACGACCGTCAGTGCGGAGACGCGCAACAGCCGCTCGAAGCCGTCGCGCACCTCGAGCGCCCAGACGCCCCAGGCGGCCAGCAGCCACAGGATGGCCAGCAGGTGCCACACATCCGCCAGCCGGTCGCGCAGCGTGCGGAACAGCCGTCGCGCGCGGTCCGGCTGCTCGCCCTCCGCCAGCTCCGGCGCGCGCAGCGCCTCGGCCACCGCGCCGCGGTTCTGCAGGATGACGATGATGAGGAAGAGCGAGACGATCAGCAGCGCGACGCGCAGGATGCCGTCATAGACCGACCAGGGCAGGCCGAAGAGGAGCAGCGCCTCGGCGGTCGCGTAGCCGACGATCGCGACCACCGCGATGCGGCGGATCCAGACGGTGATGTAGGCCGCCGTCTCGTCCGCCACCTGGATCAGGCGCAGATGCGCGGAGGCGGGCGAGAACAGCACGCGCGATGCCGCCATCACGGCGCGCAGCGCCATGTAGGAATTGTTCGCGACCAGCAGCACCAGCTCTGTCGTCGGCAGCGGGCGGACATAGCCGATCAGCCCGTAGGAGATGACGGCGAAGGCGCCGACCGGGATCAGGTCCAGCACGAAGCGGGCGAGGACGAGCGGGACGCGGCGCATCCAGGTCCAGACATTGCCGGGCTCCGGCGCCATCGCGTCCAGCCGGTCCGACCAGCGCCGCAGCGAGCGCGCGGTGAGCCATTCCGCCATCAGGCCCGCGCCGAACAGCAGCACCAGCCACATCAGCGCGTCCTGCACCCGGACCTGCGTGACCGGGTCGCGCACCACGCCGGACGCCCAGGTCGCCACGCCGCGGAGGTCGGTTGCCGCCTGCGCCGCCGCCACCAGGCTGTCGGACAGCGCCTGCAGGCGCTGGGACGCCCCCATCAGCAGCTGCGCGCCGAGCGTGTTGGGCAGCAGCACGGCATCGGCCGGCGCGGGCTGAGCCGGTGCCTGCGCCGCCGGCGGCGTCTCCGCCGTCGCGGAGGTCCGAAGAGC
>NZ_JAKJIB010000241.1 GCF_021864505.1 Falsiroseomonas oryziterrae
GGTGCGGTGGAGGAGGGCGGCTGGGGCGCGCCGCGCGCACCGCTCAAGCCCGTGCCGGTGCTCGCGCTCGCGATGGAGAAGCCGGAATGGGCGGAGGCGCCCGCCTTCGGCCTGCCGGCGCCGCCTCTCGCCGCGCCGACGTCCGCGCACGCGACCGCCTGCGACGTTCTCGTGATCGGTGGCGGCGTCATGGGCCTCGCCATCGCCCGCGCCGCCGCGCGCGAGGGCTTCGCGACCATCGTCGCCGATCGCGGCGAGCCGGGGCAGGGCGCGTCGACCGCCAATGCCGGCAGCCTGCACGTCCAGCTGCACGCCTATGATTCCGCCGGTGCGGCGGAGGGGCCGGACAGCGCCGCGGCGCAGATCCTGGCGCTCGGCCCGCGCTCCGTAGCACTCTGGCGCGACATCGCCCGGGAGGCGGGCGAGGACCTCGCCATCCGCACCGAAGGCGGCCTGATGCTGGCGGAGACGGAGGCGCAGCTTCGCGCGCTCGCCGACAAGGTCGCGATGGAGCGCGATTTCGGCGTCGGCTCCACGCTGCTCGGCGCGAACGAGCTCTACGCGCGCTTCCCCTGGCTCGCGCCGGGCTTCGCCGGTGCGGCCTTCTGCGCCGAGGAAGGCCAGATGGACCCGTTGCGCGGCCTTTCGGCCCTGCTGCGCCTGACGCGCGCGGCGGGCGCGGACATCTGCGCCGACGCGCCCGTCACGTCGCTGTCGCGCGACGGCGCCGGCTTCGTCGCGACCACGCCGCACGGGCGCATCCGCGCCGCCCGCGTCGTCAACGCCGCCGGACCCTGGGCCGCGCAACTCGGGGACATGCTCGGCGCGCCGATCCCGGTGCGCGCCACGGTGCAGCAGGTGATCGCGACGGAGGCCGCGCCGCGCGAACTCCTCCGCCCGCTCGTGCTGCATGCCGGGCGGCATCTCTCGCTGAAGCAGGGCGAGGCCGGGCACCTCATCCTCGGCGGCGCCTGGCCTGGCGAGCTCGACGCGCAGGGCCGCCCTCGCAACCTTCGCGCCAGCATCGAGGGCAACCTCTGGGTCGCGCGCAGCGTCCTGCCGGCGATCGCGTCGCTGCATGTCATCCGTGCCTGGACCGGCATCAACGTGCAGATCCCCGGCCCCATCCTCGGCGCCGATCCGCGCGTCCCGGGCCTGTTCCATGCCGTGACGTTCAACGGCTGGACCCTCGCGCCGGTGATCGCGGAACTCACCGCCGACGCGCTGCGCGGCGGCAAGGGTCCGCCCGTCGTCTTCTCGCCGGCGAGCTACGCGCGGTCGTAGATCACGTGCAGCGCGCCGCCGGCACGCGGCACGCAGGAGACGAGGCGAAGCGCCGTCTCCGGCGTGCCCTGCGGGAACAGCGGGATCCCCGCACCCAGCACGCGCGGGATCACCGCCATCTCGAGCCGGTCGAGCTTGCCGATCGCCAGCACCTGCCGGATCACCTGGCCGCCGCCCTCGACCCAGACGCGCCGGTAGCCGCGCGCCTCCATCTCCGCCGCGATCGCCGCGATATCGCCGCCGCGCGCCGTCACGCGATCCGGCGCCTCCTGCAGCGGGCGGTTGGTCACCACGACCACGTCCTTGCCGGCATAGGGCCAATCCGCCGCGCCGCGCACGACATCATAGGTCCCGCGTCCCATCAGGATCGCATCCACCTCGGCCAGGAAGGCCTCGATCCCGAACTCCTCGGCCGGATAGGGCTCGAGCCAGTCGAACGATCCGTCCGGCCGCGCGATGCGGCCATCGAGCGACACCGCGATATGGCAATGCCAGAAGGTGCGCATGCGTGTCTCAGTGCAGCCGCGGCGCCTTGAGGAAGCTCGCGCGGTCGGCGCTCGTCACCGGCACGCTGAACCGCCGTCCCTCGCGCTCGGCCTGGACCTGCACGCTCACCCCCGCCGGCCCGCGCGACCACAGGCTGCGCCACAGCGCGGCAAGGTCCGCCGCCTCCGCGCCATCGATGCCGAGGATCCGGTCGCCCGCCCGCAACCCCGCGCGCTCCGCCGGACCCTTGGACGCGACGGAAGCCACCACGATCCCCTCCTCCTGATCCGCCGCATAGAGCCCGAGCCATGGCCGCGCCGGCTTGTTCACCCGCCCGTAGCTCAGCAGGTCGTCCATGATCGGATGCAGCAGCGCGACCGGGACGCACATGTTGAGGTCGAGCTTCCGGCCGCGCTTGTCGCGGTGCTGCAGCACCAGGCTGCCGATTCCGGCGAGCTTCCCATCCGGCCCGATCAGCGCCGCGCCGCCCCAGGAGGGATGCGCCGGCGCGGTGAACAGCGCCTCGTCCAGCAGGTATTCCCAGTAGCCGGCGAAGGGCTCCTTGGCGACGATCGAGCAGGCCACCGCGCCGCCGCCCTCGCTCTCCGGCGCCGCGGCCAGCACCGTGTCGGCGCCCGTCTCCGGCGACGCCGCGGCCAGTTCCAGCGCCGGCGCTTCCAGCCGGCCGAGCGCCTGCACCAGCCCGAACCCGGTTTCGAAATCATAGGCCAGCGCATGGCCCTGCATGACGCGGCCCGTCGCGGTGGTCAGCCAGATGCTCTCGGACTCGCCGACCAGGTAGCCGATGGTCAGCACCAGCCCGTCCGGGCGGATCACCACGCCGCTGCCCTCGCGCTCCGTCCCGAGCGTGCGGGCGGAGAACGCGTCCGCCGGCACGCGCGACTTCAGCGCCACCACCGCGCCGAGGGCGGCGTTCAGGTCGAAGTCGTAATCCGCGGGGTCCGGTCGCAGCTCTTCCGGAATGGTGTCGTCGTCCTCGGCCATCGATCCTGCCTTCCGGGCGCCAGCCTACCGGGGCCGGCGCGCCGCCGGAAGCGAGGCGGCCCGCCTGGGGTTCCATCCGGCCCCTGGTCGTCCCGGGGGCATGGTTGACGTGCGCCTCCCCCCTCGCGAAGAAGGGCGCTCTCATTCCACCGGGACCGTCACCATGGACAAGACCGCGCTCGCCGCGCGCATCGAGGCGCTCTGGGCCCGCCGCGACACGCTGAACGCCGCCACCCGCGGCCCCGACCGCGACGCGGTGGAGGAAGCGCTGGCGATGCTGGACGGCGGCACGGCGCGCGTGGCGGAGCCCGACGGCGCCGGCTGGAAGGTCAACCAGTGGCTGAAGCAGGCGGTGCTGATGAGCTTCCGCCTCAACGACAGCGTGCCGATGGACACCGCCGCAGGGGCCTATGACAAGGTGCCGCTGAAGTTCCAGGGCTGGGGCGAGAACCGCTTCAAGTCGGCCGGCTTCCGCGCCGTGCCCGGCGCCGTGGTCCGCCGCTCCGCCTACATCGCGCCCGGCGTCATCCTGATGCCGAGCTTCGTCAATGTCGGCGCCTATGTGGACGAGGGCACGATGGTGGACACCTGGGCCACCGTCGGCTCCTGCGCGCAGATCGGCAGGAACTGCCACATCTCGGGCGGTGCCGGCATCGGCGGCGTGCTGGAGCCGCTGCAGGCCAACCCCGTGGTGATCGAGGACAACTGCTTCATCGGCGCGCGGTCCGAGGTGGCGGAGGGCGTGATCGTCGAGCGTGGCAGCGTGCTGTCCATGGGCGTCTATCTCGGCGCCTCGACGCGGATCGTGGATCGCGCGACGGGCGAGGTGCATTACGGCCGCGTGCCCGCCTATTCGGTGGTGGTGCCGGGCGCGATGCCCGGCAAGCCGATGCCCGACGGCAGCCCGGGCCCGAGCCTCTACTGCGCCGTGATCGTCAAGCGCGTCGACGAGAAGACGCGGTCCAAGACGTCCATCAACGAACTGCTGAGGGATTGATGCGCCGGACCTCTCCCTCTCCCGCTTGCGGGGGAGGGTCGGGGTGGGGGGGCGAGGATCGGCGCCCGCGTCCCGCGGCGACTGCCGCATGACCAGCGACCCCCTCCCGCTCGCCCAGGCGCTGATCCGCTGCCGCTCCGTCACGCCGGCCGATGACGGCGCGCTCGACGTGGTCGAGGCCGCGCTGCGCCCCCTCGGCTTCGCGGTCCATCGGCTCACCTTCGGCACCACGCCGAACCTCTTCGCCCGCCGCGGCACCGCCGGCCCGCACCTGATGTTCGCCGGCCACACCGACGTGGTGCCGCCCGGCGCCGCGCCCTGGACCAGCGATCCCTTCGGCGCCGAGGTCCGGGACGGCGTGCTCTACGGCCGGGGGGCCACCGACATGAAGGGCGGCGTCGCCGCCTGGATCGCGGCGGTCGCGCAGGTGCTCGCCCGCAACCCCGGCCTGCCCGGCAGCCTCTCGCTCCTCATCACCGGCGACGAGGAAGGGCCGGCCACCGACGGCACGGTGAAGGTGCTCGACTGGCTCGCCGCGCGCGGCGAGATCCCGGATGCCTGCCTGGTCGGCGAGCCGACGAGCAAGGCGGCGCTCGGCGACACCATCAAGATCGGCCGCCGCGGCAGCCTCAACGCGGCGATCACCGTGCACGGCACGCAGGGCCACAGCGCCTATCCGCAGCGCGCCGACAACCCTGTCCATCGCCTCGTTCGCGTGCTGCACGCGCTGACCGCCGAGCCGCTCGATGCCGGCACCGACTGGTTCGAGCCGACGACCTTGCAGGTCACCAGCTTCGACGTCGGCAACCCGGCGACCAACGTGATCCCTGCCGAGGCGCGGGCGCGGCTCAACATCCGCTTCAACGACCTGCATAGCTCGGCGTCGCTGACCGCCAGGATCCGCGCCGTGCTGGCCGAGCACGCGCCGCGCCACGACCTCCATGTCGAGTGCTCGGGCGAATCCTTCGTGACGAAGCCGGGCCCCTTCGTGGACGCGCTGCTGCGCGCCGTCCGCGCCGCGACCGGAAGGGAGCCGAAGCTCGACACCGGAGGCGGCACCTCCGATGCGCGCTTCGTGGCGCGGCACTGCCCCGTGGCGGAACTCGGCGCCGTCGGCGCCACCATGCACCAGGCCGATGAGCGCACCCCGGTTGCGGAACTCCGGCAGCTGGCGGAACTCTATGCGGCAGTGATCGAGGAGATGCTGCGCTGAGCCCCAACCCGCCGTTGCGGCTGACCATCACCGCGGGGCTTGCCGGCGCCTTCCTGCTCGGCCGCGCGAAGCCCGAAGGGCTCGCGCTGATGGAGACGACTCCGGAAGGGGCCTGGCGATCCTTCGCAGCGGCGCTCGTCTGCCTGCCAGCCTTCCTCGCGATCCGCTTCTTCGCCTGGGCCAGCATCGGCGTGCCGGAGGGCGGGCTCGCGCGGTCGTTGACGGCGGAGGTGATCGGCTACGCGATCGCCTGGGCCGGCTTCGCGCTGCTCTCGCTGCCGCTTGCCCATGCGTGGGGCCGCATCGGCGAATGGCCGCGCTTCATCGCCGCCTGGAACTGGACGAACATCGTCCAGTACCTCGTGCTGCTGGTGCTGGCGGTGCCGGGCGCGATCGGGCTGCCGGACGGCGTGGCGCAGGGGCTGATGCTGCTCGGCCTCGCCTACGCGCTGTGGCTGGAATGGTTCGTCGCCCGCATCGCGCTCAACCTCGATGGCGGGCGCGCGGCGATGCTGGTGATCGTGGACATGGTGCTCGGGCTGTTCCTCGGCGGCGTGATCCGGGCGCTTTCGGGGGGGTAGGCCATGGCGGCGCGTTACGAGGCGGCGGCCCTCATCCGCTTCGCGGACTCCGCGCTGCGCGCGGCGGGCATCGGCGCGGAGAAGGCCCGCGACGTCGCGGAGGTGCTGGTCGAGGGCGACCTGATGGGCCACGACACCCACGGCCTCGCGCTGCTCGCCCCCTATTGCGACGCGGCCGCGAGCGGCGACATGGCCGCCGAGGGCGAGCCAGAGGTCGTCTCCGCCACGCCGGTCGCGCAGAGCTGGGACGGCCGCAAGCTGCCCGGGCCGTGGCTGACGCGCCGCGCCATCGCCGCGGCGGAGGCGGCGGCGAAGACCTTCGGCCTCGGCGCGGTGGCCATCGCGCGCAGCCACCACATCGCCTGCCTCGCCGCCTACGGCCCCCCGGTCGCGGCTCGCGGGCGGATGCTCCTGCTGACCTGCTCGGATCCCGCCACCGCGTCGGTCGCGCCCTGGGGCGGCACGCAGCGCATCATCACGCCGAACCCCGTTGCCGCCGCCTGGCCGACGACCGATGGCCCGGTGGTGATCGACGTCTCCATGTCCATCACCACCAACGGGATGACGGCGCGCCGCCGTGCCGAGGGGACGCGCTTCCCGGGACAGTGGCTGCTGGACGGGCGGGGCAACCCGACCGACGACCCCAACGCCTTCTGGGGCGACCCGCCCGGCACCCTGCTCCCGCTCGGCGGGATCGAGGCCGGCCACAAGGGCTTCGCGCTCGGCCTGCTGGTGGAGGCGCTGACCAGCGGCCTCTCCGGCCAGGGCCGTGCGCAGGCGCCCACGGGCTGGGGCGCCAGCGTCTTCGTGCTGGTGATCGATCCCGCGAAGTTCGGCGGCGCGGAGCGCTTCCTGGCCGAGAGCGGCTTCATGGCGCAGGCCGTGCGCGGCAACCCGCCGCGCCCCGGCTTCGACGCGCCGCGCCTGCCGGGCGACGGCGCGATGGCGCGCCGTGCGCAGGCGCTCGCCGAGGG
>NZ_JAKJIB010000242.1 GCF_021864505.1 Falsiroseomonas oryziterrae
GTTCCTTGCCGCCCTGCTGCTGCCGGCCGGCCCCGTGCTCGCCCAGGCCCCCGCGGCGCCGGCGCCGCAGCCGCCCGCGGCAGCGACCCCGGCCGGCGACCCGGTGCTGGCCCGGGTGGACGGCATCGAGATCCGCGAATCCGACCTCGAGGCGGAGATCCGCCGCCTGCCGGAGGAACTCCGCAACGTGCCGCCGCAGATGCTGCGGCCGCTGCTGCTCGACCAGATCATCACTCAGAAGGCGATCGTCGCCGCCGCCCGCGCCCAGCGCCTCGACCGCGACCCGGAGGTGCAGGCCCGCATCCGCCGCGCCGAGGAGGAGACGCTGCAGCAGGCCCTGCTGCTCCGCGAGGTCCAGCCGCTGATCACCGATGAGGCGCTGCGCGCCCGCTTCACCCGCGAACTGGCCTCCCGCCCCGCCGAGGAAGAGATTCGCGCCCGGCACATCCTGGTGCCGACGGAGCAGGAGGCGCGCGCCGCGCTGGCCGAGGTCCGCCGCCCCGGCGTCGACTTCGCCGAGGTGGCGCGCCGCCGCTCCACCGGTCCGGGCTCGCGCGAGGGCGGCGACCTCGGCTTCTTCAAGCGCGGCGACATGATCCCGGAATTCGAGCAGGCCGCCTTCGCGCTGCGCGCCGGCGAGATCGCGCCCAACCCGGTGCGCACCCAGTTCGGCTGGCACGTCATCAAGGTGGAGGAGCGCCGCTCCGTCGCCCCGCCCTCCTTCGAGGACAGCCGCGACCAGCTGCGCCAGCAGGCCTTCGAGGAAGGCGTGAACGCCACGGTCGAGCGCATCCGCGCCGCGGCGAATGTCGAGCGCCTGGCCGGCGGCGAGGCGCCGCGCCCGCCCTCGCTGCTCGACGGCGCGACGCCGCCGCCGGCGCCGCAGCGCCGATAAGGCGATTTTGCCCTCCCCCGCTTGCAGGGGAGGGTTGGGTGGGGGCAGAGAATTGTGCCCTCACAACGCCTGGACTCGCGCGCTCATGGCCTCCGGCAAGGACCTCCCCGTCTCTCCGCTGATGCTGCCGCTGCCGGAGATGCCGCCCGTGCCGGGCGTGCGCCTCGGCTCCGCCCAGGCGGGCATCCGCTACAAGGGGCGCGAGGACGTCACGATGATGGTCTTCCCGGTGGGGACGACCGTCGCGGGCGTGTTCACAAGGAACAAGTGCCCCGGGGCGCCGGTGGATTGGTGCCGCGCCGCGCTGAAGGGCGGCAAGGCCCGCGCGCTGGTGGTGAACGCCGGCAACTCCAACGTCTTCACCGGCCGCACCGGCCGCGAGGCCTGCAAGGCGACGGCCGCCGCCATGGCGCAGCTGGCCGGCTGCAAGCCGAACGAGGTCTTCCTCGCCTCCACCGGCGTGATCGGGGAGAAGCTGCCGGTCGAGAAGCTGCTCGCCGCGCTGCCGCCGCTGCATGGCGCGCTCGGCGACGAGCGCTGGCAGGGCGCGGCGCGCGCCATCATGACGACCGACACCTTCCCGAAGGGCGCCGTGCGCACCGCGCGGATCGGCGACGCGACGGTGACGGTCAGCGGCATCGCCAAGGGCAGCGGCATGATCGCGCCCGACATGGCGACGATGCTCTGCTTCCTTGCCACCGACGCGAAGATCCCGGCGCCCGTCCTGCAGGCGATCCTGAAGAAGTCCGTGGACCGCAGCTTCAACTGCGTGACGGTGGATTCCGACACCTCCACCTCCGACACCGTGCTGCTCTTCGCCACCGGGGCGACGAAGCATCCGCGTGTCCCCACCGCAGGCGGTGCGATGCTGAAGGACTTCGCCCGCGCGGTGGACGAGGTGCTGATGGACCTCGCCCTGATGGTCGCCCGCGACGGCGAAGGCGCGCAGAAGCTGATCCGCATCGACGTCACCGGCGCCGTATCGGCGAAGTCCGCGCACCGCATCGGCATGGCGATCGCCAATTCGCCCCTGGTGAAGACCGCGATCGCCGGCGAGGACGCGAATTGGGGCCGCATCGTCATGGCGGTCGGCAAGTCCGGGGAACCCGCCGACCGCGACCGGCTTTCCGTCGGCGTCGGCGGCGTCTGGATGGCGCGCGAGGGAGAGATCGTGCCGGGCTATGACGAGGCGCCGGTGGTCGCGCACATGAAGGGCCGCGAGGTCGAGATCACCGTCGACATCGGCCTCGGCCGCGGCAAGGCGACCGTGTGGACCTGCGACCTCACGCACGGCTACATCGACATCAACGGGGCCTACCGCTCCTGACCGCGGACATCGAGCCCTCGCACGACCCGCTCGCCGCGCCGGCCTTCGAGCCGCTGCGGACCGAGCGGCTGACGATCCGCCCGCTGCGCGCCGAGGATGCGGCCGACCTGCACCGGCTCGTCAACGACTGGGAAGTCGCCAAGACGCTGGCACGCGTGCCCTTCCCCTATCCGCGCGACCTAGCCGATGAATGGATCGCCTCCACCCGCGACCAGATGGCGGAGGGCCGCGCCTGGCACCTTGCGATCGTCGGCGAGGAGGCGGAGCGCGAGGTGCTGGTCGGCTGCGTCGGCCTCACCCTGGACGCCGAGCGGAAGGAAGCCGAGCTCGGCTACTGGATCGGTCGCCGCTTCTGGGGCCATGGTGTCGGGCCGGAGGCGGCCGGGCGCATGGCCCGCTGGGCGCTCGCCAACCTCGGCATCGAGAAGCTCGTCGCCTCTGCGCTGATCGAGAACGCCCGCAGCCAGGCCGTGCTGCGCCGCATCGGCTTCCGCGAGGTGGGCGAGGGCGCGCGCGACTTCCTCTCGCGCGGCGGCGCCATGCCGGTGCTGCTGTTCGAGATGACGCGCGCCGACCTGCCCGCCGCGGCACCGCCCGCGGCACCCGCCGGCCCTGCGGAACCGCCCGCGGACGGCAAGCGCATCGTCCTCGTCTCCGCCGTCGCTCTGATCGACCCGGATGGCCGCGTGCTGCTCGCGCGCCGGCCGGAAGGCAAGGCGCTGGCCGGCCTCTGGGAGTTCCCCGGCGGCAAGGTCCATCCGGGGGAGACGCCGGAAGCCGCGCTGATCCGCGAGCTGAAGGAGGAGCTGGCGATCGACGTCGCCGAGAGCTGCCTCGCCCCCTTCGCCTTCGCCAGCCACGGCTACGAGGCCTTCCACCTGCTGATGCCGCTCTATCTCTGCCGCCGCTGGTCGGGCACTCCGACCGCGGTGGAAGGGCAGACGCTGGCCTGGGTGCGGCCGCAGAAGCTGGCGGAGTATCCGATGCCGCCCGCCGACAAGCCGCTGGTCGCGCTGCTGCGGGATTTCCTCTAGCCTTCCCGCGCCTGCGATCGGCCGGCGCGTGAACGCCGCAGGCGGGCACGGGCCGGCCGTGAATCGCTGGCCTGGTACGCCGAAGCTGCGGAGGACGCATGAGCGAACGCTCCCCCACCGCCTGCCTGCTGGTGATCGGCAACGAGGTGCTGTCAGGCCGCACGCGCGACGCCAACGTCCAGTTCCTGGCCACGCGCCTCGGCGAGATCGGCATCCCGCTGCGCGAGGTCCGCGTCATCCCCGATGTGCGCGAGAAGATCGTCCGCACCGTGAACGAGGTGCGCGCCGCCTTCGACCATGTCTTCACCACCGGCGGCATCGGGCCGACGCATGACGACATCACCAGCGAATGCGTCGCGGCGGCCTTCGACCTCCCGTGGGAGCCGCATCCCGAAGCCTGGGCGCGCCTCGACCGCCACTATGCGCCTGGCGAGTTCAACCCGGCGCGCCAGCGCATGGCGACGATGCCGCGAGGGGCGACGTTGATCGACAACGCGATCTCCGTCGCACCCGGTTTCACCATCGGCAACGTGCACGTCCTGGCCGGCGTGCCGCGCATCATGCAGGCGATGTTCGAGAGCCTGGCGCCTCGGCTCCAGGGCGGGCCGCCGATCGCCTCGCGCACCGTGCACGCCGACGGCGTGATGGAAGGCCGCATCGCCGAAGGGCTGGCCGCCATCCAGTCGCGCTGGCCCGCGCTCGACATCGGCAGCTACCCCTATTACCGCATGGGCGGCGGCGGCGTCGCGCTGGTCGCCAAGGGTGTGGACGCGGAGGCGGTCGAGGCCGCATCGCGCGACATCACCGCGCTGCTGCGCGCGATCGGCGGCAGGCCGGTGCCGGGCGAGCCGCCAGTCTAGCAGGCCTCAGGCGCTGGCGCCCGCGCCGCGGGCTGGCGCCTGATCCGCGAAGGCGGAATCGCCGGAGCGGTGAATCAGTCACTTCGACACAGCCTGCGCGCCTCGGACAAGCTGCGCGAGTTGGCAGGCCGGTCGCCGCGCGCGCCGCCTTCGGCGGCGGATACGAAGCCGCGCGCGACGGGAAGAGTCAGTCCTCGAACCTGGCGAGCCGGACGGCGGTGTGGCCGCGCATCGCGCGGGGGCTCGGCATCACGAGCAGGCAGTCGTCATGCGGCGTGCGGATCTCCGCCTCGCCATCCAGCGCGATCAGCGTGTTGCGTCGCGCGATCACCTCGCCGCCGCGGAACTCGCGGAGGAAGGCGAAGTCGGTGCTCTGCGCCGTGACCGTCCGGGTGACGCGCGCGACGCGGCCCGGCGCGACGGGGGGTGTCGCGGCCACCGGCGCATCGCGCCCTGCCATGTCGAGCGCGCGCAGCAGCCGCGCCGCGGTCTCCTCCATCTGCGCCAGCGTCTCGGGCTGCCAATGCGGACCGGCTTCGAGCAGCAGCGCGCGAGCGCCGGCGGCGAAGCGCGCATGGTCGATGAGCCGCAGCCCCGCCGCGTGGCCCTCGTCGGAGACCACGACCGGCGGCGCGCCGATCGCGCGTCCCAGCTCCCGCGCGCCGCCCGGCCCTGCGATGAACAGCGGATCGGACGGCCACAGCATCGAGTGCAGGTCGAGCAGGACATCCGCCTCGCGCACCACCGGCAGCAACCGCCGGGCGCGGTCGAGCTCGGATGAGCGCCGCGCGCCCTCGAGCTGTTCCGGCGCCCACAGCCGGTTCATGTCCTCGTCCACGAAGCGGCTCGCGGTCGGATCGGCCGGATCGAAGCGGTCGAAGGCCGCGAGATTGGCGAAGCACAGCGTGAGCCGTCCGCGCCGCGGCCTGACGCCGTCGCGCAGCCAGCGCGCAAGCATCAGCGCGCCGGCGATCTCGTTGCCATGCACCAGGCCGGTGAGCAGCAGGTGCGGGCCGCCTTCCGGCGCCGCGAAGCTCCAGACGCCCTCGATGCCCGTGTTGCCCGCGCGCAGGTCAGCGAGATCGGGCACCTGCAGCCGGACCTCGAGCAGCGGCGTCTCGTTGGTGGCGGGCGTCGCGTGCAGGTTCATGGCGCGCGTGTCGCCGCGCTGCCCGCACCCGACAGGGCCGCGTGGCGCGTCAGCCTCCCGATCGCGTCGAGCCCCGCCCCCATTTCCGTGCCGATCCCGTGCGGCGCCAGTCTATACGCGGCCTCGCGCGTGGCAACTCGCGCAGGCCGGCCGCCTAGCGGCCCGCGCGGGCCTCCGCCACCAGCCGCTCCAGCGTCGGCAGATCCACCGCGCCCGGCACCAGCGTGCCGCCGTCGCGGCCCTGACCGGCGATCACGAGCGCCGGCGTCCCCTCGATGCCGAGCGACTGGGCGAGACGCAGATTCGCTTCGATCCGCCGCGCGATCGCCGGCTCTTCCATCTCGCGCCGCAGCCTTGCCCAGTCGAGGCCGACGCGCTCGGCCGACTGGCGCAGCACGGCCTCGGTCGGCTCGCCGCGCAAGGTCAGCAGCGCATCCTGCAGGGCGGCGTAGCGGCCCTGGCGCTGCGCCGCCAGCAATGCGCGCGCCGCCTGCGTGCTGGCGGGCCCCAAGACGGGCAGGTCCTTCATCACGATGCGCACATTCGGGTCGCGGCGGATCAGCGCCTCCAGCGAGGGATGCAATTGCTTGCAGAAGCCGCAGCGCGCGTCGAAGAACTCGACGATCGTCACGTCGCCGCGCGGATTGCCGCGCACCGGATCGGCCGCGTCGCGGAACAGCGCATCCGCGTGGCGTGCGATCGCCGCGCGCTGCGCGGCGCCGCGGGCGCGGGTCTCGTCCTCCTGCAGCGCGCCGAGCGCGTCGCGCAGGATGGACGGGTCCTGCCGCAGGGCCTGGCGCAGGATGTCGACAATCTCGCTGCGCTGCGCGTCCGTGAAGGTCTGCGCGACGGCCGGTGCAGCCAGGACGAGCGGCAACAGCAGGACCAGGACAAGACGTCGGAGGCGTGGCGGCATGCCGCATCCTGCCCCGACGAGCCGCCCCGCACAAACGCGCGTCGGAGGACGCGCACCGGCCGCGCGGTTGCCCGGGTCGGCGAAGGCGGTTATGGCCGGGGGCTTCCGGCGCCGTGGGGCAGGGCGGGCCGGGCACGGCGAGGATGATCGGCATGGCGAACAGGGCGACAGGGCAGGGCCGGGGGCAGGCCCGGAGGCTGGGCCGTTGCGGCGCCGGCGCCCTCGCGCTGCTCCTGGCCGCCTGCGGCAGCGGCGGCGGCGTCGACACGACGCGCCTCGGCCTGTCCGGCATCACCGCCTCCCTGCCTGGCGTGGCGCCGGCCGGTCCGCAGGCCGGCGAGCCCGGCTTC
>NZ_JAKJIB010000243.1 GCF_021864505.1 Falsiroseomonas oryziterrae
GCAGCGATCCACCAGCTCGAAATAGACCCGCGTCGCCTCTGCGGTGCTGCCGGCGAAGTGGAACTCCACGCGCGCGGGCCGCTCGCCGTCGAAGCCGATGATCGCGACATAGGGGATCCAGGCGGCAGAACCGCGGCCCGTGGCGTTCGCCTGGCCGCAGACCGCAAGCGTGTCCGGCAGTTGCTGGCGGTGCACCTGGACGGCGCGGGTGGCGAAGGGCTCGTCGGGACGGAAGCGGGCGCGCAGGCGTTCCTCGGCGGCCCGCAGCGCCTCGATCCTGCGGTCGGGGGCGGGTTGCACGGCGGCGCGTGCGGGTTCCGGGGGGGGTGCCTCGGCCCGCGGCTCCCGCGGCGTCGGGTCGTCGCAGGCGGCGAGGACGGACAGGGCCAGCAGGGCGGGCGCGGCGCGCATGGGGGCTCCCCGGCGACCCGCGGCGGGACTGCCGCGGAACCGACCGGCAACGCGGCAGCGGGCGATTGGTCCTTGCGGATCCTGCACGGGCGCGGCCACGCAACGGCCTGCGCGCGATCACGTCCGCGCGGGGTGGAGCTCAGCCCTTCCCGCCCAGGAAGCGCTTCAGCTTCGCCCAGAGCCCCTCGCCGCGGGCCGCCATCCTGTGGTGGCTCGCATGCGGGCGGCGCGAGGGCGGCGGGAGGGCGGTGGCCACAGTGTGCCGGCCGGCATCCCCGGCCTCGATCAGCCGGCGTTCCAGCGTGATGACCTGCGCCACGGCCTCGGGCGGCTGGCTGTCGGCGAGGATCGCGGCGGTGGCGGCGGCGTCGTCCCAGGCCTCGGCGCGGCGCAGCGCATCGACCACGCGCACCGTCTGCTCCGGGTCGAGCTGCGGGCCGCCGCGCCACAGCGCGACCGCATCCAGCCGCCAGGACCGCGCGAGGTCGGGCCTGCCGAGGTCGTCGGCCACCCAGGCGGCCTGCAGCGTCGCCTCGGCGGCGGCGTGCAGCGCGCCGGTCTCCTCCAGCACCAGCGCCCAGGCCAGGAAGCGCCGGGCGAGCGGGGGGATGGTGTTGTCGGCCAGCAGCGCGCGGAAGGGCGCGGCGCGCACGGCCTCGGCCGCGGCGGGGTGGGCGCGGGTGATGTCGGGGGCGCAATAGCCGCAGCCCGGGCATTGCTGGAGCCAGCGCGGCATGGTGGAGCGCACCGGCTCGCCTGGCCGCAGGTCGAGGTCCGGCGGCTGCTCCGGCGGGCTCGGGCGGAACGGCGGATGCCGGCTTTCCGTGCCGCAGACGCCGCAGCGCAGCGTCGCGGCGGCGGAGCCGGGGGAACGGGAGCCGGGCGAGGGGATCTCGGCCATCGCCCCAAACCTAGGGAGGATCGGCGCGCGGGCGAAGGGGGAAACGCCGCGGATCGTTCATCACGCCGCGCGGTTGCTTCACGGCCATGCCGCTCGCTAGAACGAAGCCATGCCGCGTGGCGACCTTTTCCCCGACATCGCGCCGTTCGAGACCGGGCTGCTTCCGCTGACCGGCGGGCATGTCATGTACTGGGAGCAGGTCGGCAATCCGCGCGGCCAGCCGGTGCTGTTCCTGCATGGGGGCCCGGGCGCCGGGGCGGGCGCGATCCATCGCCGCTTCTTCGACCCCGGCCATTGGCGCGTGGTGATCTTCGACCAGCGCGGCGCCGGCCGGTCGCGGCCGCTCGGCGAGCTGCGGGAGAACACGACGCCGCATCTCGTCGCCGACATCGAGGTGCTGCGGCGCTTCCTCGGCATCGAGAAGTGGCTGCTCTTCGGCGGGTCCTGGGGCTCGACGCTGGCGCTCGCCTATGCGCAGGCCCATCCGGAGCGCGTGGCGGGCTGCGTGCTGCGCGGCGTCTTCCTCGGCCGCGCGCAGGAGGTGGAGTGGTTCCTCTATGGCCTGCGCCGCGTCTTCCCCGATGCCTGGGCGGCCTTCGCCGAGCACATCCCGCCCGCCGAGCGCGGTGACCTGCTCGCGGCCTATCTGAGGCGGCTCTGCGACCCCGATCCGCTGGTGCATGCGCCGGCGGCGCGGGCCTGGAGCCTGTACGAGGGCAGCTGCTCGACGCTGCTGCCGAGCCCGGAGACGGTGGCGAGCTTCGCACAGGACCGCAGCGCCCTGGGGCTGGCGCGGATCGAGGCGCATTACTTCGCGCATGACCTGTTCCTGCCGGAGGGCGGGCTGCTCGGGCAGATGGACCGCATCGCGCATATCCCCGCCGAGATCGTGCAGGGCCGCTACGACATGGTGTGCCCGCCGGACACGGCGTTTGACCTGGCCGCCGCCTGGCCGCGCGCGCGGCTGACGGTGGTGCCGGATGCGGGACATTCGGCGCTGGAGCCGGGCGTGAGGACCGCGCTGGTGGGCGCGGTGGAGCGGTTCCGGCGGCGCGGCTAGGGCGACCCGCGCCGCGTCAGGGAAAGACCATGATCTCGGTGACGTAGGCGTCGAGCTCGTCGGCGCCGATCACGCCGTAGCCGACATCGGGGACGGTGGGCTCGAGCGGCTTGCCGGCGACCTGGGCGGGCTTGTTCGGCTGCTCCGCGAAGCGGCCGCCCCAGCTGTTGCGGAACACGAAGTAGCCGCCGAGCGGGTCCTTGGTCGCAGGCTGGAAGCCCAGGATGCAGACCGCATGGCCGCCGACGCGCTGCCAATGCGCTTCCTTCTTCAGGACGCAGCCGGTCAGCAGGGTGAAGGCATCGGTCCAGTTCGTCCGCGTGAAGCCCTGTTCCGCGAAGGTCGGGATGGTGATCGCGACCGGCCGGCCCTGGCGGAGCTGTTCCAGCACGACGCGCGCGGCGCGCGGGGGATGCCGCGCGGCCGGGTTGTAGCCGAGATCGGCGCAGGGCCCGCTGCGCTGGCGGGTCAGCGCGTCCTGCACGGCGGCGGCGGTCGGCACCGTCGTGGTATTGTTGTTGTCGGACCACAGCGCCTCGCGGCAGACGCCGGAGACCGGCAACACGGCGGCGACCTCCGTCAGCTTGGTGCCGCCCTGGCCCATCGGTACGGGGAACTGGTTGCGGATGCGCTGGTAGAGGAACACCGAGCCGAGGCGCGTCGTGCCGGTGGCCGGGTTCAGCGTCTGCCATTCCAGAGAGGCAGTGACGGCGTAGGGCACGCAGGTCGGTTCGGTGAAGCGCTGGTCGCGCACCGGCCAGACATCCTTGAGGCCGCCGAGCAGGTCGATGACCTCATTCTCGCCGTTCAGGTCGGGCGGCTGGTTCGCGCCGGGCCAGTTGCCGATGGCGAGCGTCTCGCCGGGTGGCGTGAGGTTCGCGCCCCAGACGATTTCGGGCGGCGGCGCGGCCAGGGCGCGGCTGTAGGCCGGGGAGAGCAGCGGCTCCAGCCCGCGGAGCAGTTCGGCGTAGCGGAATCCCTGTCGTCTTTCGCCGAGCGAGGGCGAGGCGCGCAGACGCGCATGCAACTCGTCCACGGAGGTGACACGGAACTCCTCGACATAACGGAGTTCGATGTCGTTCAGCCCGAGCTCCCGCGCGAGCCGGTCGGGGGGAAGGTTCCGCAACTCGGCCATGTCACGTCTCGATCACGCCGGGGCCTTGCCCGCCGCCGCCCTGGCCGATCGCGGGGGCCTTGTTGCCGGCCTTGAACTTCTCGCCCCAGCTGGGATGCGGAGGCTCGCCGAGGTCCACGACCGGGCCGAGTTCCGTCTTCGCCGTGGCGATCAGGTCCTTCACGGCCTGCATGTCCGCGAGCAGCGGCGCGATCGCGTCCGCGATGTCCCTGCCGGCGTCGCTGTCCTTCCGGAAATGGACGCCGGCGATTTCCCGGTTCTCGGCGATGCGGAAGGCGAGAGGGCGCAGCACCTTCATGCGCGTTACGTTGTTGTCGTTGCCGTAGATGCGCCCGAGCAGGTTCGCGATCAGGTAGGATTGCAGCGCGTGGTTGCTGGGGTAGGAGGGATGCGGCGGCGTCGGCACGACCGGCAGCAGTCCGGGATAGAACTGCGCCGGCCGCGGAGAGTTGTGCTTCAGCTTCCAGTACATCCCGACGGTGTGCCCGACCGCGAGGCCGATCGCGATCAGCTGCTGCGTCGCCGGCTTGCCGCGCGCCATGACCGTGGCGGCGAAGAGCCCGGTGAAGTTGCGCGCCTGCGCGTGGATCTCGCTGAAGCGTTCCTGGCGTTGCGGGATTTTCTGGAGCAGATCGCCGATCCAGCCCTTCACGTTGTCGTCGATGTCGGGGCGCCTCGGCAGTGTGGAGGCGGCGATCCAGCCGGGCGTCGCCAGGAATTCGGCGAGGATGGCCTGCGCACGTAGCGCCGGCGCGAAGGCGCCGTCCGGGAACGCGGCCCCATTCAGGACCGACGCTTCGCCCATAGCGGCGCGATCCTGCCCGTCGGCGCGCCCTAGAAAGGAATGGGTGAGCCTGGCTCCGCCGGAGACGCCGCCATCGACGCCCCCGTCCACACCACCGTCGACACCGCCATCCACGCCGCCATCGACGCCGCCATCGGTGAACAACCAACCGCTCATGATCCGCTTCCTCCCGTCCGTCGGTATGCTTCGCGTCGGATCTCCGCCTAGCTCGGCAGGCCCGCCTCGATCAGATAGCGCGCGTAGAGATCGCGAATATGCGCACACGCCTCGGCGAAGGGGGTGTGGAGCGCGCGCACCCTGAAGCCGGGCTCAAGCCGCAACACCTGCGCGGCGATGTCGCGTGCCTCGTCGAGGCGCCTGAGCGCCACCAGCGCAACCGTCGTCGCGCGGAGATTCGAGGTGTAGTTGGGGTTCAGCCGCATCGAGCTCCGTCCCCAGTGGGCCGCCTCCGACCAGTTCGTCGCTGTAAGGTGCGCCAGGGACAGGAAGTGGTGGTAGCGAAACATCAAGGGGTCCTCGGGCGACAGGCGTATCGCCCGTTCCAGCCGGCGGATCGCTTCCTGCGGTTCTCCGATGAAGATGTAGGTCGGGGCGCTCCACACCAGCACTTCGCTGTCGTTCGGCGCGATGCCGAGGGCGCGGTCGAACAGCTCGATCGCGGTGCCATAGGCGCGCTTGATGACCGTGGTCTGGTGGCCGAGCAGCGCGAGCGACCTTGCATCGTTCGGGTCCAGCCGGACCGCCTCGGCGGCGGCGGCGAACAGCGCGGTGGAATCTGCCGCCGGGTCGGCGGACCAGCCCTGCCCGAGCCGCAGGCTGTACCAGCGGGCCAGCGCCGCGGGGCCGCCCGCATAGGTCGGATCCATGGCGATGGCCTGCCGCAGTTGTTCGCCGGCTTCCTCGAAGCTCGACCGCTCCATGCCCAGCATCGCCTGCCGCGCCTCCAGCAGGCGCTGGTAGGCGGTCCAGTCCGCCGGCGCCTGGCGCAGGCCCCGGCGCAGCTCCGCGTCCTGCATGCGCGGCACCAGCGTCCGCGAGATCACCGACGCGACCTCGTCCTCGACCTCGATCGAGACGTTCGCCGGGAGGTCGTAGCTGCGCTGCCAGAGCACGGCGGAGGTCGCGGCCTCCGCCAGTTCGACGGCGATGCGCAAGGTCTCGCCCACGCGGCGCAGGCTGCCGGAGGCGACGTAGCTGGCGCCGAGCCGCTCCCCGACCTCGCCGAGCGGCAGCGACAACTGGGCGAGCGGCCGCGTGGAATTGGCGGAGATCACCACCGGCTCGCGCAGCGTCGCCAGTGTCCCGACCACGCCGTCCAGCACGCCGTCGGCGACCGACAGGAGCTCGGGGTCCTGCGACGGCACGCGGAAGGGCAGCACCGCCACCACCGGCACGCCGCCGGGCGAGATCACGGAGGGAGCGCTGCGGAAGGGCGTCGCCGCGCGCAGCGGCTCCACTGCCACGTCGGCCTGCAGCAGGTAGCCGCGGCGCGGCACGGTCTTCAGCAACTCGGTGCCGCCCGCGCCCATGGCCTTGCGGATCTCCACCACGCATTGCGTGATGCTGTCGTCGGTGACGAAGAGGTTCGGCCAGACCGCGTCCAGGATCTCCTGCCGCGACACCACGCGGCCGGGATTGCGCAGCATCAGCCGCAGCAGCTCGAGCGTCTTGGGGCGCAGCACGGTCTCGGTGCCGTCGGGGGATGCCAAGGTGCCGCGCCCGTCGTCGAGCACGCAGCAGCCGAACCGGATCTTGCCCTGCGGCGCCGTCGCCACCTGCCCGAGCCCTCGAAATGCTCCCAATGATTGTAACGCTGGCACTTTCTCGCGCCGCAGCAAAGTGACCGTTGAGCCATTCGGGACGCTTGGCGCGGCGGTCCGAACCGCGTTCGGAACGGCATCGCGGCGCAGGACGGCGGCGTGCATCCGAAGGCCCTCCGTGACGGCGGGCGCAGGCTTAGCCGCGCGCGCCGCGCGAGACTCGAAGCCGGGACGAAAGAACGACGAAATCGGGCGAGCGGCCGCCCGGCGCAACCATCACGCGAGTCGCAGGAGGTCCATCTTCAGCATCCAGGCGAGGGCGCGGCGCGTGCGGACGGCACGTTCCGCCGGCATCGCCGCGGTCAGGCGCGCCGGCGTCGAAGGGCCGGATTCCAGCAGCACAAGCACCTCGGCGAAGGCGTCGAGCGCGGGCAGCAGGTCGCGCCGCGGTGTCGTG
>NZ_JAKJIB010000244.1 GCF_021864505.1 Falsiroseomonas oryziterrae
TTCGGATCTGGCGGAAGGCGAAGGAGCCCGAAGTGCCCCCTCCGCCTTCGGCGTTAAACGGACGCAGGTCCAGGAGCCTCCAGGCTCCTGGCAGGGGGTGCAGGGGGACGGCGTCCCCCTGCAGGCACCCTCACGCCGAAGCCAGCACCGCCGGCGCGATCCCCCACGCCGCCTCGCCGTCCGGCGGCGGCGTGATGTGCAGCGGCAGCGCGTTCGGCGTGCGGACATTCGGCTCGTGGCCGAGCGCGAGGCGCAGCGCGCGGAACAGCGCGCCATGCGCCACGACGAGCACCGGCGCGGGCTGCGCCAGCGCACGATTCACGGCGGCGACCGCGCGGTCCAGCAACTCCTGGAAGGTCTCGGCGCCGGCGGGCGTGTAGGTGCCGGCGATCCAGTCGTCGTACCAGTCGCCCATCACCTGGCCTTCCTGCTCGCCGAAATTCACCTCGGCGAGGTCGGGGTCGAGTGCCACGGGCAGGCCGAGCGGCTCCGCCACGATCTCCGCGGTGCGGCGCGCGCGCACCAGCGGTGAGGCGACGATGGTCGCGATGCGCGCGGTGCGCAGAGTCGCCGCGGCGCGGCGGGCCTGCATGATGCCGACATCGTTGAGCGGGATGTCGGTGCGGCCCTGCGACAGGCCCTGCGCGTTCCAGTCGGTCTCGCCGTGGCGGAGGAACCAGAAGGGGGCGCGGATCAACTCACCCATGCGCCTTCTCCCGCGCGAGCGCCGCGGCGACGGCGGGCATCGCCATCACGCGGCCCATCAGCGCGCCAAGCGCCGCCAGGTCGCCGATGTCGAGCTTCAGGAAGCCGGCGAAGCCGCCGAGCGAGGCGAGGAAGATGTCGGCGGCCGAGGGCATGTCGGTGCCGAGCAGCGTGCCGCCGTTGCGCGCCAGCGCGGCCTCGGCGAAGCCGAGCGCGGTGCGGCACCGCTTGAGCGCAGCGGCGCGCACCACGGTCGCGGCCTGCTCGTCGCCGTCGGTCAGGCGCAGCGCGGCGAAGCAGGGGTTGAAGTGCCGCCCCATGCTCCAGTGGCACCAGGCGATCCATTCGATCGTCTTGATGCGCCGCGACGGATCCGACGGGATCAGGCCGCTGTCGGGCGCGGCCTCGGCGAACCATTGGATGATCGCCGGCAACTCCGTCACCACCGTGCCGTCCGGCAATTGCAGCGCCGGCACCTCGCCCTTCGGGTTGACGGCGAGGTAGTCGGGCTTCTTGTGATCGCCGCTGCGCAGCGAGATGAAGCGCAATTCGAAGGGCACGCCCGAGACGGCGGCAACCTGGTGCGCCAGCGTCCCGGAGGTGAAGGTCGAGGTCCAGAGGACCGGCGCGCCGCCGGCGGCGCTCACGCCGCCAGCCCTTCCTGCGCCAGCGCGCGCTGCACCGCGGGCCGCGCCAGCATCGCCTTGAGATGCGCGTCGAGCCGCGGCGGCAGCGTCATGCCGCAGCGGCGCGTCGCCCAGTACTCGACGAAGAACAACGCGGCGTCGGCGACGGAGTAGCCGGACGGCAGCAGCCAGGTGCCGCCCTTCCAGGTCTTCTCCAGCGTGTCGAAGTACTTCGCGGCGAGCGCCTTGCCCTGCTCGACGACCTTGGGCTGGTCTTCCTCGCGCGGGGTGAAGTTCGACGCGCGGAACTGCCGCGTGAAGGCCTGCGGGTGGATGGTCCCGGAGACGTAGTCCAGCATCTCGAGGCAGCGCACCTCGCCTTCGAAATCGGTCGGGATCAGGCCGGCCTCGGGGTTCGACTTCGCCAGCCAGAAGGCGATGACGGGGAGTTCGGTCAGCACCGTGCCGTCGCCGCGGTCGAGTGCCGGGACCTTCGACTTAGGATTGATGGCGAGATAGTCGGGCTTGTGCTGCGCGCCTTCCTTCAGCGCGACCAGTGCGAGCTCATAGGGCTTGCCGATCTCTTCCAGGACCACGTGGATGCCGAGCGAACAGGCGCCGGGCGAATAGTAGAGCTTCACGGGCTTCCTCCGGGGCGGGTGGGCCCTTGTAGGGCGCGACGGGGGCGCGTCGCCAGCCCCCCGCAACATTCGCTGGCGGGGCAGGCGGGAGGCTGTAAGCTCCCCCAGGGTGGGAAGCGTGAGGAGCGAGCCATGCACACACGACGTCATGCAGCCTCGATCTTGGCCGGCGCAGCCCTCTCGGCTGTCGCGCTGCGCCCGGCGCAGGCCGAGACGCGGGCCGAGATCGACGCGAGCGTCAACGCCGCGCTGGACCGGCTGCGCGCCATGCCGAATGCCGAGCCGTTGCTCCGCGTGTCCGTCGCGCAGCTGGTCTTCCCGCGCATCCTGTCGGGCGGCTTCATCGTCGGCGGCCAGTACGGCGAGGGCGCGCTGGTTCGGAACGGCGCGATCGCGCGCTACTACCAGATCCGCGGCCTGTCGGTCGGCTTCCTCGCCGGCGCGCAGACCGGCGGCCTCGCGATGCTCTTCATGCGCGAGGAGGCGCTGACGGCACTGCAGGAGAGCGGCTGGGAGGTCGGCACCGGCCCGTCGGTCGTCGCGCTCGACATGGGGCTGCAGGCCAACGTCACGACGACGACGCTGACCGAGCCGGTCTATGCGATCAGCTTCAACCAGCAGGGGCTGATGGCGGCGCTGTCGCTCAACGGCACACGCATCACGCCCTTCACGCCGCGCGGCTGAGGCCCGGCTTCCGGCGATCCGGGGTCACATCCGCCAGCGGCGGTGCTGCCAGAGCCACTGGCCCGGATGCTCGCGGATCCAGTCGGCCACGATGTCGTTGATCATCTGCGTCGCGGCGTCCACGTCCACGCTGCCGCGCGCATCGCGTGGCAGGGTCACCGCTTCTGTCAGCTCGAGGCGGAAGCGGTTGCCCGGCAGTCGGATGGCGCGCGCGCCATGCACCGGCACGTCGAAGCGGCGGGCGAGCCGCGCGAGCAGCGGGTTCGCGGTGGCGGTGCGCCCGAGGAATCGGATCTTCGGGCCGCGGCCGAAGCGTTGGTCCACCAGCATGCCGAGGTGCAGCCCGGCATCGAGCGCTTCCATCATGCGGATCGGGGCGGCGGGGCCGGCGGAGATCAGCTCGCCCATCACGCCGCTGCGCATGGCCAGGATGTCGCGCGCGATGGCGCGGTTGTTCGGCGTGCGGTAGAGCGCGGCGCTCGGCAGCCCGTTGCGCTGTGCCGCGACCGCCGGCAGCTCCCAGTTCGCGAGGTGGGCGGCGAAGAGAATGGCCGGCTTGCCGTCGTCGCGCAGGCGGATGAAGCGCGCGACGCTCGCCTCGTCCAGCTCGATCCGGCCGCTGTTCGGACGCTCCGGGTCCCAGTCCCAGAGCGCGCCGAGATGCACGTACTCGCTCGCCGTGCGACCGAGGTTCTCCCAGCTTTCGCGCAGGATGGCGGCGCGTTCCTCGGCCGTCTTCTCGGGAAATGCGGCGTCGATGTTCTCGCGCGCGATGCGGTGCGCGGAGGTCAGCGGGCCGAGCAGCCGCGCGCCGGCCGCGCCGAGATTCGAGGCGCGGTCGGGTCCGAGCAGCCGGACGAGACCAAAGGCGCCGCGCACCAGCGCGGCGAGGGTCTCGTCGGCAAGGTTCGTGAGGCGCGACGTCATGGCGGCAGGCCGGCGGCCCGCGTTCTTTAGCGGGCCGAGCGCGCGAAGGCGCGCCGCGCACCAACCGACTGGGACGACCGGTGCGCCCGTGGCCTGCGCGAAGCCAAGCCGCCGGAGGCGGCGCCCGGCGATTGAGGGCACATCAAAGCGTCACGATGATCTTGCCGAAGACGCGGCGGGATTCGAGGCGCTCCAGCCCCTCGCCGAAGCGCTCCAGCGGCACGACGGTGTCGAGGACGGGGCGGATACCCGACGCCATCTTCGCCAGCCCGTTCGCCACGTTCTCGATCCGGCAGCCGAAGCTGCCGAAGATGTGGAGCTGGCGCTGGAACAGCATCATCAGGTTGGTGTCGGCCGAGACGCCGGAGGTCGAGCCGCAGGTCACCAGCCGCCCGCCCTTGCGGAGGGACAGCAGCGAGGGGCCCCAGGTCGCCGCCCCGACATGCTCGAACACCACGTCCACGCCGACCTTGTTCGTCACGCGTCGCGCCACGGTCGAGAAGTTCTTCTCGCTGTAGTTCACGACGTGATCGGCGCCGAGCGCCTTGGCCTTTTCGCACTTTTCGTCGTCGCCGGCGGTGGCGATGACCGTGCAGCCGAGCGCCTTGGCGATGCGGATCGCGACCGAGCCGATGCCGGAGCCCGCCGCCTGCACCAGGATCGTCTCGCCGGGCTGCAGCCTGGCGTTGTCGAACAGCATGTGCTCGACCGTGCCGAAGGTGACGACGGAACAGGCCGCGTCCTCGAAGGTCACGCCATCCGGCACCTTCACCAGCGTGCGCGCCGGCCAGTTCACCGTCTCGCAGGCAAAGCCGTCGATGTGGAAGCCGGCGACGCCGCCCACATTCTCGCAGAGATTGTCGCGGCCCTCGCGGCAGTAGCGGCAGGTGCCGCAGGTGCGCGCGCCATAGGGCGTCGCATGGTCGCCGACGCGCCAGCCCGTGACGCCCGGTCCGACCGCGACGACCTCGCCCGAGGCCTCGGCGCCGACGACGAGCGGCAGGCGGCGCTCGGCGAAGGCCATGCCGCGCCAGCCCCAGACGTCGATGTGGTTCAGCGCGACGGCGCGGATGCGGAGCTGCACCTCGCCCGGCCCAGGCGGCGGCGGGGCGGGGATGTCCTCGAGCCGCAGGTCGCGGTCGCCATGCAGGCGCAAAGCGCGCATCAGGCGGGCTCCCCGCTCAGCACCAGGCAGACGTTCTGCCCGCCGAAGCCGAAGGAGTTGGAGAGCACGTTGGTCACCTTCGCCTCGCGCGCCAGGTTCGGCACCACGTCGAGCCCGATCGCAGGGTCCGGCTCGTCGTGGTTGATCGTCGGCGGCAGCACGCCGTCGCGGATCGCGAGCAGGCTGAACGCCGCCTCGATCGCGCCGGCGGCCGACAGCGTGTGGCCGATCATCGACTTGTTGGAGGAGATGGGCGGGGCCGCGTCGCCGAAGACAGCGCGCATGCCGAGCGTTTCCATCTTGTCGTTCTCCGGCGTCCCCGTGCCATGCGCGTTGACATAGGAGATGTCGGCAGGCTGCAAGCCCGCATCGGCGATGGCGTTGCGCATCGCGCGGATGATCGCGCCGCCATCGGGGTTCGAGCGCGTGCGGTGGAAGCTGTCCGATTTCTCGCCGCAGCCGCGCAGCACGCCGAGGATGCGGGCGCCCCGCGCGCGCGCATGCTCCAGGCTCTCGAGCACCAGGCAGGCCGCGCCCTCGCTCATCACGAAGCCGTCGCGCGTCTTCTCGAAGGGGCGCGCGGCCTTGGTGGGATCGTCGTTCCGCGTCGACAGCGCCGAGAGCAGCGAGAAGCGGATCAGCGCCTCCGGCTGCACCGTGCCGTCGGCGCCGATGGCGAGCGCCGCCTCGGCCTCGCCGCGGCGGATCGCCTCGACGCCGAGCTGGATGGCCGATGCGCCGGTGGCGCAGGCGGTGGTGATCGCGACCGGCGCGCCGCGCGTGCCGAAGCGCGCGGCGAGCCTCTCGCCGACGCCGGCGAAGGCTGCGGAGGCGTACATCGCGTCGAAGCCGGTGGCGGCGTCCACCAGGCACGCGGTGGCGGGTTCCGCCGAGGCATCGCGGCGGGCCAGCGCGAAGCGGAAGGGCCACTCGGTCTCGACCGGCGGCATGCCGAGCATCAGCGGCCCGGGAACGGCACGTCCCAGGCCCGCCATGGCGAGCGCTTCCTCGGCGGCGAGCGTGGCGTAGCGCTCGACGCGCTCGGAGGAGACCATCGCCCCGGTATCCGCGCCCGGAAGATCGACGGTGCCCGCGATGGTGGTGCGCAGGTGATCGAGCGGGAAGCGCGTGATGCGGCGGATGCCGGAGCGCCCGGCGCGCAGCGCCGCCCAGTTGTCGACGACGCCGAAGCCGAGCGGCGTGACGAGGCCGATGCCGGTGACCGCGACGATCGGGCGGCCGGCGTGGTCGCGCAGGCTCATGGCTGGTCCCCCGCCGGGATGGAGGCGAGATGCGCCAGCGCCTCGCCGCGCCAAGCGGCGAAGCCAGTGACGAGGATGTCGGTCGGCGCCCCCTCGAGCGGCGCCTCGAGCGCCTCCATCGGCGCCGGGAAGCGGCCCTCCGCGAGGCAGAGCGCCCCGAGCGCGACATTGGCCGGGAAGGTGGCCTCGACGCCCCAGCCGATCCGGCTGCCGGTCGCGCGCACCGCCAGCGGACGATAGAGCCCGCCGAGCACCTCGCGTTCCAGCACGGTCGCCGCGGCAACGCCGGTGCAGCCCGAGATCACTGGCAGGCGCCCCTCCGGCAGGCGCGGCGCAAGGCGCGAGAGGGCCTGGCCCATCGCCTCGCGCCCGCTGTCCTCCGCCGTGCGGCGGGCCTGGGCGGTGGCGATGGCGCCGAGCCGGGCGAGGCCACGCGCGCCGCGGGCCCGGGCATGCGCCGCCGTCTCGAGCACCAGGAAGGCGGCCTGG
>NZ_JAKJIB010000245.1 GCF_021864505.1 Falsiroseomonas oryziterrae
CGGCCGCGGGCAGCGGCAGGGCCGCCGCGATCCCGAGCAGCGCGCGCCGGCCGATCCTCACGCGGCCGGCGCCCCGAGCGGGGTGGCCGGCTCCGCCTTGCGTAGCGCCTTCGCGCCGGTGAACAGCACGATGGGCGCCGCGATGAAGGTGGAGGAGGCGGTGCCGATGACGATGCCCGCGATCATCAGCCACGCGAAGCCGGCCAGCGTATCGCCGCCGAACAGCGCGAGCGGCAGCGCCGAGAGCAGCAGCGTCATGGAGGTTCCGATCGAGCGGTTCAGCGTCTCGTTGATCGAGAGGTCCACGAGGTCGCGCAGCGGCATCTGCTTGTACTTCCGCAGGTTCTCGCGCATGCGGTCGAACACCACGACCTTGTCGTTCGCGTTGAAGCCGATGATCGTCAGGATCGCCGCCACGGTGGTCAGGTTGAACTCGATGCCGGTGACCACCATCAGCCCGACCACCTTGGTGGTGTCGAGCAGCAGCGTGGCGATGCCGGCGATCGCGAACTGCCATTCGAAGCGGAACCAGATGTAGAGCAGCATCGCCAGGAAGCTGATCCCGAGCGCGATCAGCCCCCCCATGAACAGCTCGGCCGAGACGCGGTTGCCCACCGCCTCGACGCGGAGGATGCGGGTGCCGGGCGCGGCCTGCTCGAGTGCCGCGCGCACCTGCGACACGGCGCGCTGGGTGCCGGCCTCGTCGGCCTGCACGGGCAGGCGCACCAGCACCGAGTCCGGCGCGCCGAATTCCTGCAGGCCGACATCGCCGAGGTTCAGCCCGCCGACGGTGGAGCGGAGCTGCGCGAGGTTGGCGGGCCCCGGCGTGCGGACCTCCATCACGATGCCGCCGCGGAAGTCGATGCCCTTCTCGAGCCCCGGGTAGAAGGCCAGCGCGACCGACGCCGTGGAGACGATGGCGGAGAAGATCACGCCGGCCTTGGCGCCTCGCATGAAGCGGATCTTCGTGTCGTCCGGCACCAGGCGGAACAGCGGCCGGCCGAGGCGGTGCCACAGCGAGAGGCCGGGGTGCTCGAGCACCGGCAGCTCCTTCGGCCGCCGCGACCGGTACCACCAGGCGATGATCAGGCGGGTGACGACCGTCGCCGTCCACATCTGCACGATCGTGCCGATCGCCACCGTGACGGCGAAACCGCGCACCGGGCCGCTGCCGAAGCCGTAGAGGCAGGCCATGGCGATCAGGTTCGTCAGGTTCGAGTCCAGGATCGTGCCGGAGGCCTTGGTGTAGCCGGCTTCCAGCGCGGCGATCGGACTTCGGCCGTTGCGGATCTCCTCCCGGATGCGCTCGTTGATCAGGATGTTGGCGTCGAGCGCGGTGCCGAGCGTCAGCACGATGCCGGCGATGCCGGGCAGCGTCAGCGTCGCGCCCAGCAAGCTCAGCACGCCGATCATGATCACGATGTTGGCAAGCAGCGCGATGTTCGCGATCCAGCCGAAGAAGCCGTAGGCGAGGCCCATGTAGAGGAAGACGAAGGCGGTGCCGACCGCGAGCGAGATGATGCCGGCGCGGATCGCATCGGCGCCGAGCTCCGGCCCGACGGTGCGTTCCTCCACCACCGTCAGCGGCGCGGGCAGCGCGCCCGCGCGCAGCAGCACGGCGAGGTCGTTGGCGCCGCGCACGTCGAAATTGCCGCTGATCTGGCCGCGGCCGCCGGTGATCGGCTCGCGGATCACCGGCGCGGTGATCACCCGCTCGTCGAGCACGATGGCGAAGGGGCGGCCGACATTCTGGCGCGTGACGTCGGCGAAGCGGCGCGTGCCGACGGTGTCGAAGGTGAAGTTCACCACCCATTCGCCGGTGCGACTGTCCTGGCCGGCACGCGCATCGGTCAGGTTGGCGCCGTCCACCTCGATGCGGCGGCGCACCGCGTAGCGCTCCTGGCCGCGCTCGCCTGCGAGGAACATGGTGCCGGGCGGCGGCGTCGGCGCCTGCAGGTTCGCCGCCTCGTCCAGCAGGTGGAAGGTCATGCGCGCGGTGCGACCGAGCAGGTCCTTGATGCGCTGCGGATCGTCGACGCCGGGCAGCTGCACCAGGATCCGGTTCTGCCCCTGGCGCGCGATCAGCGCCTCGACTAGGCCGCTCTCGTCGATGCGGCGCCGCACGATCTCGAGGGACTGCTCGACGGCGTTCGACGCCTTGTTGCGGAGCGCGACCTCGGTCAGCGTCGCGCTGACCGTGCCGTCGGGCGCGGTGGTGACCTCGATGTCGGGCTGCTGGGAACCGGCCCCGGCATTCACCGAGATCGCCGCGTCGCGCAGGATGCGCGCGACGTCGCCGGCGCGGGCGGGATCGGAGACGCGGAGCGTGACGCGCCGCTCGGCGGGGTTGGCGGCGAGCCCGGTGTAGAGGAGGCGCGGATTGGCCTGCGCGGTGCCGCGACGGACGGTGTCCACCAGCGTCTCCAGCCGCTCGCGCACCATGGCGGAGGTGTCGACCTCGAGCAGCAGGTAGGAGCCGCCGCGCAGGTCGAGGCCGAGGCTGATCTGGCGCGCCCAAGAGGGCAGGCTCTCGCGCGGCAGGAGGTTCGGCACCGAGAGCAGGACGCCGAGGAGGCAGACGCCGATGATGGCGAGCGCCTTCCAGCGGGCGAAATACATCATGGAAAGCGGCGCCTGGATCCCTGGGTGGTGGCCCGGTCCCGCGTTGCGAGACGCGGCCGGGCGGTTGGCGCGGAACATGCGCGGGGGTGCCCCCCGATGCAAGCCCGGGGTATGTCCCCGGCGGCAGGCCGGCCGGGAGAGACAGGATGACGCTGCGGGTCGCGGTGCTGGGGGCAGGGCATTTCGGGCGCTTCCATGCGCTCAAGGCGGCGAAGGGCGCCCGCACCCGGCTGGTCGCGGTGCACGACGCCGATCCGGCGCGGGCCGCGCTGGTCGCCGCCGAGGCCGGCGCACCGGCGCTTGGCCTCGCCGAGGCGATCGAGGCCGCCGAGGCGGTGATCGTCGCGGCGCCGACGCGCTTCCACTTCGCGCTCGGGACCGCGGTGCTGGAGGCGGGGCGGCACCTCTTCATGGAGAAGCCGATCGCCGCGACGCTGGCCGAGGCCGATGCGTTGGCGCAGCTGGCCGCGGCGCGGGGCAGGGTGCTGCAGGTCGGGCATATCGAACGCTTCTCGGCCGCCTTCCGGGCGGTGGTGGAGGCCCCCGGCTGCGACCAGGCGCTGTCCTGGGAGGCGGTGCGCGCCGCGCCCTTCCGGCCGCGCAGCCTGGATGTCTCGGTCGTGCTGGACCTGATGATCCACGACATCGACCTGGTTCTGACCCTGGCCGCGGAGGAGCCGGAGGCGGTGGAGGCGGTGGGGGCGCGCGTGGTCTCCGACCATCCGGATTTCGCCGTGGCGCGCTTCCGCTTCCCGTCGGGGCGGGCGGCGGTGATCACCGCCTCGCGCGTCTCGCTGGCCATGGAGCGGCGGCTGCGGGTGCTGGGGCGGGAGGGCGAGATGAGCGTCGATTTCCTCGCGCGCAGCCTCGGTGTGCTGAGGCGGGGGGGCGCGGAGCCGGTCGCCACCATGCCGGGCTTCGGCGTGGACCGGTCGGGCTGGACCGACCATGACAGCCTGGAGGCGGAGCAGGCCGGCTTCGCGGCGGCCTGCCTGGACGGCGTCGCCCCGGTGGTGGATGCGGCGGCGGGGCGGCGGGCGCTCAAGGCGGCGCTGGCGGTGGAAGCCGCGATCGGCTGAGCGCCGCCTGGGCACTCTGCCGCTTCATCGCTTCATCGCTCTATCGCTTGGCCACTTTGGCGCTTTGGGCGGGCGTTTTCGGACAAATGCCCTGCGCTGGCCCGGTCCTGTAGCTGACTACGATCGGCATCGGCGCAGCCCGGTCTGCACCAGTCGGTTTCGGACAAAGTCCCGACCTTGGGAGTGTAACGCGGCGGAGGGATGCGGCTGTCAAAGAACAGGCCGCCCTCGTGGAGCAGCATATCTTCCTATTTTGCCTCGCGTCGCGGGGCCTGGCGAGGAAAATCGGGCCTCAGCCCTGCAGCCTCTCCGGCATGACGCCGAAGACATCCGCGAGGCCGCGCCAGCCGGCCGGCGTGATGTCGAGGGCCCGGCCGCCGGCTTGGCGCCGCACCCAGCCCAGCTCGAAGCAGCGGGTGCAGAGCGCGGCACCCAGCGCGCCGGCGAGATGCGGCCGCCGCTCCGACCAGTCGAGGCAGGGGCGGCACCAGACCCGGGACCTCGCAGGGGGTGTGATCCCGATCCCGGCCAGGAAGCCGGTGCCCGATTCGGTCACGGCACCGCCCTCGTCGGTCAACTCGATCGCCCCGCGCACCGCCAGCGCATCGGCCAGCGCCACGCCGAGCCTGCCGGCCAGATGGTCGTAGCAGGTCCGGGCCCGCCGCAGCGCCGCGTCGCGCGGGCCGGTCACGACGCGTCGCGGCGCGACGGAGAGCTCCAGCAGTCCTTCGATCAGCCGCGCCACCGCCGGGCTCGCCAGCCGGTGGTAGCGATGGCGCCCCTGCTTCGCGGCGCCGAGCAGACCGGCCGCGGTCAGCTTCGCGAGATGCGCGCTCGCGGTCTGGGGCGTGACGCCGGCGGCCTCGGCCAACTCGCCGGCGCTGAGCGCGCGGCCGTCGAGCAGCGCCGCGAGCATCGCGGCGCGCGCGGGGTCCCCGATCAGGGCGGCGATCCCGGCAAGGGCGGCAGGGGTGGGCATGGCCGGAGCCTAGCGCCGATGCGCTGCCGATGCTTCGGCCGGCATCGAGGCGAGGGATGACGCCGCGACCGGAACTGTTCGTCATTCGTGTCCATTCAGACCGTTTGTTGCGTCGCGGCTGCCCGCGCGCCTAGGCTGGAGGCCCGAGCGAAGGCGACAGACCATGGCCGCGGGGCAGCAAGGTGCCGACGGATCCGCCTATGGGTGGGTGATCGTCGCTGCGGTCGCGACGATCCTCGCCATCGCGATGGGGCAGCTCGTCAACGGGCTCTCCGTCTTCTTCATCCCGCTCGAGCAGGAATTCGGCTGGCCGCGCGGCGCGATCGCGCTGATCAACAGCTTCGGCCTGGTCGGCATGGCGATCGGCGGGGTGGCGATGGGCGTGATCGCCGACCGCACGCCGATCCGCCCGCTCTGCCTTGCCGCCGCCGGCGCGCTCGGAGCCTGCGTCGTCCTGGCATCGCAGGCGACGACGCTGCCGCAGTTCTACGTTCTCTTCTTCCTGGCCGGCCTGTTCGGCGCCGGCCTGTTCACGCCGCTGCTCGCGCTGGTCGGCAACTGGTTCCGCACCGGGGCCGGTTTGGCGATCGGGATCGCCTCGGCGGGGCAGGCGGTGGGGCAGGGCGGCGTGCCCTTCCTGACCGCCTTCCTGATCGAGAGCCTCGGCTGGCGCGGCGCCTTCCTGGCGCAGGGCATGCTGACGCTCGCGATCATCCTGCCGCTCGGCCTGCTGCTCCGCGCCCCGCCGCGTCCGGGAGGCACGGCGCAGGCCCTGGCCGACGAGACGGTGCCGCTGCCGCCGGTGGTGGCGATGGTCTGGCTGAGCGCAGCGGTGCTGTTCTGCTGCGTCTGCATGTCGGTGCCGCTGATGCACCTGGTGCCGCTGATCCAGGGTCACGGCATCCCGGGCCCCGACGCGTCGGGCGTGCTTTTCGTGATGCTGATGGCGGCGATCGCCGGGCGCGTCGCCTTCGGCAAGCTCGCCGACCTGATCGGGCCGATCCCCGCCTACCTCACCGCGTCCTTCTGGCAGACCTCCGCCGTCTTCGCCTTCACCCGGATCCACGAGCTGTCGCATTTCTACGTCTTCGCCCCGCTCTATGGCTTCGGCTATGCGGGGGTCATGACGAGCCTGCTGGTGACCACGCGATCGCTGGTGCCGGCCTCGCGCCGGGCGACGGCGATGGGCGTGGTGGCCGCGCTCGGCTGGCTCGGCCATGGGATCGGCGGCTTCCAGGGTGGGTATTTCTTCGACCTGACCGGTCACTACACGGTCAGCTACGCCAACGCCGCGCTGGCGGGCGTGGTGAACCTGGTGCTGGTCGGCGCGCTGCTTGTCGCCGTCCGGCGCCGCACGCCGCGCCTCGCCTGACGCTTCGCCCGGCGCCGAAGCACGGGCTGCGCGGTTCGCGCGACCCTGCCAGGATCGGGCGGATCCGGGAGCGGGCATGGGCGGCACCTTCTTCGGCTGGCGCGTGGTGTGGGCCGCCTTCACGGTCGCGGCCTTCGGCTGGGGCCTCGGCTTCTACGGCCCGCCGGTCTTCCTGCATGCGGTGGAGCAGTCGCGCGGCTGGCCGCTGGTGCTCGTCTCGGCCGCGGTGACCTGCCATTTCCTGGCGGGCGCCGCGGTGGTGTCGCGGCTCGCCGCGCTGCATGCGCGCTTCGGGGTGGTGGCGGTGACGCGCGCGGGTGCGGCGGCGGCCGCGCTCGGCGTGCTCGGCTGGGCGCTCGCTGCCGAGCCCTGGCAGCTCTTCGCGGCGACGCTGCTGACCGGCGCGGGCTG
>NZ_JAKJIB010000246.1 GCF_021864505.1 Falsiroseomonas oryziterrae
AGCCGAGGCTCAGCACGCCGACCCAGCCGGTGTCGAACTCAGCCGCGCCGTTCGGCGACACGGAGGCGCCGCTCAGCGCCGAGCGCAGCGCGCCCTGCGACGTCAGGTCGCTCTCCATCAGCCAGTTCACGCCGGCACCGGCGCCGACATAGAGGCCCGTCACAGGCTGCGCCTGGGCGGCAACCGGCAGCGCCATCGCGGCGGCCGCCAGCAGGCCCTTCTTGAAGCTCGTCATTCCTAATCTCCCATGTCTCTGGATCCGCCCGGCCGACGCACACGCCCCCGCGAACGGTCCCACGAACGCAATCTGTGCGGGGGCCGCCCGGAGGTGAAGCGGAAAAATGCGCTACCGTCACGGGAACACTGCATCCGGGAGACACTGTGGTTCCGAGGACACGGTTTTCGTGTCGTATCAGTGCCTAGCGTCCCAAACCTCACGGTCCCGTGAGCCGAAGGCGCCGGCGGACCGCACCGCGCATCCCGGCGAAGAAGGTGAGCTCCCGCATCCTTCGCGCTCGCTTTTCGGCCCGCCTGCGCCTATGTGTGCGCCGCACCAATCAACAGACGCCTGCCCGCCGTGCCGCCGGGGCGACGCCATGTCGCCGCCGACGCGAGGGGCCGGGCCCAACGACCGGACCGACCCCGATGCAGATCCGCAACGTCGCGATCATCGCGCATGTCGACCACGGCAAGACGACGCTGGTGGACAACCTGCTGAAGCAGGCCGGCGCCTTCCGCGCCAACCAGCAGGTCGCCGAGCGCGCGCTCGACCGCAACGACCTCGAGCGCGAGCGCGGCATCACCATCCTGGCCAAGTCCACCGCGGTCGAGTGGAAGGGCACCAAGATCAACATCGTGGACACGCCCGGCCACGCCGATTTCGGCGGCGAGGTGGAGCGGATCCTGTCCATGGTGGACGGCGCCATCGTCCTGTGCGACGCGGCCGAAGGCCCGCTGCCGCAGACCAAGTTCGTGCTGACCAAGGCGCTGGCGCGCGGCCTGAAGCCGATCGTCGTCATCAACAAGGTGGACCGCGGCGACGCCCGCCCGGACGAGGTGCACAACGAGGTCTTCGACCTCTTCGCCGCCCTCGGCGCCTCCGACGAGCAACTCGACTTCCACACGCTGTTCGCCTCGGGCCGGCAGGGCTGGGCGGACCTGTCGCTGGACGGGCCGCGCAAGGACCTCTCGCCGCTCTTCGACCTGATCCTCTCCCACGTGCCGGCGCCGAAGGTCGATCCCGACGCGCCCTTCGCGATGAATGCGAGCATCCTGGAGAGCGACAACTTCCTCGGCCGCATCCTGACCGGCCGCATCGAGCAGGGCGTGGCGAAGGTGAACATGCCGGTCCGCGTGCTGCGCCAGGACGGCACGGTGGTGGAGACCGGCCGCCTGACCAAGCTGATGACCTATTCCGGCCTCGACCGCGTGCCGGTCGATGAGGTGCGCGCGGGCGACATCGTCGCCATCGCTGGCCTGGCGGATGCCACCATCCCCGACACCATCGCCGCCCCCGACGTGGCGCAGCCGCTGCCCGCCATCCCGGTGGACCCGCCGACGCTGGCCATGACCTTCCGCATCAACGACGGTCCGCTCGGAGGGCGCGAGGGCAAGAAGGTCACCTCGCGCCAGATCCGCGAGCGTCTCTACAAGGAGACCGAGGGCAACGTCGCCATCCGCGTGAAGGACAGCGAGGAAGCCGACAGCTTCGAGGTCGCCGGCCGCGGCGAGCTGCAGCTCGGCGTGCTGATCGAGCAGATGCGCCGCGAGGGCTTCGAGCTGACCATCGGCCGCCCCCGCGTGCTGACCCGCGAGAACCCGGAGACCGGCGCGCGCGAGGAGCCGTACGAGGAAGTCCTGGTCGACGTGGACGAGGGCTATTCCGGCGTCGTCGTGGAGAAGCTCTCGCAGCGCAAGGGCCAGATGCAGGACATGCGGCCGTCCGGCGGCGGCAAGGTGCGGCTGACCTTCCTGATCCCGTCGCGCGGCCTGATCGGCTACCATGGCGAGTTCATGACCGACACGCGCGGCACCGGCATGATGAACCGCCTGTTCCACGGCTACGGCGCCTGGGCCGGCGCGATCGAGGGCCGCCGCAACGGCAGCCTGATCTCCAACGTGGACGGCGAGACGACGCAATACGCGCTGTTCTACCTGCAGGAGCGCGGCGCGCTCTTCGTCGATCCGGGTGCGAAGGTCTATGTCGGCATGATCATCGGCGAGAACTCGCGCGGCGAGGATCTCGAGGTGAACCCGGTGAAGGAGAAGAAGCTCACCAACATCCGCGCCGCCGGCAAGGATGACGCGCTGCTGCTGATCCCGCCGCGGCGCATGGGGCTCGAGCAGGCGATCTCCTACATCGAGGACGACGAGCTGGTGGAGGTGACGCCGGGCGCGATCCGCCTGCGCAAGCGCCACCTCGACCCGCATGAGCGCAAGAAGCACGCCCGCCGGGCCGAGGGCCTGCCGGTGAAGGGCGAGAGCGCGGCGGCCTGACGCGCCGTCGCTGTTGCGGCGACGCGGCAAGGTGGGGGAGGATCGCGTCATGACGGACGCCGACCTCCTCGCCGAAGCCGAGGCCGCGCGCAGACAGGCCTACGCGCCCTACTCCAACTTCGCGGTGGGCGCGGCGCTGCTGTGCGAGGACGGCAGCGTGCAGCCCGGCTGCAACGTCGAGAACGCCAGCTATCCCGCCGGCATCTGCGCCGAACGCAACGCCGTCGCCGCCGCCGTCGCGCGCGGCGCGCGACGCTTCGTCGCGATCGCCGTGGCCGGCCCGGCAGGCGTCGCCCTCGGACCCTGCGGCATCTGCCGCCAGGTCCTGTCCGAATTCTCGGCGGATGGCCGGCTCCGGGTGATCACGCGCGACAAAGCGGGCGCGCCGCAGGTCGCGACCATCGCCGCGCTGCTGCCCGCCGCCTTCGGCGCGGCGGATCTTGGCCAGGGGCGCTGACGCGGCCGCCGTGCCGGCACCGCGGCCGCATCCGGGACGACCGGCGGGCTTGCGCGGAACCTGCGGCTGGACGGAAAACTTATCCTGCCATGCGACGCCTGCTCGCCCTGCCGCTGCTGCTCGCCGCCTGCGCGACCGAGCCGCCCGCGCCCGCGCCGGCGACCTGGATCGGCCGCAGCGAGGCGGACCTCGTCTCCCAGCTCGGCGTGCCGCACCGGCTGCTGGAAACCGACGGCCGCCGCTTCCTCGCCTATGACGGACCGGGCGGCACGGTGCCCTTCGTCACTCCGTCCCTCGGCTTCGGCTACGGCAGCGTGTCCGGCGGCTGGGGCCGCGCGAGCGGCTTCGGCACCGGCCTCGGCCTCACCTTCGGCCCCGGCGCCAGCACGGGCCCCTGCACGACCACCTTCGAGGTGCGGGACGCCCGCGTGATCGGCGCCACGCGACAGGGACCAGGCTGCGGATAGCGCCCGATCCGCGGAGGCCACCTCGCCGAAGCGGCGAATCGGTCGCTTGAAAGAAAGCTGACGCGAGATCCGGCACAGCGGATCACGCTGTAGATCGCGCCGCGCGCGTCACGATAGCTTCGCGCGACGTCGCGCGGAGACCAGCATGCCCCCCGTTCCGAAGGTCGCGATCGCCTGCCAGGGCGGCGGCAGCAATGCCGCCTTCACCGCCGGGGTGCTCGCGACCCTGCTCTCCCCCGCCCATCGTGACCGCTACGAGCTGATGGCGCTGTCCGGCACCTCGGGCGGCGCGGTCTGCGCCACGCTCGCCTGGTCGGGCCTGCTGCAGGGTGGCACCGACGAGGCGATCAAGCGCCTGCACGGCTTCTGGACCGACCTCGCCGCCGGCACGCCGCTGGATGCCTGGCTCAACGCCTGGGCGCAGCTGCTCTTCTCCTCGCCGGTGTCGGTGCAGGCGAGCCCCTATGCCTATTCACCCGCCGCCGAGCCGCGGCTGCGCGACCTGCTGCAGCGCTGGGTGCACCCGATCGGCGCCGGCGATCCGACGCGGCCCTATCTGCGCCTCGGCGTCGCCGACGTGTTGGCGGGCGGCGGCATGGCCCTAGACGGCGAGAGCGAGGCCTTCAGCATCGCCGACGTGGTGGCGAGCTGCGCCGTGCCGCCGCTGTTCCGCGCGGTGGAGGCACGCGGGCGCCTCTGGTGGGACGGGCTCTATTCGCACAACCCGCCGGTCAAGGCGCTGCTCGAGCTGCCGGAGAAGCCGGACGAGATCTGGGTGATCCGCCTGAACCCCCGCGACCGCGCCGAAGAGCCGCGGACATCGGAGGCGATCGAGGACCGCCGCAACGAGCTGGCGGGCAACCTGCCGCTCGACCAGGAGGAGGCGAAGATCGCGCTGGTGAACAAGCTGCTCGCCAAGGCGCCGTCGCTGAGCGAGCCGCCCTTCCGCTACCGCCCCGTCACGGTGCGGGAGGTGGTGATGCCGCCCCGAGACCGACCCTACTACACCAAGCTCGACCGGTCCCCGGCCTTCCTGCGCGAGCTGCGGGAGGAGGGCGAGGCCGCGGCCCCCGGCTTCTTCGACGCCGCCTCCATCGTGGTGAAGCCGAGGCCCTGAGCGGGCTTCCGCCGCACGCAGCAGGAAGCTACCAACGCACGGCGCCGTGACCTTGCAGGGGGATCGCTTGGCCGGAGTGTTCCGCGACCGCCGTTTCCTCGTCATGCTGGCGCTCGGCTTCTCCGCCGGCATCCCGCTGCCCCTCACCGGCTTCACGCTGCGCCAGTGGATGAGCGAGAGCGGCATCTCGCTCGCCGCCATCGGGCTGACCGCGCTGATCGGCCTGGCCTATGCCTTCAAGTTCACCTGGTCGCCGGTGCTCGATCACGCTGCGCCGCCGCTGTTCCGCGGGCTTGGCCGGCGGCGCGGCTGGCTGGCAACGATCCAGCCGCTGCTCGCCGCCGCGATCCTCGCCCTCGGCTTCACCGATCCGGCCAGCGCCGCGCAGGTGACGGTCGCGATCGCGGTGCTCGTCGCCTTCCTCTCGGCGTCGCAGGACATCGTGGTGGATGCCTACCGCATCGAGATCCTGGAGGAACGCCAGCAGGGCTACGGCCTCGGCTTCTACATCTGGGGCTATCGCGGCGCGCTGCTGGCCTCGAATGCCGGCGCGCTGGCGATGGCGGAATTCGCCGGCTGGACGGCGGCCTTCGCGATGTGCGCCGGCCTGGTCGGCGTCGGCTTCCTCGCCGTGCTGCTGGCGAAGGAGCCGGAGGGCGCGGTACCTGCCGCGACCACCTGGTCGCAGCGCATGCGCGCAGCCGTCGTCGATCCCTTCGCCGACTTCATGCGCCGCCGCTACTGGTTCGTCATCCTCGCCTTCGTCGCCAGCTTCAAGCTGGGCGAGGCGCTGGCCGGCGTGATGACCGCGCCCTTCTACCGCTCGCTCGGCTTCACCCGGCTCGAGGTCGCGGGCGTCGCCAGCGTCTTCGGCCTCTGCGCGACGCTGGCCGGTGCGATGGCGGGCGGCTGGGTGGTCGCGAAGCTCGGCACCGCGCGCGCGCTGATCTGGACCGGCGTGCTGCAGATGCTGTCGAACCTGATGTATGTCGCGCTGGCGGAGACCGGGCGTTCGATGCCGATGCTCTGGGCACAGGTCGGCGTCGAGAACTTCACGGATGGGTTGGCGGATGCCGCCTTCGTCACCTACCTCTCGATGCTGACCAGCCGCAGCTTCACGGCGACGCAATACGCGCTGCTGTCGTCGCTCGCCGCGGTGCCGCTGCGGACGGTGGCGGGCAGCGGCGGCTGGCTGGCGGAATGGCTCGGCTGGTCGGGCTTCTTCCTGCTGACCACCGCGGCCGCGCTGCCGGCGATGGCGATCATGCTCTTCCTGCTGAAGCGCCTGCCGCCGAGGGAGCCGGCGCCCGACACCCCGCTCGCCATCCCGGTGCCCGAGGAGGCCGCGCGATGAACGCGCTCTGGCTCACGCCGCTGCTGCTGCTCGGCTCCAACATCCTGATGACCTTCGCCTGGTACGGCCACCTGAAGGCGCCGTCCTGGCCGATGTGGGTCGCGATCCTGGTGTCCTGGGGCATCGCCTTCTTCGAATACTGCCTCGCCGTCCCGGCCAACCGCATCGGCTACGGCACCTTCAGCGCGCAGCAGCTCAAGGTGATGCAGGAGGTGATCACGCTGGCCGTCTTCGCGGTCTTCGCCGTGCTGTTCCTGGGCGAACAGCTGCGCTGGAACTTCTTCGCCGCCGGCGCCTGCCTCGTCGCCGCGGTGATCTTCATCTTCCTGCCGGTGGAGTGAGGTATGCATTGCGGCCGGCGGTAGCCGGCCGAGCGCCCGAACGGGCGCCGCGGCACGTGCCGCGAAGCCAAGCGCGCGGAGGCGCGCGCCGGCGATTGAGGGCGGGAAGGCGGAGCCCTCGTGCACCTGACATGATCACGCCACCACGACGCGCCCCGTCATGCCGAGCGTCGCGTGCAGCGGCCTCGCGCGGGTGATCGCGTGCCGGCCGGGCCC
>NZ_JAKJIB010000247.1 GCF_021864505.1 Falsiroseomonas oryziterrae
CCGAGGCGGAGGGCGGCCGCGCCGTAGCTTCGCCGGGCGGCGGCCAGCAGCGTGGCGGTCTCCGCCGGCAGGGCAGCGGCCGCAAAGGCGGCCGGGCAGGCGACGCCGCGGGCGTCGAGGACCGGGATGCGCCGCACGGCTCGTGCCGTGACGCGCCCCGGCCCGTCAGCGCGTCAGAGGCGCACGCCTTCGGTCGTGAAGCGCTGCTCCGCGCTGCGCTGGACGGTGCCGTCGAGCACGGCATAGGCGCCGAGCGCGATGACGATGGCTGCGACGCAGCCGAGCAGGACGGATTTCATCTGGCGGGCCTCCCCAGGACACCTTGCGCGCCCTGATTAGTTTCGTGCCGCGCGCCGGACAAGTGGTGCAGGATCCGCTCGGCCTCCGACAGGTCCTCGGGCGCGTTGGCGTTGAAGAAGGGGTCGAAGGGCTCGGCCGGCCAGTCGGCATGGGCGCAGCCGAAGCGCGCCGTCCAGCGGTCGATCTTGCGCTCGCCGGCCAGCAGCGCGGCGCGGAGTTCCCCACGCAGCGCGACGGGCCAGAGGCCGATCGGCGGATGCGTCTGCCCGGCCGAGCGCGCGCAGGCGAGCGGGACGCAAGCGGCCTCGCGCGCGGCATGCAGGCGGGCGACGAGGTCGTCGGGGATGAAGGGCGCGTCGCCGGTGACCGAGACGACCCAGGGCAGGTCGGGACGCGTCGCCGCGGCGTGGTCGAGCGCGGCCAGGATGCCGGCGAGCGGCCCCGGATGGTCGGGTAGCGAATCGGCGATCACGGGCAGGGCGTACGCCGCGAAGCGGGCGGGATCGCCATTCGCGTTCAGCACCACCGCCAGGACCTGGGGGGCGAGGCGGTCGAGCAGGTGATCGAGCAGCGGCCGCCCACCGATCGTCCGGAGGGGCTTGTCGCCGCCGCCCATCCGCCGCGCCAGCCCGCCGGCGAGCACGACGCCGAGGGTGTCACTCCGCATCGGACGATGCCACGGCTTCGGCGCTGTTCTTGCGCCAGTGCCGGGCGCTTTCCTCCGGCACGTAGGAGAGGTCGGCGTCGAAGACGATCCGGCTCTCGCCGGCGAGGGCGATGAAGCGCTTTCCCTTGCAGCGCCCGATGAGGGTGAGATTCGCCTCCCGCGCGAGTTCCACCCCCCAGGCGGTGAAGCCCGACCGGCTGACCAGGATCGGGATGCCCATCCGGACGGTCTTGATGACCATTTCGGATGTGAGACGACCCGTGGTGTAGAACAGCTTGTCGTCCGCCCCGACGCCCTCGCGGAACATCCAGCCGGCGATCTTGTCCACGGCGTTGTGGCGTCCGACGTCCTCCATGTAGACCACCGGCTGGTCGTGCCAGCACAAGGCGCAGCCATGGATCGCGCCGGCCTCGAGATAGAGGCTCGGCAGCGTGTTGATCCGGTGCAGCAGCCGATACAGCCAAGAGGTGCGGAGCACCGCATCGGGGGCGAGGCGGACGGAGGCGAAATCCTCCATCAGGTCGCCGAAGGCGGTGCCCTGGGCGCAGCCCGATGTGAGCGTCTTTTTCTTCAGTTTGGTCTCGAAATTTGTCTGCGCCTCGGTGCGGACCACGACCACCCCGAGATCCTCGTCATACTCCACGCCGGTGACGCGATCCGCGCGCTTCAGCATGCCCTGGTTCAGCAGGTAGCCGATGGCGAGATCCTCGGGGCGATCGAGGATCGTCATCATCGTCACGATCTCGCGGCTGTTCAGATACAGCGTGAGTGGCCGCTCCACCGTCACCGCCGTCTCGACCGAGGCGCCCGTATGGTCGAGGCCGATGACGCGGCGGGTCAGGCGCGGGTCAGAGGGGTCGGGCCGCACCCGGAGCAGAGGGGTATCCATGCGCCAGAGGGTGGGGTGCCTGGGGCGCCGGGACAAGCAGGCCGCATGTCCCCCGGACGGGTGAGAACGCGTGTTCCGGATCAACCTTGACGCTCGGGCGGTACATGCGCGAAGGTGTAACAACCTGGTTGGATCAGACCTTCAGCTTGGACGCTGCATGAAATCTGAGACGGTTCCTGCGGTCGCCGAAGATCCTGCGTCCCGCCTCCTCGAAGCCGCCTTCGACGCCCTTGAGCATCCCGTCGCCCTGTTCGACGCGGAGCGGCGCCTGGTCTTCGCGAACGCCGCCTTCTGCCGCGCTGCCGCGGCCGGGGACGGGATCACCCACCGTGACGGTGGCGGCATCGACGTCCCTTGCGCCGCCGGGCGCGTCGCGCTGGCGCGTGCCGTCACGGCCGCCCTGGCCGCCGCCGATGGGCGCATGGGGTTGCTGCCGTCCGCCGGCCTCGTCTCCCTCGCGCGCGGCCAAGGCCGCACCCCGTGGCTGGCCCGATGCGTTCCGGTGGCCGGCCGGCCGGGTGCGAGCGGCCTTCGGGGCGCGATGCTGATCCTGTCGGACGGGGGGCGCCGTCGCGCCCTGCCCGCGGCCTCGCTCGGGAGGCTGTTCGGACTGACGCCGGCGCAGGCGGCCATGGCAGCAGCTCTGGCTGCCGGCGCGACGCTCGAGGAGCATGCACGTAAGCGCGGCATCTCGCGCGAGACGGCGCGGTCGCATCTGGCAGGGATCCGGCGCCGCACGGGCTGCCGGCGCCAGGCGGAGCTGGTGGCGCTGCTGTCGCGCGTGCCGGGCTGATCCGCGGGCGCGGCGCTACACGCGCAGCGAGGTGCCGTTCACGTCGTTCCGCACGGGCGCGGTCATGATCTCAACGATGATCAGCCCGAGGGCGGCCACGAAACCCCAGGTGCCGTTGATCAGCGCCTGCGCCCACCACCCGCCGGTGCTGCCGATGCCCCAGGACGTATTCGCCGCGTAGACCGGGTCCACGATGACCGAGAAGCCGAGGATCGTGAGCCCGAGGGCCGGGAGGACGAACCCGGTCACCAGCGGTGGCAGGCGACCGGAGCGGATCAGCAGCCCGAGCAGGGCGCCCCAGACCGCCCCGGTCACCAAGCGGTCGAGCGTCACCGGCAGGCCGAGCCGCAGATAGGTCTCGAGCGGGAAGACGACCTGGGTCTGGCGCAGGTAGACGCCGCGGTTCTCGAAGGCGAGCTCCGCGGCCAGCAGCAATCCATGCACGATCAGCGCCGCCGCTGCGCCGCAACCCAACCCGCTGACGATGGATTTCAGCATCGCTCGTCCATTCCTGAGACGAGCCTACCGAATTTCCGCCGCGTGTGGAAACACACGGTTTGCGCGAGTGCGCGGCGATCAGCGCTGGCCGGCCGCGCGTGCGACCACGTCCGAGGGCCGGGAGAGCGTCTGCGTCCCGTATACGGGGTTGTTCAGGTAGAATTCGTCGCGCGGGAAGACGTCGGTCAGCGAGGCCTCGGCGCGCGGGCTGCCCGGCGCCCAGGCCAGCGGTGCGCGGGCGAAGAAGGACGCATAATCGTCGAAGTTCCGGTTCCCGCGCGCCAGATGCGCCTGCACGGCCGGATCCGCGAACCGCCGCGCCAGGGCGGCGGCGTCGAAGGGGATCGGGCTGTCGGAGCCGATCAGCACCGAGCCCGGCATGATCAGCATGGTGTGGGGGAACACGGAGGCGAAGGTCTCGACGGTCCGCTGCGTCGGGCCCCACTGCACGTAGAGCCCGCCCGGGTTCAGCCGACGCCGCACTGCCTGCAGGAATTCCTCCGAATAGAGCAGCCCGGAATGCGAGCCCTCCGGCAGGATCGCATCCGCCTGGATGATGTCGTAGCGCTCCTCGCCCTTCGACAGCGCACGCCTTCCGTCGCCGTATTCGAGCCGCCAGCGCGGGTTGCGGAACATCTCGGCGATCGGCCCCTGCGGGTGGCGCTGCGCCAGTTCCTCGAGCGCGGTGATCACCGGGCCGACGAGCTCGATCGCGCGTACCTCACGCGTCGCGGGCGAGACGCCGGCCGCCCAGGGCGTGCCGCCGGAGCCGATGCCGATGGCCAGCACGCGCTCCGGGTTCGGGTGGAGCAGCGGGCCGACCGCGCCCAGGAACTGGTGGATCGGCAGGAAAGGGATGCGACCCTGGCTGAACCCCTGGATGAAGAAGGGCCCGTAGGGCTCCCCGGGCGTCGCACCGGGCGGCCGCGGAGCCACGGAGCCGTCGTCGCGGAAGAAGGCGACGCCGGACCGGTCCTCGGCCCAGGCGGTGCGCTGGCCCGGCTTCTCGTGGTGCAGCCGCGACCACAGCGCGGCATTGCCCGGCAGCACGACCAAAGCGAGGCCGCAGGCGCCGGCCAGCGCCAGCTCCGGCTTGCGGTTCCAGCCGCCCTTCCAGAGCCAGAAGAGCATCAGCAGCACCGACAGCGCAGCCAGCAGCTGCAGCGTGCCGGCGGTGCCGAGCAGGTGGAAGGTCACGATGCCGGTGCCGATCGACCCCGCGGCATTGCCGAGGATGTTGGCGAGCTGCACCCAGCCCACGCGCGCGCCGACGCTGGCGAGGTCCTGCTGCACCGCGCGCTGCACGAAGGGGAAGGTCATGCCGATCAGGAAGGAGGGCGGGCCGACCACCAGCACGATCAGCGTCACGGTCGTGGCGAGCCCCATGTCGCGCAGGCGCTGCACGTCGGCCGAGACGTGGTCGCTGATCGGCGGGTAGGGCAATGCCCAGTAGAGCGCCATGATCAGCGCCGCGCCGAGCGCGAAGCCGCCCGCCTGGGTGATGAAGAAGGCCGGCCGGGGATCCTTCATGCGGCGCACCATGCGCGCCGCGACCGCCATGCCGAGCCCGTCGGCGAGCAGGAAGATGCCGAGCACGGTCGGGAACAGGTAGGCATGGTATTGCCCGACCTGCCCGAGCAGGCGCACCCAGACGATCTCGAGCGCAACGATCACGTAGCCCGAGAGGAAGACGAGCACGCACCAGAGCCTGAGCGACCCGAAGGGCTCCGACTGTCCGGCGAGCGCCGCGCGCGCGGCCGGCTGCGACGACGGCACCGCCGCGCCCTTCAGCGCCGGCAGCAGCGTGAGGGCCAGGACCGCGGCCAGGATGTCGAGGCCCGCGGCCAGCACGAGCGCGCCGACGAAGCCGAGGTTGCCGACCAGCAGCCAGCCGCCGAGCAGCGCGCCGAGGCCGGCGCCGAGCGTGTTCAGGCCGTAGAGGGTGCCGATGCGCTCCGCCACCGTCTCGAGGTTGGTGGCGATGGCGCGCGCCAGCAGCGGCAGCGAGGCGCCCATCAGCGTGGTGGGCAGCACGAGGCCGGCGAAGCAGAGCGCGAAGATCGCGACCGGGTTGTCCACCACGCCGGCGAGGTCAGTGGCGAGGAAATCGTACAGGAAGAACTTGGACACCAGGGCGAAGAGCGCGACGCCGCCCTCGGCGAGCGCGAAGCCGATCATGGCGCGATAGGGCGACAGGCGGTCGGCGATCTTGGCGCCGATGATCGAGCCGAGGCCGAGGCCGGCCAGGAAGGCGCCCACCACCAGCGCGGCCGAGACCGTGTCGGAGCCGGCGAAGATGCCGAGCATGCGCTGCCAGACGATCTGGCACAGCAGGGCGGCGAAGCCCGAGCAGAAGAAAGCGACCGCAAGGCGCGGCATGAACCCCGTCCCCCTCCAGGGCGGGTCGCGCGAGGCCCTGCGGCCCCATGCGCCAACGCGCCCGGCAAAAAGCCTCCTCCGGGCCTGGATCCCGGGCCGGGAGGTTGTTTTGTGTCCGCCCTGGCGGCGGCAGCATTGCGGCAGGATTGGGTGCCGTAAAGAGGCAGCCTCACGTTTTCGAGAGCGGATCGGTCCCGGGTGGGGGCCTTGCGGCGCCGGGGCGGCCCGCGCAGCCTCTGCCGTCACTGCGGCAGGGAGTCGGGGCGTGAACGGCGCGGAAACACTGGTGCACACCCTGCTGGGTTCGGGGGTCGAGGTCTGCTTCGCCAATCCCGGCACCAGCGAGATGCACTTCGTCGCAGCACTCGACCGCATCCCGGGGATGCGCTGCGTCCTCGGCCTGCAGGAAAATGTCGTGACAGGCATGGCCGACGGCTATTTCCGCATCGCCGGCAAGCCTGCGGCCACGCTTCTCCATTGCGGTCCCGGCCTGGCCAACGGGCTGGCCAATCTCCACAACGCCCGGCGCGCCCGCTCCGGGATCGTCAACTGCGTCGGCGACCAGGCGACCTATCACCGCCCGCTCGACGCCCAGCTGACCGCCGACACCGAGGGCTTTTCCCGGGGTGTCTCCGCCTGGACGCGGACGGTGCAGCGGGCCGAGGAGGTCGGGCGGGACGCGGCGGTCGCGGTGCAGACAGCCCGTACATCGCCCGGGCAGATCGCGACGCTCATCCTGCCCTCGGACACCTGCTGGGACCCCGCGCCGGGCGGGCCGGCGCCCGCCCTGCCGGTCCCCGCGATGCCCCAGGCCGACCCGATGGCGGTGCGCAGCGCGGCGCGGGCGCTGCGCGAGCGGTCCAACGTGCTGATCCTGCTCGGCGGCCTGGCGCTGCGGCAAGAGGCGCAGGCGCT
>NZ_JAKJIB010000248.1 GCF_021864505.1 Falsiroseomonas oryziterrae
CGACGCGCCGCGCGATCTCCGACACGCTGGCCGCCATCTCCTCGGCGGCAGCGGCTACGGATTGCACGTCGCCGCGCGCCCGCGCCCCGGCCTCGGCCACCGCCGTCGCCTCCTCGCGCGAGGTGGCGGCGGCGCCCGACAGCGCGCCGGCGCTGTCCTGCAGCCGTTCCGCCGAGCTCGCCACCGCCTCGACCACCGCGCCGACCTCGCGTTCGAAGGTGTCCGCCAGCCGCACCTTCTCCGTCGCCAGCTGCCAGGACAGCATCGCGCCGGAATAGGCGCCGCCGGCGTCGCGGATCGCCGAGACGCGCAGTTCGATCACCTCGTCGCCGATCCGGATCCGCGCGCTGTGCGGCAGGCTGTCGGGTTCCGACAGGCGGCGCCGATCCGGCTCCGGCAGCCGGTGGAAGGCGTCGATGCCCTGCCCGAGCAGCTGCTCCGGCGGCACCGGCAGATGCGCCTTGATGCGGTCAAGCAGCCTGTGCGTCTCGGCGTTCATGTAGGTGATGCGGAAGTCGTCCCGCGGATCGGCGTTCATCACCGCCGCCGGCAGCTGCCCCAGCATCTGGCCCTGGGCGAAGGCCTGCCCGACCGTGCCGCGCAGCGTCTCCAGCGCCTCCGCGATGGTGCCGATCTCGTCCCGGCGCCCGCGATCGGCGACCGTCACCTGCGTGTTGCCGCCGGCGATCGCGCGCATCGCGCCGGCAAGGCGGCGCAGCGGCGCGCCGATGCTGCGCGCCATCGCCACGCCCGACAGCACCACGATCGCTGCGATCGCCAGCCCGATCCAGAGCGTCAGGTCGCGCGCGCGTTCCGACGCCTGCACGAGGCTGCTCCGGCGTTCGGCGGCGATCAGATGCCCGGCCTCGCCGAAGGACAGGAGCTGCCGCTGCAGCGCCTCGCGCGCCGGGCCGACCTGTTCCGCGCGCAGCCGCGCCACGCGCTCCCCGGCCAGCAGCACCTCCTCGGCCGCCTGCGCGATCGCCTGCGCGCGTTCGTTCAGGCGGCCGAGATCCTCGCGCAGCCGCGCCGGCGCCTCCGCCGAGGCAAGGCTGCGTCCGTGCACGCGCAGCTGCGCGATGCCGCGCCGCACGCGGCGAAGCTGCGACTCCTCGCCCGTCGCCAGCAGGCGCTGCGCACCCAGGCGGGTGTCGTTCACCGCCGCATGCACGGTCATCAGGCGCTGCCGCACCTCTTCCTGCGCCGCCCCTTCGAGATCGAAGCCGAGCGCGCCGCTCACCGCCTCGAACATCGGGTCGTAGTCGGCCGATTGCGCGAAGAGTCGCTCGTCCCGCGCCCGGATCAGCTCGACGCGCTGGTCGGCCAGCGTGGCGAGCGCCTCGCGATAGGCCGCGGCGGCGCGCTTCAGGGCGTCGAGCGCCCGCGACAGGGCCGGCGTCTCCGCCGTCGCCACGCCGGCCGCGACCTCGGCCAGACCCTCTTCCAGGCGGCCGAGCAGCCGCGCCCGGGCCGGCGCCTGGCCGGCGGCATCCGGAGTCAGCAGCAGGTCGCGCTCGAGCACCGGGACCTCGCGCACCAGGTTGGCGCCGACCTCGATGCGGTTGAAGGCGGCTTCCTGCTGCGTCTCGGCGCGCTGCAGCCCCGCGACCCGCCCCGTCTGGTGCCAGACGGCCGCGACGAGCACGGCCAGCATGGCGACCGCGAGCACGGCGGAGGCCCCGAGCTTCCGGCCGACGGACAGGTTCAGGAAGGCGCGCATGGGCAGGGTCCGGACAGGATGCTTCCCGCGCCTCGTGCCATGCGGTCGCTTGACGTGCCGTGAACGCACACCCCTTGCGCGGACTCGCCCGCCTGCGCCATGCGGGGCCGGCAATGCTGCACATCATCAAGCTCTGCGTCGGGGTGAAGGAGGTCGCCGAACTCGAGGCCTGGCAGGCGCAACGCGCCCGCCTCGATCCGCCGCTCCGCCACCAGACCCGGATGATGCCGAAGCGGGTGCCCGAGATCCTCGACGGCGGCTCGCTCTACTGGGTGATCGGCGGCTTCGTCCGCGTCCGCCAGCGCATCCTCGACGTGCGCGAGGAGCAGTGGGACGACGGCAGCGCCTGCTGCGGCCTGGTGCTCCACAAGGATCTGGTGCCGGTGGAACTGCGCCCGCAGAAGCCCTTCCAGGGCTGGCGCTACCTCGACCCCGCCGCCGCCCCGCCCGACCTGGCGCGCGGCCAGGTGCCGGCGGTCGGTATCGAGAAACTGCCCCCCGCCCTGCGCCGGCAGCTTGCGGAGCTTTGTCTTATCTGAGCGTTATCGCGCTATCAGGCTCGCAGGGCTGTCGCCGGGGCCTGCCAACTAGGGGCATATAGAGACGAACGATGACGCCTGTTCTGAAGCGGCTGGCTCTCGGCATCCCGCCGATTCGCCGGTTGTACGAGTCGCGGAACCTCTTGGCCTCTCAACTCGCCGCCATGCAAGCCGCTGCGGCGACCGAGGCTGGCAGCCCATTCCTGCATTACCACGCCTCCTTCGACCCGATTGAGGTCATACGTCGGCACGCGCTGCCTGATCCGTCGCCGATGCCGGGCCAGTTCACCAACTTCCTCGGCGTCAGGATGGCGCCTCGCTTCCTCGCGGGGCTGCTCGACGGCAAGGAGGGCCAAGTCGAGGGTCTCCCGATTCCAGCCAACTGGCATGCCGATGTCGCGGAATGGGGCGCGGCGCTTCGTGCGGTCGACTTGGCGCGCGGCAGCTTCGCTGTCGCCGAGCTCGGCTGCGGATGGGGATGCTGGCTGAACAACACCGGCGTTGCAGCTCGTCGCGCCGGCCTCGCCGTTACCCTACTTGGCGTTGAGGGGGACGACGGCCATGTCGCCTTCGCGCTTGAGGCAGCAACGACCAACGGCTTCACGCCCGAGCAGATCACGATCCGCCGCGGCATCGCAGCGGCGCAGTCCGGTGTCGCGCTGTTCCCTCGGCAGGGACGAGCGGGCGCCCATTGGGGGCTCGAGCCGGTGTTCGGCGCCACCGAGGCGGAGCGCGCCCGCGCCATCGCTGCGGGAAGCCACGACGAGCTGCCGATGGTTTCTCTCGATGAGCTTCTGGCTCCGGTCGCGCGCCTTGACCTTTTGCATGTCGACATTCAGGGCGGCGAGGCCGACTTGGTCGACGGCTGCCTCGACCTGCTTTACGAGAAAGTCGCCTATGTGGTCATCGGCACCCATTCGCGGCAGATCGAAGGACGGCTGATGTCGTCGCTTCTCGCGGCGGGGTGGCGCCTGGAGATCGAGCGGCCGGCTATCCTCGTTATGACAGTCGATGGACCATTGGTCCGGGTGGACGGCGTTCAGGGTTGGCGCAATCCGGCGCTTCTACCGCCGGAACGGGGCTGATACCGCACCAGCATGAGTCCGGCAGTGGCAGCGCACGCTGCGGGTTGCCAAGAAACGAGGGACCGCCCATGCCATCGCCACAGCACGCCGCGATGTTCGACCTCACCGGGCGCGTCGCGCTCGTCACCGGCGCCTCGCGCGGCCTCGGCGCCGCGATGTCCACCGGCCTCGCCCGCGCCGGCGCCGAGGTGATCCTGAACGGCCGCGATCCCGCCACGCTGGAAGCGCAGGCCGCGGCGATGCGCGCCGAGGGCCTCAAGGTCCGCATCTCCGCCTTCGACGTGCGCGACCCGGCCGCGATCGAGCGCGCGGTGGCGGAGATGGGCCCGGTCGACATCCTGCTGCACAACGCCGGCAACCAGTATCGCGGCCCGGTCGAGGAGCTGACCGAGGAAGGCTGGCACAGCGTGCTCGACACGCATCTGACGGCGCTGTTCCGCCTCTCGAAGCTGCTGGTGCCGGGGATGAAGCAGCGCCGCCGCGGCAAGATCATCGCGACCGGCAGCCTCGCCTCCGACCTCGGCCGCGGCACCATCACGCCCTATTCGGCGGCCAAGGGCGGGCTGAAGATGTTCATCCGCGCGCTCGCGGTCGAACTCGGTCCGCACAACATCCAGTGCAACGCGATCGGCCCGGGCTGGTTCGACACCGAGATGAACAAGCCGCTGCTGAACAACCCCGAATGGCTCGCCACGGTGAAGCGCCGCTGCCCGGCCGGGCGCTACGCCGCGCCCGAGGAGATCGCCGGCACCGCGGTGTTCCTGGCCTCGCCGGCGTCCGACTTCGTTTCCGGTCAGCTGATCTTCGTGGATGGCGGCGTGACCGCCAACATGATGTAGGCGGCTACAGCGCGAGCCCGGCTGCCACCAGCGCGGCGTTGCCGGGCGCCACGCCGCCGTCTGGCAGTTCGGCGACATCCTCGAGGCCGAGGCGCAGCATCAGCCCGAGCGCGGCGGCGCGGCGCGCCATCGGCCAGGCGCTGCGCCCGAAGCCGTGCAACTGCCGCTCCGGCGCGCCGTCCAGCCGCGCCAGGATCGCGGTGGCGAGCGCCTCGGCAGGGATGGGCTCCACGTCGTCGATCTCGACCAGCACGCGCCGGCAGAGCGGGAGCAGGTCGAGGGCCAGCAGCCGGTCCAGGTCCGCCAGCGAGGCGACCCCGGCCTCCACGCCGATGCCGCCGCGCAACAACGCCTCCATCACGGCCGGTGCGGTGGGCTCCGAGAGATTGACCGAGGCCTCGTCCGGCCGCGCCTCGGCCGGCAGCGCAGCCCAGCCGCGCACGCAGGCGATCTGCCGCGCATCGTCATGCTCGATCCAGTCACCCGTGCTGACCGAGATCGGCAGGCCCGGCGCGGCGCGGCGCATCGCTGCGACGGCGGCGCCAACCGTCTCTGGTTCGAGCGTCTCCTCCCCGGCCGCATCGCGCTGATGGATGTGGAGCGCGACGACGCCTGCGGCCGCGCAACGCGCCGCGTCGACGGCCAGGGCTTCCGCCGTGATGGGCAGGGCGGGGTGGAAGCCCACCGCCCGCGCGCCGTTGAGACAGGCCTGGATGCGACGTGCCACGCGCGGAGCGGTCCCTTCTTCGGTCGGCGGAGTATGCGCCAAGCCGCGCCGCGCGCCAGGGCGCGGGCTTGCGCCCAGCGCCTTGGGGCGACCATATCCCGCCGATGGATCTCGACTTCACCGAGAACGAGCTGCGCCGCTACTCGCGCCACATCCTGCTCGCCGAGGTCGGCGCGGTGGGCCAGGCGCGGCTGCGCGCCGCGCGCGTGCTGGTGGTGGGGGCAGGCGGCCTGGGCTCGCCGCTCGCGCTCTATCTCGCCGCCGCCGGGGTCGGCACGATCGGCCTCGTGGACCACGACACGCTGGAGCTCTCCAATCTCCAGCGCCAGGTCGCCCACGTCACCGCGCGGATTGGCCGCAACAAGGCGGAAAGTGCGGCGGAAACACTCGCCGCGCTGAACCCGGAGGTGCGGGTCGAGACGCATGCGCGGCGCATGGATGCCGAGGCCGCGCGGGACCTCATCCCGCGCTACGACATCGTCTGCGACGGCACCGACAATTTCGCCACGCGCTTCCTGCTCGGGGACGCCTGCCACCTGCTCGGCCGGCCGCTGGTCTCCGCCGCCGTGCTGCGCTTCGAGGGCCAGCTTTCCGTCTTCCGCAGCCATGCGGGCGTGCCGCATCCGTGCCATCGCTGCCTGCACCCCGAGCCACCGCCGGAGGGGCTGGTGCCGACCTGCTCGGAAGCCGGCGTGCTCGGCGCGGTCACCGGCGTGATGGGCACGCTGCAGGCGACCGAGGTGCTGAAGCTGATCCTCGGCATCGGCGAGACCTTGTCGGGGCGCCTGCTGCTGTGGGACGCGCTGGATGCGCGCTTCCGCACCGTGAAGCTGAGGCGCGACCCGGCCTGCGCGCTGTGCGGCGAGGCCGCGACGATCCGCGACCTGGCGGCGCATGAGCACGTGCCGCAGCCGGCCTGCGCGCTGTGAGCAGGCCGCTCGGCGTCCTGCTGGTGTCGGGCGGGCATGAGCGTGCCCATTACGCGCTGGTGGTCGCCACCGCCGCAGCTGCGGTGGGCCGCGACGCGGTGCTGTTCGCCACCAATGCCGGCTGCCGGCTCTTCGACGCGGCGCGGCCGCTCGAAGCCGATCCTCGCGAGGCTGAGCTGGAGGCCAAGGGCGTGGCGGGGATCGGCACGCTGCTCGCCGCGGCGGAGGAGCTCGGCCTCCGCCGCATCGCCTGCGAGGCGGGGCTCAGGGCCGAGGACATGGCGGCCGTATCGTTACGCCCCGGCGTCGAGGTGGCCGGTATCGTCACCTTCCTCGCCGCGGTCGGCGACGGACAGATCGTCACCCTGTGAACGCGGCTTGACCCGACGCGCCGACATGGCACAGGGATCGTCCATGCCCTTCGATGTCGTTCGGCGTGGAGCCGTCCCGGCGCTGCTGTTGCTCGCGCTCGGTGCCGGCCCGGCCTGGCCGCAGCAGCCGCTGGCCGCGCCGGGCAGCCTGCCACCGCCACGGCCGATCCAGGCCCCGGCGGCGAGCCCCGCCACGCCACCCGCCGCGACGACCACGCC
>NZ_JAKJIB010000249.1 GCF_021864505.1 Falsiroseomonas oryziterrae
CGTGGTCGCCGCGCCCGACCCGACGCTGGCGGCGCTGGCGGTCGAGGAGCTGCGCGGCCTCGTCCGGACGCCCGTCGCCGCGCTCGACGGCGGCTTCGAGGCCTGGAAGGCGGCCGGCTTCCCGGTCGCCGCCGACCGTGCCGACCCGCCCGACGAGGCCTGCGTGGACGCCTATCTCCGTCCCTACGACCGCAACCACGGTGTCGAGCAGGCGATGCGCGACTACCTCTCCTGGGAGGTGGACCTGGTCCATCAGGTCGAGCGCGACGGGGATGCCCGGTTCGGCGCCTGGTAGCGCGCCGCGGATGAGGCAGGGTCTCCGGCGGCTGGGGGTGGCGGTGCTCGACGCGCTGCTGCCGCCCTCCTGCCTGACCTGCGACGACCCGGTGCAGGCGCAGGGCACGCTCTGCGCCGCCTGCTGGGGCCGGCTGCACCTGCTGACGCCGCCCTTCTGCCGCCGCTGCGGCGTGCCCTTCCTGCATGCGGGGCAGGGGGACGCCGCGGGGCTCTGTCCGTCCTGCCACGCGCATCCGCCGGCCTACGACGCCGCGCGCGCCGCGCTGCGCTACGACGAAGGGGCGAAGCGCCTCCTGCTGCCCTTCAAGCACGCCGACCGCACCGAACTGGCCGCGCCGCTCGCGGCGCGCATGGCCCGCGCCGGGGCCGAGCTGCTGGCCAGCGCGGACCTCATTGCGCCGGTGCCCCTGCATCGCTGGAGGCTCGCCGCGCGACGCTACAACCAGGCGGCGCTGCTGGCGCGGCGTCTGGGCACCATCGCCGGCAAGCCCTGGATTCCCGACCTGCTCCGCCGCACCCGCCCGACGCCTGCGCTCGAGCACCGCAGCGCCACGGACCGCGCCGCGCTGCTCGCCGGCGCCATCGCCGTCGCCCCGCGCGCGCGCGATCGGCTCGTGGGGCGCCGCGTGCTGCTGGTGGACGACGTCATGACCTCCGGCGCCACGGCCGAGGCCTGCGCGCGCATCCTGCTGGCGGCAGGTGCCGTGGGGGTGGATGTGCTCGCCGCGGCACGCGTTCCCGATCCGCGCCTCGAGTCCGGCCGTTCCGCTTGACGAGCCGCGCGGGCGGGACGACCTGAGCCGCATGGCCAAGGTCGAGATCTACGTCCAGGACTTCTGCCCCTATTGCGCGCGCGCGGTGGCGCTGTTCCGCCAGAAGGGCGTGCCCTTCGAGGAGAAATACGCCCCCAACGGCTCCGCCGAGCGTGCGGAGGCGATCAGGCGCTCCGGCGGCCGCACCACCGTCCCGCAGATCTTCGTGGACGGGCAGCACATCGGCGGTTGCGACGACCTGGTCGCGCTTGATCGCCGCGGCGGCCTCGATCCGCTGCTCGCCGCCTGACGCCGGCGCCTGCCGTTTTCTCCCCTGGCACTCTCCGCCGCAGAGTGCCACATGACACATGGTCGCCACATGGGGCGGCCAGGATGACGGGATGATCCACTACAAGCTGCGTTGCGACGCGGGGCACGAGTTCGAGAGCTGGTTCCAGGACAGCGCCGGCTTCGAGAAGCTGGCCAAGGCCGGGCTTGTCGAGTGCACCGTCTGCGGCAGCACCGCGGTGGAGCGCGCCCTGATGGCGCCGGCCGTGGTCTCCAGCCGGAAGAAGGCGAAGCCCCCCGCGCCGCCACAGCCCGCGGCCGAGGCGCCGGCGCCGCAGCCCCAGGGGCAGATCCAGGGCCAGGCGATGGCCGCCGGTCCCATGCCGGCCCAGATGGTCGCCATGCTGCAGCGCCTGCGCGCGGAGGTGGAAAAGAGCTGCGACTACGTCGGCAAGGACTTCGCCGAGGAAGCGCGCAAGATCCACAATGGCGAGGTCGAGCCACGCGGGATCTATGGCGAGGCCACCGACGCCGAGGCCGAGGCCCTGGCCGAGGACGGCATCGATGTCGCACGCCTGCCCTGGGTGCCGCGCGCGGACGGGTGACCTCGGCCCACCTCAGCCCGCCCTCTGGCTGTCGGCGAGGCCCTTGCCCATGACCAATCCCATCTCGCCGGGCCGGTCGGCGTATTCGCGCATGGTGCGATAGGGCACGGCGGTGATCTCCGCGATGGCGTTCAGCTTGCCGGCGACGTCGAGCCCGCTGAAGCGCCGGCCCGGGTTCCGCTTCTCATAGAGTGCGGCAACCGCCTGCACCGTCCGTGCGGGCACCAGGCCGAGCACCCGCGCGTGCTCGGGCGTGATGTCGGCCATGATCAGCCTGCGGTGCGGCTGCAGATAGTTGCCGCCCCCGGGTTCGCCGGCCGGCGGCGCGGCGGCCGGCCGGGCCGCGGCGGGCGGCGTCGCCGTCAGGTCGCGGGCCCTGAACTCGGCTTCCGCGCCGTTGTCCTGCTCGATGAAGACGAGGTCGCCCTCGACCTCGAGAACCTTGCCGCCGCGCTTCCCGTCGCGGTGCCAGACCCGCTGCCCGACCGAGAACATGCGCCGTTCCTCCCTGGCATGGCCGCGCCCGAGTCGCGGTGCCTGGGCGAGACTAGCGCATGTCCGGGGGGCGCGGCGTCGCGTGCCGCGCGGGGGCCTATCTCCGCGCCGCCATGAGGTAGTTCACGCCGAGGTCCCGGCTTTCCCGCCAGCGCCCGGTCAGCGGGTCCATGGTCATCCCGGCGATGTCGGTCACCTGCAGCCCGGCCCGGCGCAGTTCGGTGCCCAGCTCGCCCGGGGTGACGAACATCCGCCAGTCATGCGTGCCGACGGGCAGCATCCGCAGCACGTATTCGGCCCCGACCTTGGCCATCAGGAAGGACCGTGCCGTGCGGTTCAGGGTGGACAGGAAGATCTGGCCCCCGCCCGGCTTCGCCAGCGCAGCCAGCGCGGCGCAGAAGGCTGGCCTGTCCTCGACATGCTCGATGACCTCGAGCGCCACCACCGCGTCGAAGCGCGCCCCCTCGGCGGCCAGTTCCTCCGGCGTGCCCTCCCGGTAGTCGATCTCGAGCCCGCCGGCCTCGGCATGGGCGCGCGCCGCCTCCAGCGCCTCCCCGGCCGCATCCAGACCTGTCACCTGCGCGCCCATGCGCGCGAAGGCCTCGCTGGCCAGCCCGGCGCCGCAGCCGACATCGAGGATCGAGAGGCCCGACAGGTCCCGCCCCGTCCGGCCATGGGCCGCCGCGATCCGGGCGCCGATCCAGCCGGTCCGCAGCGGGTTCATCCGGTGCAGCGGCTTCATCGGCCCAGACGGGTCCCACCAGCGCCCCGCCAGGGCGTCGAACTTCCGGATCTCGCCTTCGACGGCCGTGGTCATGCCTGCATCCTGCTGCGGAGCGGTTGCGGCCCGCTCGCGCGACGGTTATCTGAGCGCCCCCGGAGGCGCGCAACAGGGGCCGCCCTCCTTATCCCACCTGGCAGAACCGAGCCGAAGGCCTCCGGACCCGCATATGGCCCGCATCGTCATGAAGTTCGGCGGCACCTCCGTCGCCGACCTCGACCGCATCCGCAACGTCGCGGCCCGGGTGAAACGGGAGGTCGAGGCCGGCCACGAGGTCGCCGTCGTCGTCTCCGCCATGGCGGGGGCCACCAACCAGCTGGTGAAGTGGTGCTCCGAGCTGTCGCCGCTGCACGACGCGCGCGAATACGACACGGTGGTCGCGACCGGGGAGCAGGTGACCATCGGCCTGCTGGCGATCGCGCTGCAGACCATCGGCGTCGATGCCCGCTCCTGGCAGGGCTGGCAGATCCCGATCGTCACCGACGCCGCGCATGGCAAGGCGCGGGTCGAGAGCATCGACGGTCGCCTGCTGATCGAGCGGATGCGCGAGGGCCAGGTGCCCGTAATCGCCGGCTTCCAGGGCATCGAGCCCGGCCGCAACCGGGTGACGACGCTCGGCCGCGGCGGCTCCGACCTCTCGGCGGTCGCGGTGGCGGCGGCGGTGAAGGCCGATCGCTGCGACATCTACACCGACGTGGACGGCGTCTATACGACCGACCCCCGCATCGTGCCGCGCGCCCGCAAGCTCGAGCGGATTTCCTACGAGGAGATGCTGGAATTGGCGTCGGTGGGCGCCAAGGTGCTGCAGACCCGCTCCGTCGAGCTGGCGATGAAGCAGCGCGTGCGTGTGCAGGTGCTCTCCAGCTTCGAGGACAAGCCAGGCTCCCTGGTGGTGGACGAGGACGAGATCGTGGAACAGCCCATCGTGTCCGGCATCGCCTATTCGCGCGACGAGGCGAAGGTGACGCTGCGCCGGGTGCCGGACCGGCCCGGCATCGCCGCCCATGTGTTCGGGCCGATGGCGGCGGCCAACGTGAACGTGGACATGATCGTCCAGAACATCGGCGCCGACGGCACGACAGACATGACCTTCACCGTCGGCCGCGCCGACCTGCCGCGGGCGAAGGACATCCTGGAGAAGGGGCGCGAGGCGATCGGCTACGAGGCGCTCGTCGCCGACCCCGAGGTGGCGAAGATCTCCGTCGTCGGCATCGGCATGCGGACGCACGCCGGCGTCGCCAGCACGATGTTCAAGGCGCTGGCCGAAAAGGGCATCAACATCCAGGTCATCTCGACCAGCGAGATCAAGGTGAGCGTGCTGATCCCGGTGGACTACACCGAGCTCGCCGTGCGCGCGCTGCATACCGCCTATGGCCTCGACGGGCCGGAACCCGCCCGGCGCGGCGAGGACTGAGCATCATGGACGCGCTGCCGCAGGAAACCCCGCCGCCCGACTGGGCGCTGGCCGAGATCGACGCGCTGATGGCGCGCGGTGCCGCCTTCTTCGGCACGCGCTACGCCATCATGGGCGGCGCCATGTCCTGGGTGAGCGAGCGCAACCTCGTCGCGGCGCTGTCCAACGCCGGCGCCTTCGGCGTGATCGCCTGCGGCGCGATGGATCCGCCCCGCCTCGCCGAGGAGATCAAGGGCACGCAGGCGCTTACGCAAAAGCCCTTCGGCGTGAACCTGATCACCATGCACCCGAAGCTCGACGAGCTCGTGCAGGTCTGCCTCGCCCACAAGGTCGGCCATATCGTCTTCGCCGGCGGCATCCCCCCCGGCAGCGCGATCAAGGCGGCGAAGGAGGGCGGGGCCAAGGTGATCTGCTTCGCCCCCGCGCTCGCGCTGGCGAAGAAGCTGGTCCGCTCCGGCGCGGATGCGCTGGTGATCGAGGGCAGCGAGGCGGGCGGCCATATCGGCCCGGTCAGCCTCAACGTCCTGGCGCAGGAGATCCTGCCCCATATCCGCGACGTGCCGGTCTTCGTGGCCGGCGGCATCGGCCGGGGCGAGGCCATCCTGTCCTATCTCGAGATGGGCGCGGCGGGTGCGCAGCTCGGCACGCGCTTCGTCTGCGCCACCGAGTCCATCGCCCATCCGAAGTTCAAGCAGGCCTTCATCCGCGGCGCCGCGCGCGACGCGCTGCCGACCGTGCAGCTCGACGAGCGCTTCCCGGTCATCCCCGTCCGCGCCCTGCAGAACGAGGGCACGAAGCGCTTCCTGGAGCACCAGGCGGCCACCATCCGCCGCTACCTCGCCGGCGAGGTCGAGAAGGCAGCCGCCCAGCTCGACATCGAGCATTTCTGGGCCGGCGCGCTGCGCCGCGCGGTGATCGACGGCGACGTCGAGAACGGCTCGCTGATGGCCGGGCAGAGCGTGGGCATGGTCACGCGCGAGCAGCCGGCCGCCGAGATCGTCCGCGAGCTCGTCTGGCAGGCTGCCGCCGCCCTGGCCAGCCGGCGGCGCCCGGCTGCCTGAGTTCCGGGCGAAGCAGAAATGACACAGGATTTTTCCATCACGATTCGGTTTGCGGACGCCCGGTCCGCGCGCTAGGTGTCCCTCCCGTGCCCTACGATCTGAAGCGCATTCCGAAGCACCCCGAGCCGGCGCCCGGCGAGGCCGTGCGCATCGGCGCCGAACTCCGCGAGGCGCGGGAGGCGCTTGGCCTGTCCGTGCCGGACATGGCGACCCGCCTGCGCATCCGGCGCGCCTATCTGGAAGCGCTGGAGGAGGGCCGGCTCTCCGACCTGCCCGGCACCGCCTATGCCGTCGGCTTCGTGCGCAGCTATGCCGCCGCCCTCGGCCTCGGCGGCGACGAGATGGCGCGCAGGTTCCGCGACTCCACCCTGCCGGTGGCCGAGAAGCCGAAGCTGGTCTTCCCCGAGCCGGTGGCCGAGCGTGGCGTTCCGGCCGGCGCCGCCATGCTCGCGGGCCTGGCGCTGATGGTCGGCGGCTATGTCGCCTGGTTCAACCTGGCGGGCGGCGGCCAGCGAACCGTCGACGTCGTCCCGCCTGTCCCTCCGCGGCTCGAGCAGGCCGCCGAGCAGGGGCGCACCCAGTTGCCGCAGGTCGCCGCCGCGCCGCGGCCGGCCGATCCGGGCACCCTGCCGGTCGCCGCCCTCCCGCCGCCCGGCGGGATCGGCCAGGCCGGCTCCAACACCTCCGCCCAGGCCGCGACCATGCCCGCCGCGCCG